>JAZRNX010000001.1:0-5574 GCA_045648365.1 Acutalibacteraceae bacterium
CCTTATTCTTCGCTTTAAAGTGTTACGCTTTAAAGTGCTAAACTAGATAGTAGCATATCATCTAATGTAGGTCTTGTCAACAAAAAAGAATGTGCAGCGCACATTCTTTTCTTGTTCTAGTATTTTTCAGCTACTTCACCGCCTTTTTTGTAAATGCTGTTTGCTGGAACAAATTCTCTAACCATTTTTAATGGATAAATGTTCGAATTTCTTCCTACAACTGTTCCTGGATTCAAAACACTGCCGCAGCCCACTTCCACTTCATCGCCAAGCATGGCTCCGAACTTTTTGAGTCCTGTTTCAATTGCTCCTTCTGGAGTTTTTACACTTGTAAGTGTCTTATCTGATTTTACGTTAGATGTAATAGATCCTGCACCCATATGTGCCTTATATCCAAGAACAGAATCGCCCACATAGTTATAATGAGGCACCTGCGCCTTATCAAAGAGAATAACATTTTTAAGTTCGGTGGAGTTACCTACAACAGCACCTTTACCCACAATGGCATTTCCTCTTATGAATGCACAATGACGAATTTCCGCATTTTCATCGATAATGCAAGGACCGTTTATAAATGCGGTAGGTGCTACATTTGCAGTTTTGGCGATAAAGATATTTTCGCCTTTTTCCTCAAATTTAGTCATATCAAGGTTTTTTGCAAGTTCCAAAATAAAATCCTTTATTTTAGGTAAAACTTCAAAAGGATATTTCGTTCCTTCAAAAATAGGAGCGGCGATGGTGTTTTCCATTGAATACAATTCTTTAGTTTCGAGGGCTTTCATATTTTTCCTCCTAAAAAGTATTTTACTAAATGATTATACCAGTATTATTAACTTTTTTCAACATTTTATATTTTTTACTATTGCCAATATTAAAAATATATATTATAATACTGATATGTACTTGTGTGTTAAACCGTGCGAATGGGCGGGTCCTGTGCGACGGGCGGCTGTGAACCATGTCAGGCGGGGAACCGAGCAGCATTAAGCAGTTTTGTCGGTGCGCCGCAGTAAATCGGTCCATTCGTACGGTTTAGCTCACAAGTTTTTTACTAATAAAACGAGGTGAAATTATGGCATATCAGGCACTATACCGCAAGTACCGCCCAAAAACATTTTCTGATGTTGTAGGTCAAGAGCATATTACCGATACTCTCCGCAACGAGCTTAGCGAGGGTAAGATTGTTCACGCCTATCTTTTTACGGGTACAAGAGGTACGGGCAAAACCACCTGTGCCAAAATTTTAAGTAAAGCCATTAACTGCTTAAAATCCAAAAATGGGGACCCTTGCGGCGAATGTGAAATGTGCCGCGCCATAAGTGAGGAGACTATAACCGATATCTGCGAAATAGATGCCGCTTCTAATAACGGTATTGATGATATCAGAGAACTCAGAGAACAGGTTAACTTCTCCCCCGTTTCCGCAAAATATAGAGTTTATATTATCGATGAGGTGCATATGCTTTCAATTAGCGCCTTCAACGGTCTTTTAAAGACCCTTGAAGAGCCACCCGAGCATGTTGTATTTATCCTTGCTACCACCGAAGTTCATAAACTCCCCGCGACTATTCTTTCCCGTTGTCAGCGTGTTGATTTTAGAAGAATAGACCCTGAAAAAATTATAGAGCGTCTTAAATTTGTAGCAGGTAGCGAAGGTCTCACCCTTACGGACGATGCCGCCTCTTTAATTGCAGGGGCTGCAGATGGCGGTATGCGTGATGCCCTCTCTATTTTAGATTTATGCGCTTCCAATAGTAATAATATAACCGAAAATGTAGTTGCAAATGTTTGCGCTATGGCAGGTAATGATTACCTTTTAAATCTTGCTGATGCAATTAAGCACCAAAACACCGAAGAAGCCCTTGTGATGCTTGATAAACTGCATAATTCTTCGGTTGATATGCTACGGCTTTTAAACGAGCTTATCGGTCACTATAGGGATTTGATGATTGTTAAAACGGTTAAAACAGATAAAAAACCTATTGTTTGCTCTGCCGCCCGTCTTAAAGCCCTCGAAAGTCAAGCCGCCGATTATTCAATTAATGAAATAATGGCAGTTTTGGGTGTTTTGCAGTCGGCCACCGCCGCTATGCAAACAGGTAACCGCCGTTGCGAAATGGAAATGACGGTTATTAAGCTCTGCTCACCTAAGGTCGCAAATGATATCAATTCATTAGAGCTTCGTATTGCCGCTCTCGAAAAATCAGGTGTTGCTACAGTTGTAAAAACCACAGAAGAAACCGAGGCAATAGCAGTAGAAGAGCCACCTATAATCGAAGAAAAAATCGAAGATGAGCCACCCGCCTCTTTAGAAGAAAATGAAGAAATTCCTCTACCCACCGAATGCCCCGAAGATGAGCCAATACCTGAGCCCACCATAGAGCCCGTAAAGGTTGAGGAAGATACCGAAGCTCCCATAGCAGAATGGGAAGATATCTTAGCTTTGATTAAAAAGAATAACCCCCTACTACGCGGTGTTTTGCAGAATTCTGCCGCATATATCAAGGGCGATTACCTTTTAATTGATACGGAAAACTCCCAATTTCGCTCTCTCGTAAACGGCAGTAATCCCGTTTATAGAAATTCAATTAGAAACGCCGCTCTAGAGGTGCTTGGTAAGACCTATAAATTAGGTCCTTATAAGAAAACTGCCGAAAGCCACGACCCTCTATCCGCCTTTGCGGCAAAGCTTAAAGAACTAGAAAACTAATTAGGAGATATATTTATGAAGGTTAGAATTCCCAATTCCGGCGGCCCCGGTAATATGAATCAGATGTTAAAGCAGGCTCAGAAAATGCAGGAGGATATGGCAAATCTCCAAACCGACCTTGAGGGGCGAGAATATACCGCCTCTTCGGGCGGCGGACTTGTTACCGTTACCGTTGACGGCAAACATCTTATTAAATCCATAAACATTAAACCCGACGCTGTTGACCCCGACGATTCTGAAATGCTTGAAGATTTAGTTACCGTTGCGGTAA
Source organism: Acutalibacteraceae bacterium (assembly GCA_045648365.1). Classification (GTDB taxonomy): domain Bacteria; phylum Bacillota; class Clostridia; order Oscillospirales; family Acutalibacteraceae; genus UBA737. The sequence continues at coordinate 2,982 of JAZRNX010000001.1, forward strand.
ATGAAGCTATAAATAACGCTATTAAAGCGGCAGAGGAAGAAATGGGCGCTATTACAGGCGGCCTTAATCTCCCAGGTATGTTTTAAGATATGAGTTATAATATTGTACCTTTAAACGAGCTTATAAATCAGTTTTCCCGTTTGCCAGGTATTGGAAAGAAAACCGCTCAACGCTTGGCTTACAGTATAATTGAGCAACCTCCTGAGCGAGCAAAGCAGTTTGCCGAGGCACTTATTAACGCTCGCGAGAAGATTCATTTATGTAAGGTCTGCCAAACCCTTACCGATAAGGATATCTGCGATTTTTGCAGTGATGAAAAGCGGGATAGGACTACCGTTTGCGTGGTTGAGGACCCTCGTGATGTTATGGCCTTTGAGCGCACTCGTGAATACAAGGGTGTTTACCATGTTTTGCACGGTGTTATCTCCCCTCTTGACGGGGTAGGTCCCGAGCAACTTAAACTCAAGGAGCTTATGGCGCGACTTTCTTCGGGTGAAGTCAAGGAAATTATTATGGCAACTAACCCCACTGTTGAGGGTGAAGCTACCGCAAGTTATATTTCACGCCTTGTTAAACCTATGGAAATTAAGGTAACCCGCCTTGCTTACGGAATTCCCGTTGGCGGTGACCTTGAATATGCCGATGAATATACTTTAGCCAGAGCCCTTGAAGGCAGAAACGAGATTTAATATGGAACAGAAAAAAATTGACCGCATAAATTTTTTAGCAAAAAAGCAAAAATCCGAAGGGCTAACCGAGGAAGAAAAAGCCGAACAGTTTGCTCTTCGAAGAGAATATATTGATTCCTTTAAGCGAAGCCTTACCTCTCAGCTTGATAATATGTATATAGTGGAGCCCGACGGAAGCAAGCGCAAGGTTAAGCCTAAAGATGAGGGCAAACAATGAAGATAGTATTGACCGACTGCGCTACTTTACTTTCAAATAACGACCTTGACCTTACGATTTTTGAAAAGTACGGCGAGGTAAAGTATTATGACGCCCTTTTTGGCGAAGAATTAAAGGAAGCCGTAAAGGGCGCGGATATGATTCTCTGCAATAAAACACTTATAAATAGAGATGTGCTTGATGTAGCCCAAAATCTTAAATTTATAGGTCTTTTTGCAACAGGATATAATAATATCGATACCGTTTACGCTAAGGAAAAGGGTGTTACGGTTTGTAATGCGGGAAGTTATTCAACAAGTGCCGTAGCCCAACAGACCTTTGCATATATTTTAAATCATTTTTCTGCGGTAAATCGCTATAATGACCTTGTTAAATCGGGTGGATGGATAACCGCCCCCACCTTTTCTATGCTCTGCTACCCCACCGATGAACTGGCGGGTAAAACCATTGGTATTATAGGATTTGGTAGTATCGGCAAAAAGGTTTCAGAAATCGCAAAGGCATTTGATATGAATGTGCTTTGCTACACACGAAGCAAAAAAAACTTCGATGGCGTAAAATTTACCGACCTTGATACTCTTTTAAAGACAAGTGATATCGTTACCGCACATTGTCCCTTGAACGATGAAAGCCGACTTATGTTTAATAAGGATGCCTTTTCTAAAATGAAAAAGGGCTCATACTTTATTAATACCGCGCGAGGCGGTATAGTTGAGGAAAACGCCCTTGCTGAAGCCTTGAATTCGGGACACCTTGCAGGCGCAGCGGTAGATGTCCTCAAAAATGAGCCGATGACAAACGACTGTCCCCTCAAAGACGCTAAAAACATTATTATCACGCCCCACACTGCTTGGGCGCCCCTTGCAACGAGAGAACGGCTTTTAGATATTGTTACAGATAATATCGATGCCTTTTTAGAAGGCAATCCAATAAATGTAGTTAATAAATAAAAATAAAACTGTGATGTTTCGGTGCATCACAGTTTTTTAATTAATCTATAACCTCTGCTTCCGCTTGGGGAGGAGATAATTTATTATCTATGTTATTTACCTTTTCTACCAGTTCGCCGTAACCCACCATAATAAACGAGCCCAGCCAACAAAAAATTGCAGAACACAGGGGAATAGAACTGTTATGTACCAGCAAGTATCGCGCTTGGTCACCCAAACACAGGCTTGTCAGGAATATTCCTGAAACCTTTAAGGGCTTGGGATTATCCCAACAAACTGCCTTTTGTCCCCAAAAGGCGATGCTTGCTGGTATAGTGATTTTTTATTATACATATATGCTGTAAAGCTTATCAAATAGGTATTGTAAAGCATTGCTTTCGGAAGGAAAGCCTACACAGTCATATTCTTTTCCTCTTTCTCGGAAAAAGACTTCCCACCGAAAATAATTTTTTCTAACACAATACCCCTCTTTTATTGCGTCATCAAACACTACAAGATTTTCGTTAATATTGTATTTTTTTAGGAGTTCTAAAAATTCTAGGAAAGACAGGGGACGGTTCTATGTCTTTGTGTTATCTCAAACATTTTTCCACAAACCCCTTGGATTCACCGCATAAGCGAACTATTTGGCGAATCGAAACGCCGTTTTCGTGAATTTTTTTAATATATTTTTCTTTCAAAGTGATTTTAAGTTTTTGAAATTCCGCAACCGATTTACACCTTGAATATTTGAATAT
>JAZRNX010000002.1:0-10798 GCA_045648365.1 Acutalibacteraceae bacterium
AGCAGAGGGAAATGTTGTTTCGAGAGATGCCTTGCTTGCCCGTGTGTGGGGCGAATTTTATGATGAGTCAAGAACTCTTGATGTACATATAAGAAAGCTTCGTGTGAAACTTGAAACCGCAGGAGAGCTTATTCATACCGTGGCTGTGTATAGGAAAATTTATGATGAAAAATACGGTGGTTTCGGTCGTGCACCAAAGTTCCCAACCCCGCATAACCTTTTGTTTTTGCTTTCTTATTATGAACGGTATAAAGATAAAACGAGTCTGCAAATGGCTGAGCAGACACTTTTGGGGATGTATCGAGGCGGTATGTTTGACCATATAGGTTTTGGCTTCTGCCGATATTCTACCGATAAAAAGTTCCTCGTTCCACATTTTGAAAAAATGCTGTACGACAACGCGTTGCTGATACTCAGCTATTGCAAGGCATATTCTGTAACCAACAACAGTTTATATCTTGAAATTGCCGAAAAAACGGCACAGTATATTTTGCGTGAAATGACATCGGAAAACGGCGGATTTTTCAGTGCGCAGGATGCCGACAGCGAGGGTGAAGAAGGAAAATATTATCTATTCACACCCGATGAAATTATTAGTGTTTTGGGTGAAATGGACGGAGAGAAATTTAATCGACATTTTGATATAACAAGTACAGGAAATTTTGATGGAAAAAGTATTCCAAATTTGCTGAACAGCGACCCTAATGACAAAACCTTTGAAGCTTTTTTACCTAAGCTGCAACAGTTCAGAAAAAATCGTTATTCACTCCATTTAGATGACAAGATTTTAACATCGTGGAACTCACTTATGATAGCCGCGATGTGCGAATTATATCTTGTGAGTAAAAACGACGTTTATCTGAATGCCGCTCAAAAAGCCGATGGATTTATAAGAAAATATCTTTGTGAAAATGACACACTGTTTGTCAGCTTTAGGGATGGAAAGCGCGGAGTAAAAGGCTTTTTAGATGATTATGCAAGCTATATATTTGCCGAACTTTGCTTATATAGAGCATCTTTGGACAACAGTTATTTGAACCGCACAAAGCAGATGTGTGATAAGGTCGTAAGTGATTTTAGCGATAATGCGGGTGGGTTCTATTTATACGGAAACCAAAGCGAAGAACTGATACTACGACCAAAGGAAACCTATGATGGAGCAATTCCGAGCGGAAATTCCCTGATGGCTTATAACTTTGTCAAACTATATCATTTGACTTCGGATGATAAATATAAAGACTTAGCAGAAAAGCAGTTAGATTTTATTTCTGCCACAGCTAATTCTTATCCAACTAATCACGCAATGTTTTTAATGGCGCTTTTAGAATATAATGAGCCGCCAATGAAGGTTACTGTTGTAGTTGACGATAATGCAAATATAAACGACTTTGCCATGTATTTACCTGCAAATGCAATAATTAATCTCTTAACAAAACCCACAGGTGAATATACTCTAAAAAACAGCAAGACTACCTACTATGTGTGTAAGAGAAAAGCCTGTATGCCACCTACGAATGATTTGAATGAATTAATAAATGCAGACAAATACTAACAGCAGAAAGGAGTTTTCACTATGGATGATGATAAGAAAATTGAGCAAAAGCCCGAACCTGAGATTAAAGAAGATAAAAAGCACATTAAACCGGGAGATATAATCGGTAAAATTGATGTTCACGACACCCGTGAACGCAGAGACGGCCCTGGCGGTAATTAAATAGAAAATCACCCTTGCAACCTGATTTAGATTGCAAGGGTGATTAACTTTTTATTGATGTTTCACGGCAGATTTGGACCTAATGTGTAGTATTAGTTAACCCGCCGTGGCCTGCATCCAGAATCACGGTTTTTCGGGGAATTATGTTACCAGATGTCAAAATTTTATTTATTCCCGAAAAGGAGATTGCAGTTAAGGAGCAGATAATCGTTACGAAACAAAAGGATAATAAAATTCTTTTCAAGCATATCACTTCTTTCATATATAATCCTATGAAAAAAGCGATTGAAAATATCTGTTATATTAATAATATTTTTTTACAAAATCAAATAAAGGCGTTAAATCATCAAGTCCGTGAGGATTGTGGTCACAGCCCGGTTTGATAATTTCAGTAATATTGCCACCATTTGCCCTGAAATAATCGGTAAGCATCTTACCGTTTTCCTCATAAGGCACAATAACGTCACTATCCCCCGAAATCATAAATACGGGTATTCCCGATTTAAGAAGTTCTTCCTTATGGTCGATGGGATGGTTTCTGTAATTCAACATCTCATTAATCGGAATTCCAACATATTTATTAAATTCATCTACCGACGGACCTTTGCAATTGCCAAGTCCCAACGGCCAACTTAACAAATTAAGCACGGGAGCATCAATATAAAGCGCCGCAATATACTGCGGATATTTAGCGGCAAAATATACCGCTTGCATACCGCCGCAACTCATTCCTACGGGCAAACATTTCTCATTAAGTCCGAAATTTTCTTTTAAAAATTCGCAAAATCGAGGACGCATATCCGTATCCTCTTCGGGACATAAACGATAGGTGTTTTGCACATGCGCTAAAAAATATCCTTTTTTAACCATTTCAATTTCGAAATTGGGAAAAGCGCCGAAATATTCGGTCTTATAAAGCCATTTATTTCCCTCGACGGCCTCATCGGGACAAATAAGTATAGCATTTCTTCCTTCAAATTCGAAATCTAGCCTTTTAAAATTATTCCATAAGCTCTCTTTAATTTCCATTAAATCTTCTCCTCAAACAATAAGAAGGTATATATACATTATATTTCATTACCTCTCTTTTTTCAATATAGATTATATAATATTTGATGTCCGGAAATTTTCCCTTTACTTCTTGCGGTTTTAATTTTTGAGTGTTATAATAACTTTGTTAAGTTTTCGCGAGGTGAGAATATGATTTTAACTGTTACCGCTAATCCGACCATCGATAAGGTTTATTTTGTTGATGAACTTAAAATCGGTGAGGTGCATCGCCCATTCAAATCTACCGCAACCGCAGGTGGAAAAGGCATTAATGTTGCTCGTGTTGCCGCACTACTCGGTGAAAACGCTATGGCGCTGGGTTTTATCGGTGGCAGAAATGGCGAGTTTGTCAGCGATGAAGTAAGAAAGCTCGGCATTGAAGAAAAATTCACAAGAGTTCGCGGAGAAACCAGAATTAACACCAATATTTCAGATATATACGGCAATTCCACCGAAATTCTTGAAGCGGGTCCATCAGTTACAAAAGAAGAAATTGCTTCACTTATAAATGAATTTGGAAGTGAAGCAGATAAAAGTGATATTATTTGTGTATCAGGTAGTTTGCCTCCAGGTACAGACAGTTCGCTTTACGAGGAATTTATCAGCATAGCAAAATCAAAAGCTAAAAAAATTATTGTCGATACAAGCGGTAATACACTTAAAGATATAATTGAATATTCACCCTTTATGGTTAAACCCAATCGCGATGAAATAAAAGAACTATTTGGAATTGAAACAAAAGATGATAAAGGTATAAAAAAAGCCCTTCTTATACTCTACGAAAAGGGCATAGAACTACCCATAATCACTCTGGGCGGTGACGGAGCATTTGCGTATATAGATAATGATTTTTACCGCTTCCGCTCCCCTGCCGTTTCAGTTAAAAATGCAGTAGGTTCAGGTGACAGCGCCGTTGCAGGTATCGCGATAGGAATAGCAAGAGGACTTTCCTTTATAGATGCAGTTAAGCTTGGTATGGCGGCAGGTTCCGCAAACACACAATTTGATGAAACGGGTTACGTTTCGAAAGAACTCGTTGATAAATATTCAGAAGAAATAAAATACGAAATAATATGATGAAAAGCCCTTCGTTTTCACGAAGGGCTTTTATTGTAGTTGTTTTTAAAATTTAAATACCGTATTTTTCGGTTAATTCCTTATACTTTTTAAGGTCAAATGGAGGATAACCGCAAAGATAGTGGTTTATTCCCTTTTCACCGTCTTCAGTTTCCCACTCAAATATGAGCATTTTATGAGCGGAATAATACATTATTGTACTAAAGAAGGAAGTACTTGAATTTTTAGGAGCATAGAAGTCACCGTCAAAGAGGATTTCCTCGGTTTCGGCATCCTTAATCACACAGTGTCCCTTTAAATCCTTGAGCGTATCGTTACATGCTTTAAATGCCATTCTCCAATTTTGAATTTCGGTAGCTATAATAGTGAATGGCGCTTGAGAACGCTTAATATAATTGTAAGCTATTTTCTTATTAAAGTAATAGTCAACTACCGCATCGGACATTTGAGGCCAACCGTCAAGAAGGTTCCACCAGATAATGCCACATTTTTGTGGTCTAGCCGCTCTCATTCTCTCTATAAAGTATTTCTTGGCTTCTGCCTGAGAAATTTGAGAAGCATATATATACTCCTCTGGGTCAGTGGGAACATTGCCAAACAACTGAGCAACTTGTCTTTCCATCAAAATAACTCGATTATCTCTATTCTGCTGGTCACTGGAGTGAAGATTCCACTCTTCGTTATCCTTATAGGGCCAAATTTTTTCAGGTGTTATAAATTTCTTTATGGATTCCATAGAAGGACAACCGTGATAACCAATTTCACTTATAAAGTGGGACTTATTATTCTTGTAAAAATCGCTCTTAAAGTAATCACGAGGTCCCCAAACATGGTCTTCTGGATTAACCAATCCTTCCTTGCGCTTTTCATAAAACTCTTGGGAATAATAAGGGGAACTTGCAAGATAAGGTCTTCTGAAATCGTTAAGGCGAACTACCTTAGGCAACACCTCACGGGTAAGAGAATTGTTATTAGGATTAGTAAATCCTAAATAAATCTGGTCAATTTCATTATCTCCTGCCCAAAGAATAATACTGGGATGATTTCTTAGTTTTCTTACAACTGCCGTTGCTTCATCTTCGAGTAATTTCTTATATCTATCATCTTCGGGATATGAACGGCATGCCATACCAAAATCCTGCCAAATCATTACGCCGTTTCTATCGCAAAAATCATAGAATTCGTGGTCCTCATAAACATTACCACCCCAACAACGAAGAATGTTGCAACCGATATCCTTAACAAGCTCAAAAGCTTTTTGGTAACGCTCTTTATCGCGACTATGGAAGGCATCAAGCGGTACCCAGTTAGAGCCCTTGCACATAATTTCGACACCGTTTACAAGGAAACGGAACTTACCGTTTTGACCATCAGTAGTTTCAGTCCTATCAAGTTCAATAGAACGGATACCGAAGGATGAAGTTTCTTCGTGAATTAATTTGCCTTCACTGTAAATAGATGCAGTAACATCGTAAACATTGGCATCACCATAACCGTAAGGCCACCATTTTTTAGCATTAGGAATATAAATATCTAGGCGTTTGGCTTTATAACCTGTTTTTCCGCTATTGGGAATTTTAACGGAGTGACGAAATTTACTATCCTCTCCGCAACTACCTTCAAAAACCAATTCTATATCCTTAAAATCTGCCCATTTGCACTCAAGTTCGAAGAACACATTAACAAGTGAGCCAATAGCATTATAATAAAGTTGATTAAATCTAATTTTATCCCTAACTTCAATCTTAACATCACGCCAAAGACCTGATGTTACAGCTCTGGGCATAATATCCCAACCATAAGTATGGGGTGCGCGGCGAAGGCCTGTTTCCAAAGCACCGTTATCCCAGGAAAACATATTGCTTACGGTATAATTGAGATAATGATTTTCTACGCTGGGAGATTTGATATGTACGGTTAATATATTCTCCCCGTCTGTAAGATAATCATCAATTAAAAACTCGTGGGCGGTAAGCATATTTTCACTTTCACCGAAAAGTTGACCATTAAGGTAATATTCAGCGACACAATCAACGCCCTCAAAAACGATATAAACATTTTCTCTTTCGGGGGGTGCGGTAAAACTGCGCTCATACCACCATTCATAATCTTCAAATTTTTCTGTTTCGGTAACATTCATACCCATAAACAAATCTTCCGGCAGATATCCTGCTTTTGATAAATCGAGCTGAACGACACCAGGAACGGTGGCAGTAATATTTAATCTATCTGTACCGTCGCCTTCCTGACGCTGACCTAGAAGATTCCATACACCATTCAGTGATATAGTTTTCATAAGGTAACCCCCTTGTATGTCCTTATATTTTATTTTACTTATTATTAAATAAATTGCAAGGTCAAAAATAGTTGTTTTTTCACTTTTTTCGGTTATTGCCAAAAATATCGTGTATATTGTTTCTTCGGTTTTTATTGCTTTTTTAAAAGAAATAGTATAAAATTACTTGGGGTGACATTATGAAAACATCAAAATCATCAAAGAAACTCGCTCATATGAACCGTCCTCTTATCCTGGACGAAAATCATATTACTATCTCCACCCATCATTCCAAGGGATATCAAACCCATTGGCACAAGTATTTCGAAATAGAAATTGTTACTTCAGGCAGAGGTACCCATAATCTTAACGGTGTTGATTCTCCCATCCAAAAAGGCAGTATATATCTTTTAGGTCCCACCGATTTTCACGGAATTTATGCCCCTTCCGGCATATCAATGATAAATATCTCCTTTGACGAAGAAATGCTTTCAGATGAAGTATTGTCCTTTTTGATTTCTTCAGCGCCTAAGAAGACATACGAACTTAACGATGATGAATATATCCGTATTATTATGGCTACTAAACTTTTGCAGTATGAATGTGAAAGCGGTGGCGAATGTAAAAAGCAACTTTGCCAGTATATTTTAAGTTTCTTCACCAAGAATATGAACATAGAAAATATGGATTATATAAACCATACTCAACTTTCGGGTATAAGGAAATCTATTCTTTATCTTGAAATGCATTTTAGAGAAAAGTTAACCCTTGAAACCCTTGCAAAGCAGGCGGGTTTTAATCCTACATATTTTAGCGAGCTTTTTAAAAAGGTTACGGGAGAGACCTATGTTGACCGATTAAATAATCTTCGTTCAGGGTACGCAAGTATGCTTCTTTCGGGCGGCTTTTCGGTTAATGATGCCTGTTTTATGTCGGGCTTCGGCTCCCTTTCAAATTTTCTATCGGTTTTCAAAAGCCGTTTCGATATGACACCCGGCGAATATAAACTCAAAGCGACAAAAAAGCAGAGCGATTAGCTCTGCTTTGCTTTTATATGTATTTTTTATTTTTATCTTTATTTACCCCTGATATACCGCCTATGAGCGAAGCAAGTGTTACTATAATAAGGCGAAAAACCGTGGTAAAACCGCCGCCGTTATCATCGAAAACAAGGGCGAAGAGCGTAACTATAAGAAAGAATAAAAGCCCCATTATAAGACCCGTTAAATATCCTTTTTTGCCTATTTTTTTAGCGGCATAACGAGACGCAAAGAAAGCTCCGAGCGCCAAAGCCACTGTAGCAAATGCGGGGGCATAAATTCTATCCATTTCTAAAAATAAAATAACCGCCGAAAAAATCGCCACCGAAACGGCAGTGACGATAACACCTAAAATTCCGCCCCACAAATAATACTTCCAAAGAGAACCCGTATCCGCAGTAAAATCCTTTTTCATAAAAAATCCCTCCGTAATAAATATATTACGAAGGGAAATTTTTATTACTTATTTTGCAGCAACATCATCGTGAACGGTTAAGTTCTGCTGAAGAGCCCAACGGGCAATAGTGATTTTGCTATGGTCGCTTTTTGACTCGATAACAATAGTATCCTCTTTAAGAGAGATTACTCTGCCATAGATACCGCCGATTGTAACTATCTCATCGCCAACCTGCAAACTATCGCGCATCTTCTGCTCTTCCTTCTGCTTTTTGCGCTGAGGACGAATAATCATAAAGTACATAAGAACGAAGATGAGCACGAGGGGTGCAAAAGTAACGAGAGCAGACATTAAACCGCCTTGTGCTGCAGTATCGCCTGCTGACTGTGCTGCATCAAGAAGAAAATAGTTAAAATTCATAAAATTTAAACCTCCAAAATATTTCAAACATTATTATACCGAATAGCCCCTATAATTGCAAGGGAAATTTTGTAAATATTATTTTAAATACGTTTACCGAGAACTTTTTCCTTTTCAGCTTTAAATTCGTGGAATCTATCCTCATCAATAGCTTTACGGATATCCTCCATAAGATGATTGTAAAACCATAAGTTATGCATAACGGTAAGGCGCTGGGAAAGCATCTCCCCCGCCTTTAAAAGATGGCGGATATACGCTTTACTATACTGGCGGCAAACAGGACAGTCACACTCATCATCAATAGGCGACATATCGTACTCATATTTGCTGTTATTTATATTTATTATACCCTTTGAGGTAAAAAGATGACCATGACGGGCATTGCGGCTTGGCATAACGCAGTCAAAAAGGTCTACTCCCCTTTCCACCGCGTTAAGAATATTAAGGGGTGTACCAACGCCCATAAGGTATCTGATTTTATCCTTAGGCATAATAGGGGTTACATTTTCTATTACATCATACATAACCTCGGTGGGTTCACCAACAGCAAGACCGCCTATGGCATAGCCGTCCAAATCAAGCTCGGCGATTTGCTTCATATGCTCTTTTCTAAGGTCGTTAAAGGTGCAACCTTGGTTTATACCGAAAAGCATCTGTTCGCGGTTGATAGTAGTTTCAAGGGAATTGAGCTCCTGCATTTTATCCTTACAACGCTTAAGCCAACGCGTTGTCCGCTCACATGATGCCTTTGAGTAGTCGTGGGTTGCGGGATTTTCAACACATTCATCAAATGCCATGGCTATAGTAGAGCCCAGGTTTGACTGAATTTGCATACTCTCCTCTGGTCCCATAAAAATCTTGCGACCATCTATATGACTTGAGAAGGTAACGCCTTCTTCTTCAATATGACGAAGCTTTGCAAGGGAAAACACCTGAAATCCGCCGCTATCAGTTAAGATAGGTCCATCCCAAGTAGTGAACTTATGAAGTCCGCCGCAATCACGTACCACAGTATCACCGGGGCGGACGTGCAGATGATAGGTGTTAGAAAGCATAACCTGACAACCTAGGGTCTTTAAATCCTCGGCAGAAACTGCGCCTTTTATAGCCCCCGCAGTTGCAACATTCATAAATGCGGGGGTTTGTACGGTGCCTCTATTGGTGACAAATTCACCTCTACGGGCGCCGCCGTTTTCTTTAATTAGTTTAAACATAGTATCTCCTATTTATATGATAAGCATTGCATCTCCAAAACTGAAGAAGCGATATTGCTCGGTTACTGCAATGTTATACGCATTCATTGTATTTTCATAACCCGCAAAGGCAGAAACAAGCATTATTAAAGTGCTTTCGGGAAGATGGAAATTGGTTATTAGTCCATCCATGCACTTAAATTCATAACCCGGGTAAATAAATATCCCCGTATCACCCGAACATTCTTTAATTTCGCCATAGGTATTCGCAACACTTTCAAGGGTACGGCAGCTTGTAGTACCAACACAGATAACTCTACCGCCCTCTGCTTTAGTTTTATTGATTATATCCGCCGTTTCTTTTGGCATTACATAATGCTCGGTATGCATTTTATGCTCGGTAATATCGTCAACCTTAACGGGTCTGAAGGTGCCAAGTCCCACATGGAGAGTTACATATGCAACACTAACGCCTATATCTTTTATTTTTTTAAGCATTTTATCGGTAAAATGAAGACCTGCCGTGGGGGCTGCAGCAGAGCCTAATTCCTTAGAATAAACGGTCTGATAACGCTCTTTATCTGAAAGTTTTTCCTTTATATAAGGCGGCAAAGGCATCATTCCCACCTCATCAAGAGTTGCAAAGAATTCGCCATCGCACTTGAATTCTATAATGCGGTTGCCATCGGGTAAAACCTCTTTAACGGTAGCAAAAAGTTTATCGCTGAACTTAAATTCATAACCTTCTTTTGCCTTTTTACCTGGGCCCGCAAGACACTCCCAAAGGAGAGTTGACCTTTGCTTCAAAAGAACAAATTCAACTACCGCGCCCGTATCAATTCTCGTACCGTAAAGTCGGGCAGGTAGAACCCTTGTATTATTAAGAACAAGGCAATCGCCCTTCTTTAAAAATGAGGTTAAATCACTGAAATTTTTATGCTCTACACTACCATTTTCACGGGATAAATATAAAAGCCGAGAAGCATCCCGTGGCTCAATGGGGGTTTGAGCGATTAAATTTTCAGGTAAATTGTAAAAAAAGTCGCTTGTTTTCATAAAATTACCGCTAATTTTCCCTTCAAAAAGTTTGACAAATAACTGTATAAATGTTATATTTATTATGTATGATTATGGTTTACACTTAATATTTATTTATTATATTGCAAAATCGGTCATATGGCAACTATTTTTTTCTTTTATATGGAGATGATTACAATGAAAAAGTACAATGTAGGCATCATCGGTGCAACAGGTATGGTAGGTCAAAGATTTGCTCTTTTACTTGCCGATCACCCCTGGTTTAACGTAACCACCTTAGCCGCAAGCGGAAGAAGTGCCGGAAAGACCTATGCGGAGGCAGTTGAAGGCCGTTGGGCAATGACCGACCCAATCCCCGAAAGCCTCAAAGAAATGAAAATCTACGATGCAGTTAAAGATATGGAAGCCGTAGCCGCTTCTGTTGATTTCGTTTTCTGTGCAGTTGATATGAAAAAGGATGAAATCAAAGCGCTTGAAGAGGCATATGCAAAACTTGAATGCCCCGTTGTTTCCAACAACAGTGCTCATCGTTTCACCCCTGATGTTCCTATGAAGTCGGAGGGCCAAGCGGTCTTAGGAAGACAACCACTGGAT
>JAZRNX010000003.1:0-5202 GCA_045648365.1 Acutalibacteraceae bacterium
GTTTGAGGATTTATGCTTATTCTGGTGGCGCCACAGCCCTTTATAACCTTTAGCTTTTCTTCAGTAACAGTATCAGGTCTCCCCGCCTCAACGGTAAACTCGCGGATATGGGATAAATTAAAATTGCTCCTTATAGCATTTAAAACCTTTTTAAGCAAATCTGCGCTGATTGCGGTTGGTGTACCTCCGCCTACATAAACAGTTTCAAGGCGTAAACCAAGTTCATTGACCATATTTCCGGTAACCTCTATTTCTCGACAGAGGTGGTCAACATAATCGGGAATTAACTCCCCTGCTTTTTCCACCGAATGAGAAACAAAGGAACAATAATTGCACCTTGATGGACAAAACGGAATAGAAACATACAGACTAAAAGAATCGGGTCTTGAAAGTTCTGTTATGGCATTTTCGCCTCTGTAAGCCTCTTCACAAAGAGATATTTTAGTATCACTGACCTTCAAATCATCTCTGAAACGGCAAAGGGCATCTTCTCTGCCAATCGCCTTAACCGTTCTTGAAAAAAGCCGTGCAGGGCGCACTCCTGTGAGAATTCCCCAAGGAGGCCTATAACCTGTAATCTTTGAAAAACACTCAAAAAGGGTTGTGGCAACAGTTCTTTCGCAGATTTTTTCGAAACTTTCGATAGTGCTTTCCTGATGTTTTAAAATTTCACAAAACTCTGCGGTTTTACCCGATAAGTTAAGGAGTGACGATATCCTAGCACCATCATTATATTCCTCCACCTTACAAACAGCCACATTTTCACCAGTTTCCAGAGTATGTAGCACCTCGATTTTTTCAAATGGCAGAAAAATCCTTATTAATTTTTCGGTTTCATAGTCAAAATTATGACCAATATTACATAGTTTCATTTTTAAAATCCAAAATAGTTTAGCTCATCGGCAATAGTAGTTTCAGGTCCGTGACCCGATAGAACCGATGTGTTTTCTGGAAACATACTCATGATTCTTTTTAGAGAACGAAAGAGTTCGTCACCGTTTCCTCCGTGGAAATCACTTCTACCTATTCCTCGGCAAAAGAGTGTGTCCCCTGTAAATAAAATATTATCAACATAAAAACAGGTGCTTCCCACCGTATGACCGGGTGTTTCTATAGCGGTAAAATCAATATCGCCTACAGAAAATTTTTCTCCGTCAACAACGGTTTTGTCGGCAGTAAAAGAGTTAATATTAACGCAAAATCTTACCGACTCGTTGACAATAGGGTCAGAAAGAGCAGGATTATCCTTTTCACCGATAAGTATATTCACACCGTATTTTTCGCGCAATTCTTCTGCACCGCCAATATGGTCAAAATGGGCGTGGGTTATAATAATCAATCTTTCCTTGTCAGAATTTTCTTCCAAAAACTTATCTATACGGCTATCTTTAATGCCTGGGTCTATAACCACAGCTGCTCTATCGGTGCTAAGTAAATAGCAATTAGTAGGACTGCTACCTATTGAAAGTCTTGATATTTTCATATATTTTCTTTCCGTTTCCATACATCTGTATCAAGAATAATTGTTACAGGTCCATCGTTAACAAGGGAAACCTTCATATCTTCGCCAAATATTCCCTTCTCTACCTTTTGAACTCCGTTATTTGATAGTTCCTCGCAGAAAATATCATAATATTGACTGGCAGTATCAGGTTTCATTGCCGATATAAAGGAAGGTCTATTGCCCTTTTTAGTATCGGCGGCAAGGGTAAACTGAGAAATACAAAGAATTTCTCCTTCGATATCAAGTATGGATAAATTCATTTTATCCTCACTATCACAGAAAACGCGAAGATTTGCAACCTTGCGGGCAAGTAATGATATGTCTTCTGTTGTATCTCCGTCGACCGCACAGTAAAGAATCATATAACCCTCTTTGCAAGAACCCACAATTTTACCGTTCACTGTAACAGAGGCCTCTTTTACACGCTGAATTACTGCTTTCATCTTCCTAACCTCTCAACATGGAATACGCCCGAAACCTTTTCAAGACGCGCGGTTATGCTACGCAAATGCTCAACGCTTTCGGCACTTATTGAAATAATTATAATGCAGTTGCCTTCCTTTGTTTGTTTAGCGGTTACGGAGTGAGCGGCAACACGCATATTATTAATAGCATTCATAATATCAATAAGTATACCCTCGCGGTCAACACCCGTAATTTGCAGGGTGGAAATAAAGTTTTCTTTCCCGCCGTTTGCCCAGTGAGCAGGAATCCATCTTTCCGGCTCGCTGGCATCGGAAATATCTTTAGGTACATTACTGCAATCTCTTTTATGAATTGAAACACCGTGGCCTCTTGTGATAAAGCCGATAATTTCATCACCCGGAAGCGGTGCGCAACAACGGGAAAGTTTGATAAGGCAATTATCAATACCCTCTACCACAACGCCCTCGGGAGAATGGGAAATTTTTGGTTTTATTTCCGGAGTAGCGGTAGGTTTAGCCGAAGCTGTACGCTTATTATAGTCCTCACGAACTCTGGGCATAATTTTAGAAAGCAAGAGTCCGCCATAACCAATAGCCGCAAAGAATTCTTCAGAATCAGCAAGGCGAAGGCGTTTGGCAAGGTCGCCTATAAACTCCTCAAATTCACTTTCGGGAAGAATAATACCGTTTCTGCGGAATTCACCTTCAACCATACTTCTGCCCGTTTCGATATTTTCGGCTCTGCGTTCCTTCTTAAACCAAGAACGGATTTTGGCCTTGGCCTGATTGGTAACAGCAATCTTCATCCAATCTCGACTAGGACCATGACCTGCCTGATTGGTAGTAAGAATTTCGATAACCTCACCCGTATTAACGACATGGTTTATAGGCACAATTTTTCCGTTAACCTTTGCGCCAACCATTCTTATACCAACGGCAGAGTGAATAGCAAAGGCGAAATCTATAATGGTTGAACCAACGGGTAGATTTATAACATCACCCTTTGGCGTAACCGCAAATACATCTTCTTGTGAAAGGTCAACCTTGATACTTCTAACAAGTTCGGATACATCTCCCGAAGAATCCTGTTCCTCCAGAATCTGCCTAATCCAAGCAAGGCGTTCTTCCATACGCTCATTATTTTGGGATACGCCCTCTTTATATTTCCAGTGGGCTGCAATTCCGTATTCAGCGGTATGGTGCATATCGAATGTTCTTATTTGAATTTCAAAAGGAATACCTTCACGGCCTAAAACCGTAGTATGCAATGACTGATACATATTAGGTTTAGGTGTAGAAATATAATCCTTAAATCTATTTGGTATTGGACGGAACATATCATGCATAATACCCAGAATATTATAACAGTCCGCCACTGTATCGGTGATTATACGGATAGCATAAACATCGTATATTTCATCGAATTCCTTGCCCTGTAAATACATTTTACGGTAGATACCGTAAACCGATTTTACACGGGACTGAAAGGACAATTTAACCTCTGGAATTTCCTTTAAAAGACGTTCTTCTATTCTATGTCGTATATCACCGAGAAGGTTTTCCTTATCAGAACTTCTTTCCTCGATTAAACCGACTATTTCATCATACGCTACTATATCCAGATGCTTAATTGCAAGGTCTTCGAGTTCTTCCTTAACAGGTCTGATACCTAGGCGGTGAGCAATGGGGGCATAAATCTCCAAAGTTTCGAGAGATTTTTCCCTCTGCTTGTTTTCGGGCATGGCGTCAATGGGACGCATATTGTGAAGACGGTCGGCGAGTTTAATGATAATAACTCTGATATCCTTACCCATAGCGATAAGCATCTTTCGAAGACTTTCTGCCTGCTGTTGTTCCTTAGACGAAAAGGAAAGCCGTCCGATTTTAGTTACACCGTCAACCAAAAGGGCCACATCAGCACCGAATTCTTTTTTAATAAAATCTAAAGAGGTATCAGTATCTTCAACAACATCATGTAAAAGCGAGGCGGCAACCGATTCACTGTCCATACCAAGTTTTACAATGATTTTAGCCACATTAAGAGGATGAATATAATACTTTTCGTTGGTCAAACGCTTTTGGCCTTCATGGGCATTCACACAGAAATCGTATGCCTTTTTTATAAGGTCATAATTATAATTTCCGTTCTGAGATTCCATAAGTTCCACAAGTTCTTTATAGTCCTTATTTTCTATATCAGTCACCTATCTCACCTTCTTTACTAAAAAATTATAGGTCTGGGAGTTGGTAAGTTCTGTTTTAGCAACACCCTTAACACCAAAAAGAACGCCTTCCTTTTCGGTGACAAGTCCCAACTCTAAAAGGGTTTTTATGGCTACCATAGTTTTAGCATAGCCAAGAGTATTAAGATTTATATGCTTAATTCTTTCAAATTTAACGGGGCTATTCAAAATATTCTTATATAAAACCCCTACTTCTTCCCTGCTGGGCAGAGCAGAAACAGGATTACCTTGGCGGGAAGACATAAGATTATCATAGTTTTCAATCTGACTAAATAATACATCCTCATCTACGCCAGAAAGGCGAATTGCCTTTATCATAACGCTTAGGGTATATTCTTCCCTGAACAAATTGGGTTCTAAATTTACCGCAAGGTCCAACACATCGCCCATTTCAAAACAGAACTGTTCGGGTGTAACGCCGAAAAGTAACGCTTGAAAAGCGGTGCCGTTTTTAGAAAATAAAAGTCTTAAGTGTTTTCCGTTACCCATAGGGCTGATTTTTTGGAGTGTAACACCAAAAAGTCCAAAAACGGGGGTTGGATTACCTGCGCCAAAGGGTTCCAAACATTTTATGGCAAAGGCCATATCCACAGTAAGACCTGCTGGATTAAGTTTTAAATCGATATTTACGGTAGCAGGTGTAAAAGGCGAACTCTCAGCATAATCGTTAATTTTAGCCTTGACCATAGCACCGTCTTGAATGGCTTTGCTGAGCCGTGCCGCCGCGCCTTTGTTCCGGGCGTATACCATCACGCCACCTACATTTTTATCCAGACGATGGAGTGTAAATACCTCACCGCCCAGACGCTCTGTAAGCCGCGCGGGAACTTCCTTTTCCGAATCCAACCCCACAGGTTTAACGCACACTGCAATATCCGCATCTGTATATAAAAGTTCCATTCCCTCACCCCTTTTTTACTCCAGTATACCAAAGAATTAAAGAAAGTCAAATTTCCCCTTGCTATTTTAAAACGGATGGTGTATAATACTGGGGCACCTGCCGGTGTGATGGAATTGGTAGACGTAGTGG
>JAZRNX010000004.1:0-13777 GCA_045648365.1 Acutalibacteraceae bacterium
TGTCTTCCTAAGACCGCTTGGCCTCCGACTTCTCATTCGCTCAAATGCCTGTCCCATGAATTTTTCTTCCTCTTTGCCCAAGTGACAGTATTCATCAATATCTTTTGCTTTTAATTGAGAGTTGGTCAGAATTCCCAGATCTTGATAACGTACCTTTTGAATTTCTCTCGCCCTGCATACACGGTCTCGAATCGTTGCTGAGCTTTCCTCTTTTTGTCCTCCTTGTAAATCTTCATAGTTCACTTTTTCCACATCTACACAAAGATCAATTCGATCTAACAGAGGCTGGCTAATCTTCCCAAGATACTTTTGGATTTGTGTGGTAGTACAGAAACACTTATTTCGGTCTGGATAATTGCCACAAGGACAAGGATTCATAGCCGCTACAAGTGTAACGGAACTTGGATATGTAACCGAGCCTGATGCTCTTGCTACGGTGATTTCACCGTCTTCAATGGGTTGTCGCAAAGCTTCCATAGCATCCCTTTTAAATTCGGGCAACTCATCTAAAAATAAAACGCCGTTATGGGATAAAGATACCTCACCCGGTTTTGGCACGGTACCGCCGCCAGTCAGTCCTACTGAGGAAATGGTGTGATGGGGAGAGCGGAAGGGTCTAGTAGTTATAATAGGATTCTTGCGGTTGAGAATACCTGCTACTGAGTGAATTTTTGTGGTTTCAATGGATTCTTCAAAGGTCATTTCGGGGAGTATGGTGGGAAGGCGCTTTGCAAGCATACTTTTACCTGCTCCCGGAGGTCCGATAAGGAGTATGTTATGACCGCCTGCCGCCGCAACCTCAAGGGCTTTTTTGGCAGTTAACTGACCTCTGACTTCACTAAAATCGGGAAGGTTTTCTATTGTGTCCTCAAAGGAGGGTTTAAACTCGGCAGGGGGGATAAGTTGGCCGCCCGTAAGATGACCTATAATTTCGGGCAAGGTGCTAACGGGATAAACATTTAGACCTTCAACTGCCGCCGCTTCAATACTATTATCTTCGGGTACGAAAATATGATTGATTCCGTTTTGTTTGGCGGTTATAGCCATAGCAAGAATTCCGTTTACAGAGCGAATTCTTCCGTCAAGAGAAACTTCTCCTAAAAATACGCTATCGGTTGTATCAAATTTAATCTGCCCCGAAGCGAGAAGTATGGAAAGAAGAACGGGAAGGTCGTAAACTGCGCCCTCCTTTTTCTTATCCGCAGGGGCAAGATTTACGGTGATTCTACCTGTGGGAAATTTGAAACCGCAGTTTTTTATGGCGGCGCGAACGCGGTCGCGGGATTCTTTAACTGCAGTATCAGGAAGTCCTACAATATCAAAGCAGGGAAGACCGCCCGAAACGTCGGCCTCAATTTCTATCATATATGATTCTATTCCAAATATTCCAACGCTTTTAATTTTAGAAAACATATTCCACCCCAAAGAAAGATATAGTTTTATTATATACCATAATTTACCATTTTTCAATTATCCCTTATAATATAATTAAATTTTTATTAACACTTTTATATAAATTGGAGTTATAATATAATTATAAATAAAAAAGAAGGGAATAAAATGAATTTTAGATATAAACTTATGGAATTTATGCGTGGCCGCTATGGACTCGATAATATGTTTTATGTGTTATTTGCAGTTGCCGCTGCCTTGGCATTTTTAAACTGCTTTATTCGTTCCTTTGTTTTGCAGATGATAGTTTACGCCCTCGGTATCTACGCCTTTTATAGAGTTTTATCGAGAAATGTTGAAGCAAGAGCGCGGGAAAACCGCAAGGTAAACGAGATTATAAGAAAACTTAAAAAGAAAACCGATACCGCAAGGCAGAGAAAAGCAGACACCACACATATCTATAAAAAATGCCCTAACTGTAAAGCGGTGCTTCGTTTGCCGAGGAGAAAAGGTAAGCATACGACTGTCTGCCCAAAATGCAATCATAAATTTAAAGTAAGGGTATATAGGGATATAAAATAAAGGTCGGCTTAAGCCGACCTTTATTTTTCCATATTCATAACTTCAAATACTATTTTCGACCCTAATTTAAAACCATATACAAATATATGTTTTTCGGTTATATTATTTAATTCGGTTTGGCAATCATCGAGTTTTTCCAATAATTCTTTTTGCTGCTTGTTGAGAGTTTTGTAAAGATTATCGTAATGGTCAGAAATATATTTCATTAATTTGCTTTCTTCATCGCTAACACCACATTGATTTTCAAAACTTACATTTCCATACCAAAGCTCTTCAAGAATTTTTGGCATAATTTTTCATCCCCTTCCTTTAATATAGTCAATGATATCACATTTTGAGATAAATGTCAATATCTCAAAATGTGATATGTTAAAATATAAATATATTTTAAGGAGGTTATTATGAGAATTCGAGAATTAAGAGAAGATAATGATTTAACTCAAGCAGAGATAGCAAAATATTTGTCTGTAAAACAGAATACTTATTCACAATATGAAAATGGTCAGCGACAGATTCCATTGGATAGTTTAGTTGCTTTAGCAAAATTGTATAAAACATCAACGGATTATATTTTAGGATTAACAGATATAAAATAAAAGGCAAGGTTTAACCTTGCCTTTTGCATTTATAATTCATCTTCTTCCAAGAGCATAGAGGATATCGCCGATACGCTCTTTAAAGGGGAAATATTTAATATAACTTTTATTAAGCCAGAGTTTGAGGGTTTTGCTGAGGGATGTTTCTTTGAGGGCTTCGAGGCGGTTTTGACATACCGTATAAAGTTTATTCTTGCCCGTATAGTCAAAAATGGCCTTAGAAAGAGCAATTCGCTCTTCGGCAATTTCTATTCTTGTCGCCTTTTTAGGCTCAAGCCCTATAAGATTATCTCCGTGAATGCGGTATTTAATCAGAGTGGCATCGTAGAAATAAAGTCCGCCCTTTGCCGCCGCCATAACATTCATTTCGTAGTCATGAGGCAGGGTGCAATTTGTAAGCCGAACATAACTATCAGCAAGTTCTTTTCTGATAGCCATAGTGCAACCTGGGGAAATATTGCTATGAAATTCAGAAACCAAACTGATTTTTTCAAGGCGTTTTTTAAGCAGTTTATCGATTAGCCCGTAATTATTCTTTTTAGGGGATGCGGGTTTTTCATGACCATTAGAATCAATGATAAGAAAGGCGGTATTAAGGGCTAAAATTGGGGGATTTTGCGCCATAACGCTGGATATGGTTTCCAGCTTATCCTCAAACCAGATATCGTCCTGGTCGCAAAGGCAGATAACATCACCCTGGGTTTCCAAAAGCGCTTTGCGGTAGTTTTTGATAAACCCTAGATTCTCTTTGTTTTCAATAAGTCGCCAATTAGTAAGTTCGTTTTCCTCAATGAAATTTTTTATAATCTCGGGCGTATCATCGGTAGAAGCATCATCAACTATTATAACTTCATCGGCACTTCTAATTTGATTCATTATGGATGAAAGTTGCTCTTTTATATACTTTTCACCGTTATAGGTGGTAACTGCCACAGATATATTAAGCATAAATACCCCCCTCTTGATCTGTACTTACATATTCTACCACATTTTGCATTATATTACAAGTAAAAGAAAACCGCAGACCGCTTTTGCGGTCTGCAGAAAGGTTTATACTTTATCTTTTTTTCTAATAAAGAATGGCACAACTAAGAGAATAGCAATAGCGGCGCCGAGGAAAATATTGTGGTTTGGAACGAAGGATGAGGTGCCGTCGCTATTTATAATTGTAGCCGCATTTTTAAGAATTTCTTTACTGATGGCGGGTCCCACAATACCTGGGATTAAAACTTGAGAGAATATGCGGACACCTTGCAATCTTCCTGATTTACCTACGGGGGTATTATCCCTTATAACTGCACCGAAAACTGCCATACCCGAAAGATAACCGCTCATCATAAGAAGGGAACCTATAAATACGGGTAAAGTGGTTTTGGTCAGATACAGGACGGCATAACCTAAAATCAGCATAGCGACTGCTATTATTCCCGAGAAGATAAAGCCCTTTTTATCGTAAAGCTTGCCGAAAAACGCCGTCACAACCGAGGCAATAATAATTGCAGGCGCCATTATAAGCACATAATCGGTCATTTTGAGGGTTACCTCATAGTAGATTATGAGATATGGCATAAATATCTGAATAGAAATATTAAAGATTATAAATGCCGACAGGGCTAGATAAAGGCGGGGATTTTCTTTAACGGTATGAGGTTTAAAACCGTATATAATTCCGCCGATATAAGAATCCTTAACGGGCTTAACATTGGGTTCCTTAATAATGAAAATACCAAGTATACCGATAAGTGTAACCGCAATACCTATTATGGTGAATATCATACTCCAACTGGATGCTTTTTGAAGGTCAAAGAACATAAATCCGCCGAAAACTACTAAAATACTCACAAGAGGCATCATAGAATTGATACCCTCGGCAGAGCCGCGGTTTGTAGAGTCGGTAGAATCGGTGAGCCAAGCATTAAAGGCAGCATCGTTAGCGGTTGAGCCGAAGAAGGTCATAACACAGTCCAGTATTATGGTTAAACTAATACCCACAGTAGCGGCAGAAACTGTCATACCAAAGGTTTTGCTGATTATATCTTCGCGAAGAAGTGTAAAACTGAATATAGAAATACCCCAAAGAATATAACCCGCGCATATAAATAGTTTTCTTTTGCCGATTTTATCGGATAATGCACCCATAAAAACAGTGGTAAGGGTGGCGGTTATAGCCGAAGCCATAACCATATTGGAAATATTGGCGGCAGAGGCGTTAAACATCTTATAGATAAAGACATTAAAATACATATTTTCAACTACCCAGGCAATCTGGCCCATTAAGCTGAAAATCGTAACACACGCCCAAAAGCGTCCTGATAATTTAGTTTTCATAAATTAAATTCCTATCTTCTGTTATATAACATTCCGGGCACGAGGGGTTGTCCTGTGCTTTCTAGAAGTTCCGATACGGTTACCAATTGGAAACCGCTTTCAATAAGCTTTGGAATTGCCATTTCCATAGCGTCAACGGTGGTTTTATGTAGGTCGTGGCAGAGCACTATAGCGCCGTCATTTGCATATTTCATAACATGGTTGTAAACCGTGTTTGCATTTCTGTATTTCCAGTCAAGTGTATCAATAGACCAGTTAACAAATGTAATGTCCAGTTCTTCACCCTTTGCTTTCACCGTTTGATTGTACGCGCCATAGGGTGGGCGACAAATCTTACTGTCAAATCCCGTAACTTCGAGAATTTTTGCCCTTGTCATCATCAACTGGTCGTTGAGTTCCGAGTCACTAATACGGGTGAGTTGTTTATGATTCCAACTATGACTGCCGATTTCGTGACCTTCGTTCACAATGCGCCGCACAGTATCTTGTCTGTTATCAATAAGATTTCCAACCACGAAAAAGGTACCCTTTCCGCCATATGTATTGAATATGTTAAGAAGTCGGTCAGTGTGAGCGCTTGGGCCATCGTCAAAGGTGAGAGCGATAAGTCCACCTTTTGAGGTAGTGGGGCCTACTGGTTTAACGGGGTCGGGTACTGGAATAGGTGCAGGAGCACTTGGTTGCGGCGGTTTATAGAAGAATCCTTCGGTAAAGATGTTGCCCAGTTCTGAATATGGAATGGAAATTACTTTGGTGCCTTCAGACATAGCAAGATATTCACCTCTAAGGAGAATAATATCAAGGGATTCTTTGTTTACTATAAAATGCTCTAATAGATTTTCATCGGCATCATCTGCTGACATACCCGATTTGGTTATAACTGCATTTTTTACGGTTTCAAGTCCTTCGCTTTTTATAACATCGGAAAGAACCATAATTTTTTGATTAGTTATATCATAGTTAAAGGTTTTAACTATATCGGATGGGTGGTTCATTGAGGGAGAGATATAGGAACCTGAAAGTTTAACCGCAACGGTGCTTTCATTAATGTTATAACTATCATAGGATACTGAAAGTTCGGCAATTTCAGGTCCTTGTTCCTCAGCATCTGCATCTTTTTTATATGTGGCTACAGTTTCGTTTATCCAAAGGGAGATAGCATCATTTAAAGGTGCAATTTCGGTTTCGGGGTAGATAATGCTTATAACATAATTTTCATAGGCGTCAACAAAACTGGCCGCTGTTCCAACCTCTTGAACGCAGCTCTCAAAATTATCTACATTTTCTAAATACTTGTCCAACATAGCGACTGCTTCTTGCGCTTGGCCTTTTTTACCGCAACCGCAACAAAGCATTAAAGAAAACGCTAAAATTAAGCAAAGGAACTTTTTCACCTATATCACCCCCGAAAATGTCGAAACTCATAGATATAAGTTTAACATAAATAATAAAAAAACACAATATACAAAATAATAAAATCCCCACCGAAAAGATCGGTGGGGACAGGTATTAAAAGATTAGATAGCGCCGAAAATAAATTTACAAGCAAAGAGAAGAGCAATAACTGTTACGGCTATATCCTTCTTCTGATATTTACCGGTGAAGAGGGTGATAATTGTGTAAGAAATAGCGCCGATGCCGATACCGTTTGCAATGGAGTAGGTGAGGGGCATCATAACAAGGGTCAAAAAGGCAGGAACTGCGCTTCTCATATCTTCCATATCAACCTTTGAAAAGTTCTTAACCATCAAAACGCCAACGAAGATGAGGGCGGGAGCAGTAGCTGCTGTGGGTATGATGCTTGCAACGGGTGATAAGAAGAGGCAAAGAGCAAAGCAGATTGATGTAACCAAGCTTGTAAGACCGGTTCTGCCGCCTGCCGCAACACCGGAAGCGCACTCAACGAAGGTGGTAACGGTGGAGGTGCCGCAAACAGCGCCTGATACGGTTGCGATGGAGTCACAAGCCATAGATTTATCAATATCAATGGGGTCGCCGTTTTCATCAAGCATATCTGCTTCGGAAGCGGTGCCGTAGAGGGTGCCTATGGTATCGAACATATCAACAAGGCAGTAGGTTATAATAAGCATAATAACGGTAAAGATACTGCCAATCATTTCGCCTGAAAAAGCATTTTTCCAAGATTCTGCCTGGAAAACGCCGGTAATACCGATAGCCGCAAAATCTTTAAAGGGTTGAGCTATAGAGCTAAGATCAAAGCTGGGTACCTGCCAGGTAGCAAGATAGTAGATAACCGAGGTTGCCAAAATACCGAGCAATACAGCGCCTTTAACTTTAAGCTTGGAAAGGATTGCGATGATTATAAATCCTAAAAGAGCAATGATTGCGGGAGCAATATCGGCCCACTTAGCGCCGTTGATTTTAACAAACTGTACGAGAGTGTACTGATTTGCCTGAATAATGCCAACATTCTGGAAACCGATGAATGCGATAAATAAGCCAATACCTGCGGGAATTGCTTTTTTGATGCAGTCTGGCATTGCTTTTGCAATGTAACTGCGGGCGCCCGTAACGGAGAGAATAAGGAAGATAAGACCTGAAATCAATATGATTACAAGACCTGCCTGATATCCTTTAATAACATCGCCACCGCTTATTATCTGTGGAAGAACAAAAGAGGTGAAGAAGAAGGAATTAAGTCCCATTCCGCATGCCTGAGCAAAGGGTAGCTTTGCATAGAGGGCATAAAGCATAGTGCCGATTACGGCCGCAACGATGGATGCGATATATACCGCATTCCAGATGGTCATAGCTCCTGGAACATCAAAACTAAAACCGATTATCTGATTGGGGTTTACAACAATTATGTACGCCATGGCAAAAAAAGTTGTAAGACCGGCAATGATTTCGGTTTTAACGGTTGAGCCGCGTTCCGAGATTTTAAAAAATTTGTCCATTATTTTTCCTCCCTTAAAAATTTTTGGGTACAAGGTTATTTTATCAAAAAAGGTAATATCTTGCAATAAATTTTAGTATGTGAAAATGTATGAAATTTCAGTCGAAATTTGTATATATAGTATATATAACGAAAGCCACCGACAATATATCGGTGGCTTAATACTATTTTATGGCAGCTTCTAAAACGGGTTTTTCACTTTCTGCCGAAACCTTTTGGATTTTTCTATCCTTAATATACCAGGGCAGATATGCTACGAAAAACAGTACTGTTATAACAGAAGCCATAATTAATATACGAAGCGCAAAGTTAGGTGGCAGGATATCCAAAATTGAGGGCGTATCTTCGGGCCGCGCCATAAAGAGATAGTTGGCGCCTGAACCGATGAGTTGGTTTGCGCAGTATGCTATAATCGCTAATATAACAAGTCCTATATATGATTTGATAATTGATTTTTTGCTGGGACGCATTTTATGTACGAATATCATATAGAATAGGGCAACAAAGCCGAGCAAATGCTCTGCCCAGAATTGATAGTAACGGAATCGTGTGGGACCCGTGTAAGAAATTACCGTAGGAGTAATAAGCGCGAAGGTCGAACCCGCCAATGCCCAATAATATATAATATCAAAAAGGGTCTGGGATTTGCCGATTACCATATAACTACCGAATATTGCAACCCATCCGCATACCGCAATAGGAAGGTGGTCAACGGGATTGGGATTCAGGGAAGGTATAGCAATCAGTCGCCAATAGTAAGACATTTCACTAATAATCATAGCGAAAGCCAGAAAATATCGGAAATATCTTTCACTTTTTAAATTACGGATATTATCTTTAAAACGGTAAATTAAGAAAATAATTCCCGCCGCTACAAGAATAGGCAAAAAATGAGCAAGTGTAAAATTAGTGAATTCTACGGTTTCACCCTTACCCAAAAAGTATTTTAAAAATTCTGTCACAGCAATAGTCCCCTTTGCGAACTTATGTTAAGTTGATTATACTATATTCGACAGTATTTTTCAACCGATAAAATTCAGTCGGGAAGTATATCGAATTGGTATTCATCATCAATAAGAATATAGTCAACTTTATGTTTTTTAGCAAGGGCTAAAGTCATTGAATTTTCTTCAAGAGCGTTTTCCAAGGTGAAATCATCATCGAGTCGGTCTTCAATAACATTCGCATACTTTTTTATATCGTCGAAATGATTTTTGATATAATTCTCGCTCATTATAAGACAGTAATATTTAATGTGTGCAAGATAATCTTTTTCTAAATCTTTTGCCCAGTCAAAAGGAATATAACAACCCTCAATGATAAGATTTTGCTCGTTTTCAATGGCGGTTTTAATTATCTCTTTAATAATTGGCCATAAATAATTCGTTAAATCCGCATCAGAGCTTAAGGGCGTGAGATTTGTATTACCACTGCGAATGAGTCCCATCTTTAAATGGTCTATTGATAGATAAGGGTATTTATATTTTTCGAGAAGTTTTTGAGATAGGGCAGTTTTCCCCGTGTGCGAAGCCCCGCCAATTAAAATTACCATCCAATTCACCCCAATACAATTTTTCTAATTATATCATACACAACTTAAAAATGAAAGAACTTAACAAAAATCCCCACCAAGTAATCGGTGGGGATTCGTTTTGCTTTATAAATCTAATTACTTAGATTCTTTGATAGCAGCCTGTGCTGCTATCAGCAAAAGTGGGAAATTATTTAATCCGTTTTTTACACCAAGCGAACAGGGTTTCGGACATTTCATTAAAGCAGATTGTTTCACCATCTTTTAATTTTATAAAGGTGTCCACAATCACTTTTTCGTCAATCGAAACCAGTGCGGATAATTCCTTTTGATGACAAATATATTTTCCCGTTTCCCTAAAATATATTGCCTGTATCACAAAAGAAGCAGATTTATATAGTCCTTTTACGATGTCTTCGCTCTTTTCGTAGAGCATATTATGAACACAACCGTGAAAAATATTGCATACACCAATTTTGATTGCTCGGTTAATCGCCGCGTCGTTAATAAGAGGCAATAATTCATCAAGACTTCCCTTAATCGGCTTTGTATCATAATAGAACTGAAAAAGGTCGGAAGTTTCCCAATTAAAAATTTCTTCTTTACCTGAAAGAAAACCGCAAATCAATTCTCTGTGGGGTAAAGTATCCAACATCGCATTATAGACCTGAATATCCGAAGCGGATAGTTCATCTAGTATTACAACCATATCAATATCACTTGTTTTTGTGGCTTCTCCGCGACTGTAACTACCCTGTAAACCAACAAACCACACACGATTTTCAAAGGTTTGATTTAATGCTTTCAAAAAAACTTCTATCCAAGTTTTAATATCTATCATTTTTCTTACCTCATGGATTTTTTATAGTTTGTAATATTATATCATATAAAATGAAGAATTTCCATAACAAATCGCCCTGCCGATTTTTTCGGCAGGGCGATAGATTTGCTTTATAAACCTAATTATTTAGATTCCTTAATTGTAGCCTGTGCTGCTATCACCAAAAGAGGGAAATTAGTCATCGCACCAACCATAACTCTCACCATCAAGAATCCCAATGTCATACTTCTTGTTGGTCTTGCTGTTTGACTTGGTAACCTTTTGGTTTGCTTTGTTGGCTTTGTATGCTTTGTTGTTCGGGTTATGCTGGTTGGCATAATCGTTCAACTGCTGCTGGGTATGTGTCTTGCTGGACACACCTTTTTTGTTCGCCATATCATTCTCCTTTCTCCGCAAAACTTATGATTGGAGATTGCATACGATGGTCGGTTACCGAGAACCATTTTTAAACCTATAAAACAAATCAATGCAAATTCCATCCTTTGCGGTCGGAGCCAGATTTGCTCAATGAACACCATAAGCAAATTTAAGCATACCTATTATAGCACAAGCAATTATAAATTACAATAATTATGTCTTACACATACACATTCACCTTCGTGTCTTCGTATTTGTGGATGCGGTGCTTGGTTGATTGCGAATACAGGTACTTCTTGGCATAGTCAATGTCCAATGTAGCAGAAGCAACCAAATCATATTCGCTCTTTGATAATTTCTTATATTTCTTCTTGGTTTTGCTGTCTTCAAGAAACGCAAAGGAAGCGGAGACCTTTGCGGTCCCGCTTCTTTTGCCCTCAACCTTACAGGTGTATGCAACCGTAGGGTCAAAGCGAAGATACCAGTCAAAGCAGTCTTCGGAGACAACAATTCGGTCAACGAATGCCTCCACGACCTTCTCTGGAATATCTTCTATGTTCTCAAAGTCAACCAGTTGCTCCATAGCATATTCAAGCAACTTAATTCGCTCGCCGAAATTGACCTCTTCCACAGGTTCGGTTTCTGCTTCAAGTTCAGCAATGTACTGTTTCAGTTCTGCGATTTGTGGTTCTAACTCCGCCTTGCGTTCAAAAAATTGCTCTCGGCTAATCTCTCCATCCTCTCGCATAACAATGGAGTTCTTCAAACGATTTTCCAGTTTGGCAAGTTCCTTTCGCCTGTTAGCGATAATCTGGGTGTTGTCCAGCACTGGTTTGTCGGCGAGATGCTTTTGCAGGAGACGGTTAGCAGTTGCGAGAATTTCGTCAACATCGGTGATGAAGTGAGTGAAAACATACTTCGCCATCATTTTGAGTTTCCACTCTGGAACGGCAGGAGACCTACAAGTATCATCAATAGGGAGACCCTTGTTCAATCGTGTCTGGACTGTTCCTGTACGAATGGAACTGTAACACTGGTAACTGTACACTGTGTTAGACTTGCCCTGATGGCTCCAACGGCGACGGTTAAAAGAATGCCCGCAGATGCAAACGAGCAGTTTAGACCAGACATCCTTTTTCTGCTTCTGACCGCTTCTTGGACCAGTTTGTACTCCTGGTAACTGTTTGAGATGACTTTCCAGTATCTCCTGAACCTTATTAAACTCTTCTACCGTTACAATGGGTTCGTGTTGACCTTGAATAACAATTCTGTCTCTTTCGCCGTAGTTTTTCTTACGCTTTTGAGACTTGTAATCTTTGCTATACTGCTGACCATAATCAAGCAGTCCACAGTAGAACTTCCTTTTGAGGGTTTTAGAAATTGCCGAGGCATACCAGTTGCTTTTACCTTCGGCAGTTTTCCGTCCTGCCTGTTCCAGCATAAACTGAATTTTGCGAACACCATACCCTTGCAGATACCAGTCAAAAATCATACGGACAGTTTCCGCTTGTTCAGGGTTAATGACAAACTCTGGAACAAAAACATCAGGGGCTACCTCTCGTTTAATGCGGTCATAACCAAGAATATTGCCGTTGCCATAAAGAACGCCTTTTTGCCGTGCCATACTGATACCGTATTTAACTCGTTGACTGATTTTACGGCTTTCGTCTTGTGCAAGACTTGCCATCAATGTCAAGCGAAATTCTCCATCTGGGTCATCGGTTTGAATAGCATCTCCGACAAAGTGAACAATAACTCCAAATTCTTTAAGCAATTCGCAAAATTTAAGAGTGTCTTTGGTGTTACGAGCAAAACGTGATACCTCTCTGGTGATAATTAGTTGGAACTTGCCCTTTTTGGCATCTTCTATCATTCGCATAAACTCTGGTCGCTTCTTGGCAGAAGTTCCAGTGATGCCTACATCAATATAGCGACCCACCTCAAAATAATTGGGGTGCTGGGCAATATAATTGGTGTACCACTCCAACTGATTGTCAAGTGCTAACACCTGTGCCTCGTGCTCGGTAGAAACACGAGCATACACAGCCACCCGTATAGGTGTGTTATGGTTCATCACTTGCCGACCCTCCTTTCGCTCATCATCTGATTCGCCTTAATGAAGGTTTCCTCGCTTACAATCGGTTCGTGAGTGCCATCAACAATTTCGTTGGAGCGAGGGTAGCAAATCTTACCGAAATACACAGGGTTTTTGAGGATGCGGGCAACGGTAGTCTGCTGCCAAGCAGACTTGCCCGTGGAGGTAAGTTTGCCTTGCTCTTTGAGGGCATTACAAATTTTACCCAAACCATACCCATTGATACACAGGTCAAAAATCATACGGACGGTCTCCGCTTGGTCAGGATTAATGACATAGTTGCCATCAACCTTATCATAACCGAGCACATTGCCTGTGCCGAATATCGTTCCCTTTGCACGGGAGCGCTCCTGACCGAACCTAACTCTTTGAGACTGTTTGCGACTTTCGTCCTGTGCAAAACTTGCCATTAAAGTTAAACGAAACTCGCCATCAGGGTCATCGGTACGAATGCCGTAATCAATGAAATAGACAGTAACCCCCATTTCGTTGAGTTTGTTTGCATAACAATAGACATCTAATAGGTTTCTGGAAAAGTCGTGCAACTCGTACAACCAGATTTCGTCAAACATACCGTTTTGGGCATCAAGCATCATCTGCTGGAAACCACTACGGTCGCTGACGGTTCTGCCAGACTTGTTCAGGTCGGTATATTTAGCAACAATAGTACAATTGGGGATGTGCTCGGCACGCTCCGAGCACATCTCCACCTTGCGGTCAAGGTACTGTTGGTCTGCATCCGCAGTACGGGCATAGATTGCCACACGGGTGGTATTTTCAGTATTAGTCTTCATAGTAAAATCTCCTTTCGTTTTAACCAGCATAAGCAAACTGGGTGATATCTACGATGTTGGCATTCTCTTTGAGGATGTTTGCGTAGATATGTTCCTTGATTGCTCCGTCACGATAGAGTTCTCTGGGTAATATTTACGGATGCGGTATGATTTTATCTGAAATTCGGTTCTGGCCATTTTAGGCATATAGGAGCATATTTCTTCGCCGAGATTTGCGTCCTGGTCTTTGAAATAGAATTTCAACTGCACATCATCGTTTTTGATAACCAAACCAGTTTCGTAAACTTTACGTTTCATCCCAGACCGACCTTTGATTTTCTTAAAGAAGTTGAAAAGATGCTGCT
>JAZRNX010000005.1:0-28531 GCA_045648365.1 Acutalibacteraceae bacterium
AGAAAACTTGAAAAATCAAGTTCCACAGTTGTGGTCAAATATAGGGTCAAAACCTAAAAATCGAAGTTTGAAACTCCTGAAAACCCAGTGTTTAAGCGGTTTTTCAAGGTGAGGGGGTTGAACCGTTCTCTTAGTCCCAAAACTAGTGCGCTACCAACTGCGCCACACCTCGTTAGCAGTATTTAATTTTCACAATGATGATATTATATGATAATTTATAAGGTTTGTCAATACTTTTAGCATTAAATTTATTGTTAAATCTTTAAAAATAGGTTATATTAATTCCGGGTGTTGTTATGTCAGTATTTGAAAAAATTTATCAAGTAGTTGCGAAAATTCCAAAAGGTAGAGTTGCGACATACGGACAAGTGGCTATTCTTGCCGGAAATCCGCGCTGGGCGCGCGTGGTGGGTTATGCATTACACAATAATCCAAATCCACAAATGATACCATGTCACAGAGTAGTTAATAGGCAAGGGAAGGTAGCGCCCAGTTATGCCTTTGGCGGCGAAAACAGACAAAGAGAGCTACTTGAAAATGAAGGAATAACATTTAACGAAGACGGAAAAATTGATTTGAAGAAATACGGTATTTTTTAACCCACCATCGATGATGGTGGGTTAAGTTTTATTTAATATAGCTTTAAATCGAGCCACAAATCCTCGTAGTGCATACGCACACTTTCGGGTATATCGTGATAATATTCTGTATCAGGCATATTTTCAGATGTAGGATACAAAATTTCATTTTGATAGTAACAGTAATCGGGATTATTGATTACTGCATTGTGCGGTGAAGCATAGCCGATATATTCAGCGTTAGCAAGTGCTATCTCAGGCTCCAATAAGAAATTGATATAAAGCATCGCTGCATCATAATTTTTAACGCATTTTGGTACGCAAACCGAGTCCACAAAGATATTGGTACCTTCCTTGGGATAGAAAAATTTTAAATCAGGATTAACTTCCTGCATGACGAGAAAGTCTCCTGCATAATAAGGTCCTATTGCGGCCTCACCGGTTTCTAGCTTGCCGTAAATTTCATCCATGACATAGGACTGCAAAACATCCTTACCTTCCTTTAACAAATCACAAGCTTCGTTCCATTCGTTCAGGTTTGTTGAATTAACACTGTATCCGAGAAGCTTTTGTGCGGTCATAAAACCATCGCGCGGGTTATTAAAATTTAGGGACATATTTCGATATTTTTCATCCCACAATGTGTTCCACGAGTGCTCAGGTTCACCTATGAGGGCGCTATTGTAAATCACACCAACCATACCTACATTATAAGGCACAGTGTATTCTTGTGATTTGTCAAAATAAAGACCTTTATAGTTTTCGCTTATATAATGGTAGTTCGAAAGGGAAGATGTATCAATTTTAGTGAGCATATCTTCGGATTTTAAACGGGCTATCATATAATCGGAAGGAATGATAATATCATAACTTACGCCGCCGTTTTTAAGCTGCGAATACATAGTTTCATTGCTTTCAAAGGTGGTGTAGTTAACCTTAATTCCTGTTATCCGTTCAAACTCACGGTTAACATCCATACAACCTTCGCTGCCGTCAGAAATATATTCACCCCAGTTATAAACATTAAGTTCTGTTCCTTCAAATTCACGAGTATAATCAGCAACTAATTCAATATCAAAATATTCATAACCGCAACCGCAAATTGAAGTGCAAAGCAAAAGTGCAAGAGAGATAGATAATAATTTTTTAAACATTTGCACCCCTCCTTGTTTCTGCTTTAGTTTGTAAAGCGTTATAAAGTATAAGCAATACAAACACTGCGAGGAATATAATAGTAGAAAGTGCGTAAACATCGGGTGTTACTGTCTTTTTGGTCATATTGTAGATTACGATAGGTAAAGTTTGAAAGTGACCGCAAGTAAAATAGCTTATAACGAAGTCGTCAAGAGAAAGAGTGAAGGCCATTA
The DNA here is from genome assembly GCA_045648365.1 of Acutalibacteraceae bacterium. Classification (GTDB taxonomy): domain Bacteria; phylum Bacillota; class Clostridia; order Oscillospirales; family Acutalibacteraceae; genus UBA737. Next base: position 1,946 of record JAZRNX010000005.1, read on the forward strand.
TAGCACCCGTAAAAATTGAGGTGGAAATGGAAGGTAAAATCACCTTGAAGAAAGCTTTTACAGGAGTACATCCAAGGTCAAGCGCTGCCTCGTTAAGACTCATATCGGTAGCACGAAGTCGCGGCATAACCGATAAGATAACATAGGGAAGGTTAAAGGTTATATGTGCCGAAAGCACTGTCAAAAATCCAAGAGATTCACGAAGCGCAAATAAATTACCTATGAACACAAAAAGAAGCATTAGTGATACGCCGGTTACAATATCGGCATTCATCATAGGTATATTTGTTATAGACATTACTGCGCTGCGGCTTATTCTTTTGCGAAGCGCTAAAATACCCACTGATGCAGCGGTGCCCATAACCGTAGAAATTAATGCTGACAAAACAGCAATAATAAGCGTATGACGAAGGGCCTCAAGCATAGAGGTATTTGATGCAAGACCTGTGTACCAATCAAATGAAAATCCTTCAAATACCCAAACACTGCTGCCTGAGTTGAATGAAAATAAAATCATAACCGCAACTGGTGCATACAAAAATAAAAGAATTAAAGCGATATAAAGACGGGAGAGAGCTTTCATATAACAACCGCCTCCTCGTCATCACTAAATCGATTCATTATGAGTGTGCATATCAGTATCAACACCATAAGAATCAGCGATAGGGTAGAAGCCAAATTATAATAATGGGGTCCTGTGTTAAAGAGATATTCAATAGCATCGCCAATAAGCATATTCTTATTACCGCCGAGCTTTTGGGAAATGTAAAATGTACTTACAGAGGGTACAAAGACCATAGTAATACCCGAAATCACGCCGGGAAGTGACAGTGGAATTATTACACGGCGTATGCGAGAAAAACTATTAGAACCTAAATCGCTTGCCGCTTCAAGCAGTGAATTATCAATTTTGGACATGGCAGTATAAATTGGTAAAATCATATATGGTATAAAGTCATAAACCATACCCAAAATGATAGCGCCGGGTGTATTTATAAGTTGAAGTCTGCCAATACCTAAAGCACCAAGGAGCTTATTAATAAGGCCTGTATTTGCCAAAATTGTTATCCATGAATATGTTCGGATAAGAAAGTTCATCCACATAGGAAGCATAATGAGCATTAAAATCATACGCTGACTGGAAATTTTAAGCTTGGTCATATAATATGCCATTGGATAAGCAATAAAAAGCGTTATAATTGTTGCAATAACGGCATAAAGAATTGACATTCCAAAGGCTTTTTTAAATCTTCCAATTTGAGAGAAATTAGCAATAGTAAATATTCCGTTTGCATCTGTGAATGCAAAGTAAGCCATTATAACAAGCGGTACTATTATAAAAATAGCAGACCATACAATATAGGGCGCAGCAACAAGACGGCTTCCAAAACTTTTTTTATTCATCATCATCCTCCTGCTCTATGTCAGAAAGATGGTCCATTTCTTCACTATAAGAACTGTAGTCGCCGTAGAGACCTGAATACTCGGTCTTTTTCATAATATGTATGGCATCGGGCTCTATAAACAAGCCTACCTTCTCATCGACAAAATGTTCATCAGTAGTTTGTATCATCCATTTAAAGCCGCCGATATCAACGATAATTTCATAATGAACACCAAGAAAGTTAACAGAAGTTACAATACCTTTGAGCATACCATCGTTTTCAGCAACGATATCTACATCTTCGGGACGCACAACAACATCCACAGCTTCGTTATCCGCAAAACCTGCATCAAGACATTCAAATTTCTGCCCCGAAAATTCAACGCTGTAGTCTTTTAGCATAACACCGTCAACTATATTGGATTCACCAATAAAATCGGCTACAAAGGCATTTTGAGGCTCATTATAAATATCCTGAGGGGTGCCGACCTGTTGAATTTTACCTTTATCCATAACTACAACGCGGTCAGACATCGTGAGTGCCTCTTCCTGGTCGTGAGTTACAAAAATAAAGGTAATACCAAGCTGCTGTTGGATGTTGCGTAGTTCTTTTTGCATATCCTTGCGAAGTTTTAAATCAAGTGCGGCAAGGGGCTCATCTAAAAGCAATACTTTAGGTCTGTTGGCAATGGCCCTGGCAATAGCAACACGCTGCTGCTGACCGCCTGAAAGAGTATCGATATTTCTCTTTTCAAAACCTACAAGATTCACAAGAGTAAGCATTTCAGATACGCGTGCTTTTATTTCTTCTTCGGGAAGTTTTTTTACACGAAGACCAAAAGCAATATTTTCAAAAACATTTAGGTGAGGGAAAAGAGCATAGCGCTGAAAAATGGTATTAATCTGTCTTTTATAAGCAGGAACACCGTTAATTTTTTTACCCTCAAAGAAAACGTCGCCTTCATCGGCATCAAGAAATCCTGCAAGGATTCTGAGTGTTGTGGTTTTACCGCAACCTGAAGGACCTAAAAGGGTAATAAATTCTTTATCTTTTATAGATAAAGAAAGCCCATCAAGGACCTGCTCACCGTTAAAAGCGACAAAAATGTCTTTAAGCTCAATAATATTATTCATTTAAGCATCCCCCTTTGTCAAACACACAAGTGTCGACAGCAGTAAATTTTTTACGTTTACCCTGCGCGATACCCGCAATCGCTTTGCCCCATACAGACAAAGGGTGGCGCAACTTTATGCGCGGTATGGGGAATTAGAATTGCTCTCTACACAGATGCGTTTATAGTACTATATATACAGTACTACTATTGGTTTAATATAATCCTAAAACCGCCAAATGTCAAGATAAATTTACAAAAAATCCACTTAAACCCGAGAGAAATTTATGGTAAAATTTTATAAACTTTAAAATGCTCGTTTTTTCTTAAAAAAGCTCCGTTTTTCTTTGATTTTTTAATTTAAAAAAACATCGGCAATTTCTGCCGATGTTTAAAAAATTATCTGTTTTCGTTTTTAGAATTTTTATTGTTATCGTTTTTGTTCTGCTGGTTGTTCTGGTTATTCTGGTTGTTTTTATTTTCGTTGTTCTGATTATTTCTATTTTTGTTATCCATAATATTAATCACCCCACTTTCGCAAATAGTATCTGTATAAGGTGGGGTGATTATTCTAAATATTAAATAGTTTTAATGCGTTTTCTTTTGTCAAATTTAAAATATTTTCTAAAGAAGTATTTTTTAATTCGGCAATCTTTTGAGCGGTAAGGGTGATATAGCCCGAATGGCATAATTTGCCTCTAAATGGTTCAGGAGCAAGATACGGGCAATCGGTTTCAACTAGGAGTCGGTTATCGGGAATTTCCATTAAAACATCAGGGAGTTTTCTCGCATTTTTAAAGGTAATAACACCGCCAACACCGATATACATACCTAGCTTAATAATTTCTTTTGCCATTTCGACGCTCCCGGAAAAGCAATGAACTACACCTTTGGGTTTATGTTTTTTAAGAAGTTCTAAAACATCACCGTGTGCTTCGCGGTCGTGTACAATAACGGGTAAATCTAATTTATTAGCTAAAATAAGTTGTTCTTCGAAAACTTTGATTTGTTCGGATTTATGTTCGATATCCCAATAATAATCAAGACCGATTTCTCCGATAGCAACGCATTTTTTATGTTTTGAAAGATTTTCAATTTCTTCGAGTTGCGTATTGCTATCAAGGTTTTCGGGATGAATGCCTACGGCAACATATAAATTATCGTAATTTTCTGCAAGTGATAAATTATTTTTTGAAGAAAAACCGTCAACACTGCAAGAAACAATACCGTAAACACCACTGTTAAATAATTTGTTTAAAAGTTCATCTCTGATTCCGTCAAATTTTTCATCATCATAATGGGCGTGACTATCAAAAATTTGGGGAGTATCAAGAATAAGACATTCAGGATATTCTATCATCTGATTTTACTACCTTCTGGAATATCATCAACAAATATTACTTTAACTTCATCATTGGGACAATCTGCGGCAAGTATCATACCGTTTGATTCAACGCCGCAAAGGGTAGCAGGCTTGAGATTGGATACAACAATAATATTGTGACCAATTAAATCTTCCGGTTTATACCATTTGGCAATGCCGGAGGCAACAGTTCTTGGAACTGTGGTGCCATCATTAAGCGTTAGCTTCAATAGTTTTTTGGCTTTTGGTATTGGCTCGCAAGCAACAATTTTTGCAGTTTTAAGCTCTACTTTGGCAAAATCTTCAATAGAAATCTGTGCTATATTAACAACATTTTCGGTTTTTGCTTTTTTAGATTTTGCTTCCTGTTCCTCAGCGATTTCCTTAAGGACTTTTTCTGTATCAATGCGGGCAAATAATGGAGTGGCTTCACCCACGGAATATCCGTTTACCTTACCAAATTCAAGTTCATTGCAATCATTATTTAATTGTTTTGCAATAGAAGCGGAACTATCAGGAATAATGGGCGAAAGCATAATGCCAATCATTCTGATACACTCAAGCAAATTATATAGTACGCCGGATAAACGGGGAAGAGTTGCTTCATCTTTAGCCAATATCCAAGGAGTTGTTTCATCAATATACTTATTACATCTCTTCGCAAGATTCATAATGGCTTCGCAAGCATTGGTATTATGATAACTCTCCATATTGCAGTAAAAATCTTCTACGGCTTTTTTAGCAGTGTTTATAAGGTCGTTATCAAGTTCTTCAAACTGTGAAGGAACTGATACCTTGCCGCCAAAATATTTGTTGGTCATAGCAACGGTACGGTTAACCAAGTTACCAAGTGTGTTTGCAAGGTCGGTATTATACTTATTTATAAACGATTCATAGGTGATGGTACCGTCCTGAGCAAAGGGGATTTCTGATAAAAGATAGTATCTTACTGCGTCGGCAGAAAATCTTTTTGCTAATTCATCAGCATAGATAACATTGCCCTTTGACTTGGACATTTTATCTTCACCTACAAGCACCCAAGGATGACCGAGAACCTGTTTGGGCAGAGGCTCACCAAGTGCTAAAAGGATAATTGGCCAATAAATTGTATGGAAACGAACAATATCTTTGCCAATAACATGCAAATCTGCCGGCCATAGCTTCTTATAGGTTTCAGAGCTTTCGTCGGTATCGTAGCCAATTCCGGTTATATAATTTGAAAGGGCATCAATCCAAACATAAATAACATGACGGTCGTCAAAGCTTACGGGAACACCCCATTTAAATGAAGAACGGGAAACACATAAATCTGCAAGACCGGGTTTGATGAAGTTGTTTATCATTTCGTTTTTGCGAGATTCGGGCTGGATAAAGTCGGGATTCTCCTCGAAATATTTAACTAACTGGTCTTGATATTTGCTGAGTTTTAAGAAATATGCCTCTTCTTTAGAATCAATAACCTCTCTGCCGCAGTCGGGACATTTTCCGTCAACAAGTTGAGAAGCAGTAAAGAAAGATTCACAAGGTACACAATATTTACCTTCATAGGTACCCTTATATATATCGCCCTGGTCGTAGAGCTTTTTAAATATTTTTTGTACTTGTTTTTCGTGATAATCATCAGTAGTACGGATAAACTTATCGTAGCTTGTATTTAAACTGTTCCAAACCGCTTTGATTTCTTCAGAAACATTGTCAACATACTGCTTGGGCGAAATACTGGCTGCATTAGCATACTCTTCAATTTTCTGACCGTGTTCATCAGAACCTGTCATCAAATATACATCATATCCCATCATTCTCTTATATCGGGCTATCATATCGGCCAAAACAATATCGTAAGCATTTCCGATATGGGGTTTTCTTGATGTATAGGCGATTGCAGTGGTAATATAAAACTTTTTATTTTCATTCATAATAATTTCCTCCTGAAATTAGGGCTTTTTGAAAAGATATAAAATATAACTTACAACCAATGACGCCGCACTGTAAAACAGAGGTAAATTTATCATAGGTTGAGTAGTATTGCCAGAAAAAGATGAATATACAAACAAAAGTATTCCCAAAATTGAAAGTATAACATACAGAACAGTTAAAAGCGAATTGGATTTTTTCATTCGGGAAGCGGCATTAATAATTGAAATGAATGCAAGTGGCGGCCCTGTAAAAGCAGCAGGTGCCGAACATTCTTCAGTATGTTTCGCAGTTGTTCGGTACATATGAACACCTGCATTACTCATAATTTTTACCGAATCATCATAAAGGCCAAGATAATCGCATATCATTTCTTCATTTATGTTGGGGTCACTGTTTTCAACCAAAAGGGTAATACCCAGCTTGGTTGTTTCGCGCAATTTTTTTACAACATTTTCATCGGCATTATATTGGATAATAATAAGCGCACATGCTTTGTGACCGTCTGCTACATAAACAGGGAAGTATCCGTTTTGAAGTATTCTGCGGTCAACCTCAATGCTTGGCACATCAATTTCGTGAGCCTGCATAAGTGTACGATTACCTATAAAAAGCAGTTCGTTGTCAACCCAACCGGAAATTCCCATTCGGTCTTCATATTTAACAGTGTCTGAATCAGGAATTCTATATGAAGTATTGGTTTTTGCAATCTGTTGGAAAATGGGAGCGAGAGTACTGTTAACAGCTTTAGTTAAAGAAGTCGCTTTCATTATGATATTATCAAAATTATTTTCAGACAAAACTTTAATGTCGTGTAGTGTAACCGAGCCTTCGGGGAAGATATCAGAAGATGAAACAACTGCCGCATTGGCAATTTCAATCTTTTCTGCAGCAGCGTTACCAGCAATCATCGCTTTTTCCCTTGAAAGTCGTTTATTAGCAGAAAAATAGGGGAAATTGCCTATTAAAAATAATGTTGGGATTGCAGTGATAAGCATAATTGAGGCGGCGGAAATAAATCCATAAAATATGTTTTGATAATATACATAAGCCATTACTCCGCAAAGAATAGAAAGAATAGTGGCAATAACCGTTATGCTTCCAAGTTTCCCAAACACAACAGTTCCAAAGCCTGTATATTTGATATAGTCATTTACAAAGTTGGTTTTTCGTGGTACAGCCACAAGAGCATCGCCTTCTACAGAATTTTTAGCCATGGCAAATGTAGTGGCATTATCAGTTATAAGTCCAACGGCGGAGAGTTCTTTGTTTACTGCAATTTGTTTAAATCCTGAAAGAATGGCAGAAGCATTTAAAAATTGAGATACAGCTCTGATAAATAGTATTAGGCTTAATAAGAGTGTTGATTCATATGCGGAGTTTTCCGTTATGATAGCGCAAATTATAGCACCAATAGTTAATAATGAAGCTATGGCAACAGGTGCATCTGCATTACAATTTTTGGCAAATAATTTCTTTAACGAACCAAACATTCGTACATTTAGTAAAATATTTATGAAAGAAATTATTGCGAAAACAATTGACATTGTTAGCGTATGTGAAATAGTTAATTGATTGAGAGTTGGTATTAGAAATGTACTTAATATAACTAATATTAAACCAGAAAAGAACGCGGAAATAAAATTGGCGCGTTTAAAAATTGAAAATTTTCTTATAAATTTTTTGTTTTCTCTTCTGGAAGTATATTCGTTTTCTTCAACATATTGTTCAAAAGCAGATTCTTCAAGAATAGTAGTATTTTTTTCTTCGGTAAATTTTTGTCTATCGAAAAATTCACCACCTAAATCCAAAGGCTTTGTTGTACTGCTGATTACAATGCTATTGGTATCAAATTTTTCATCTTTGATTGGTGTAAATTTAATTGTACCGGTATTAGATATTTCATTATCTGTGTTATGAAGTTCGGCAGTATCAATATCAGATATATCGGGAATGCTGGTCTGATATTCTTTAATTTCTATGCCGTGCTCCTGAATGGTTTTAACGATATCGTTTTCTCGTTCTCTTGCAATAGAATCTGCAACCATTTTATCAAAAACGGTAGTTTTATCTGATACTGTATCATTGAAATTTGATTGTTTCTTTTCAGGTGAAGAATCACCTTTACCCAAATCATCAAAAGTAACATTGTACTTTTGTGACATATCATCAATAGCGGATTGTCCCTCGGAATGCAAAATTTCTGCAATCGATTTTAGACGGTAAAGGGGAGGTCTATCATTAGAAATATCCCTGCCGTTATCATCAACAGTATATGCTTTGCATTTTTCTAAAAGGGTCTTTTCAGGTTCGCTTTTTTCCTCTGTTTCACGAATAATTGGAGCATCGATTTCTTGATGTATGGAGTTAACCGATTTCATACGCGATTTTAATGCTTCCATAGGAGAAGATAAGGGTTCAATAGTATCTTCTACATTATCACCAGCATTTGATAGCACCTCGTTGGCTGTTATTGCATAAGGTGCATTGTGAACAGGCGCATTTTCTAATGTTATATCATCTGTCTCATTATTTAAACTATCTTCGAGTAACTCAAAGAAGTCATTGTTTTTATCTTTTTTTGAGAATATACCCATTATTTCGTCCCCTAAATAAATTTATCTTTTTCTCACAACCTCATACATAAGTGCTCCTGCTGCAACCGAAGCGTTGAGGGAGTTGATTTTTCCTTTCATTGGCAAAGAGATTATAACATCGCATTTTTTTGCGGTAAGCGTTCCAATGCCTTTTCCTTCGTTACCGATAACAATAGCGCAAGGGATATCATAATCAATTTGTGTATAAGGTTGTCCATCCATATCGGCACCGAAAATCCAAACGCCTTTTTCCTTTAGGACATCAATTGTGTTGGCGATATTGGTAACGCGGGCTACCTTCATATACTCAAGTGCGCCAGCGGCGGTTTTTGCTACCGTGGCATTTAAGGAAGCTGAGCGTCTTTTTGGAATAATAATTCCGTGGACACCGCAAGCCTCTGCCGTTCTTATAATAGCGCCAAGATTATGCGGGTCTTCTATTTCATCGCAAATTATTATGAAAGGTTTTTCGTTTCTTTCATCTGCAATTTTTAATATATCCTCAACGGTAGAATATTCCTGAGAGGCAAACATAACGGCAACACCTTGATGGTTTGCACCGTCGCAATAATAATCTAATTTTTGAGGACTGATTTCCTTTATTAAAATACCTTTGGCTGAGCATTTTGCAATTATCGCTGAAACAGTTCCGCCGGTAGCACCGTGAGCAACATATAATCTATCGATTTCTCTGCCAGAACGCACGGCTTCAAGGACGGGGTTTCTTCCACAAATTATGTTGTTTTGTTTTTCTTCAGTAAAATTGTTGTTATCCATATAGATATAATACTCCTAATTGTAAACTATACAAAGTAAAGTATAACATACATATACAAAAAAGAAAAGAGCAAAATAATAAAAATTTAAAAAATATTTTGGAGGAATTTTATGAAAATTTCTGAGGTTAAAGGTATAGAACTTTTAGATTCAAGAGGTAACCCTACAGTTGCTGCCGAGGTAACACTTCAAGACGGTAGTGTAGGATTTGCTATTGCGCCTTCGGGAGCGTCTACCGGTATGTATGAAGCCCACGAATTAAGAGATGAAGATATTAAACGGTATAACGGGAAAGGCGTATTGAAAGCAGTTAATAATATTAACAATGAAATTGCCTCGGTAATCGTAGGAAATAGCGCATTCAATCAAAGAGAAATAGATTACAAAATGATTGAAATAGATGGTACTGAAAACAAATCGAGATTGGGCGCTAATGCGATTCTAGCTGTATCATTAGCGGTTGCAAAAGCGGCAGCTTCATCTTTAGGGTTGAATTTGTTTCAGTATATTGGTGGTATTTACGGAACACAGTTGCCGCGCCCCATGATGAATATTTTAAATGGTGGCGCGCATGCCGCAAACAACATTGATATTCAAGAGTTTATGATAATTCCTACCAAAGCAGAAAGTTTTGCTGAAGGAGTAAGAATATGCAGTGAGATTTATCATAGTTTGGGAAAATTATTAAAAAAAAGAGGTCTGATGTGCGGTGTTGGTGATGAGGGCGGTTTTGCACCAAATTTGCAAAGCGATGATGATGCTTTTGAACTAATATTGGAATCTATAAATGCCGCAGGTTATACAGGTGATGAAATAAAAATCGGAATAGATGCCGCAACAAGCGAATGGTATAAACAGGACGGATATTTTATGCCTAAAAGAAATAAAAAAGTAAGTGATGAAGAGCTTATAAAATATTATGAAGAAATTATCAAAAAATATAATGTGATTTCAATAGAAGATGGTTTGGCGGAAAATGATTGGTCGGGTTGGAGAAAACTAACAATTTCACTCGGAAATAAAGTTCAACTTGTTGGCGACGATTTATTTGTTACTAATTCAAATAAGCTGCAAAAGGGTATCGATGCAAATGTGGCTAATTGTATATTGATTAAACCGAATCAAATAGGAACATTAACTGAAACCCTTGATGTTATTAGTTTAGCTAAGCGCAATAATTATAAAACTATAATCTCACACCGTTCGGGTGAAAGCGAGGATACATCAATTTCGGATATTGCTGTAGGTGTTAATTCGGGACAAATTAAAACAGGTGCGCCGTGTAGAAGTGACAGGGTTGCAAAGTATAACAGATTGCTAGTAATTGAAAACAAATTCTTAAGAAAAATTTAATTTATTGACATTTTCTGATATTAAATATATAATTTGGTTGGCGTTTTGCTAACCAAATTATTTTTTAGAGGATAGTTTTATGTCAAATATTAAAAATTACGATACTGTCATTATAGGCGGCGGAATTGGCGGTCTTATGGCTGCATACCGTTTAAGAAAAAATTCACCCGAAATGAAAATAGCCATTACCGAAAGAGGTAACGAACTTGAAAACAGAAAGTGTCCTGCGGGCAAGAACAAAACTTGTGTTCATTGTAAAATTTGTAGCATAACTAGCGGTTTCGCGGGAGCAGGTGCATTTTCGGACGGAAAATTCAACTTAGGTACTGCCTACGGCGGAACGCTTGGTGAAGAACTGGGTGATGATGTTGCCAATAAATATATAATGGAAGTTGATGATATTCTTAACGAATATTGTACTTCGGGTGTCCCTGTTGTATATAAATCGAATGATGAACTAAAATTAAAGTGTTTACAAAATAATCTTCGTCTTTTGGACATGAATGTAAAGCATTTAGGCACTGATAACAACTATGTTACAATGCAAAATTTAATTAAAGAAATTGCAAAATCTGGTACAGATTTATATTCATTTTATAACTGTGTCAATATATTTCAAAATGACGGACTTTACGAGCTTTCTTATGAAAATGGAGAAGTTTTAAAAGCCAAGAACATAATAATTGCTACTGGTAGAAGCGGAGCAAACTTTGTTAACGATTTTTGTAAATCAAATAATGTTAAAATGCGCTCGAATCATATTGATATAGGCGTTAGAGTTGAAATGAAGGATATTATTTGGCGAGAGTTTTCCTCAAAGATTTATGAGCCAAAAATCCTTTATAAGACAAAAACCTTTGAAGACAAGTGTCGTATGTTTTGCTTTAATCAAGGTGGACTTGTTTCTGCAGAGAACAATCACGGTATTATTACTGCTAATGGTCACTCATATGCTCAACCGGAAAAGAAAACAGAGAACTGCAATTTTGCTATTCTTTCAAGCATTCGCTTTACCGAGCCATTTAATCAACCGACTGAATATGCAGAAAGCATATCTCGTCTTGCTAATATGATAGGCAATGGAAGTGTTCTCGTTCAGCGTTTCGGTGATTTAATCAGAGGAAGAAGAACTAACGACCACCGCCTAAGCCAAAACACCGTAACGCCAACTCTAAAAGCAACAGCAGGGGATATATCCCTCGTTTTACCACATCGAATTCTGACGAATATCATTGAAACGATTTATGCTTTAGATAAGGTTGCCCCCGGTACTGCAAATGACGATACACTTCTTTACGGTTGCGAGAGTAAATATTACTCTATTAGACCTATTTTTATGAACAATAAATTCGAACTTATTGATAATGTTTTCATTATTGGTGACGGTAGTGGTATTTGCAGAGGACTTTCTCAATCCGGCGCTATGGGAATCTATGTTGCGGATTGTATAACCAAAAATGTTTAACTTTAATTTAGCAACGGTTTTATAGCCGTTGCTTTTTTATTTTGACATAGAATTGTATCTGTGATATACTATTAACTGTATATGAAAGAGGGGATTTTATGAGGTACAATATAGCAATTTTTGGAACTTTCAATGTAGATAATTATGGAGATGTTATGTTTCCTGTTATCTTCGAAAAAGCAATGAAAAAGCGCGGACTTGATTTTAATCTATTCTTGTTTTCGCCCGGTGATGCTTGTGATGATACATTGGCGCCTGGTGCAACAGTTTACTCAATTAATGATATTGAACGAATTCATTCTGAATCTCCGCTGGATGTTGTGATAATCGGCGGAGGCGCTTTGATGCACTATAGTAAAATACCAGTTAAGTTACCCAATACTGATGATTTTATAAGTTACAATATTTATGATTCGTGGTTTACCCCCATATTTTTTGCCATAAATAACAATATCAAAATTATTTTTAATTTGCCCCAGGTACCATACGATTTCCCCAATTCGTTAAAAAAGATAACGGCTACCGCAGTCAAAAACGCTAATTATATATCTTTGAGGGATGAAAAATCAAAAAAATATCTTAGTGAAGTTTTTGAGAGCAATGATGTTCCTGTCATTAATGTTTATCCTGATTCTGTGACGGTAATTTCTGACTATCTTAAATTAAATGACCTTAATAAAATTAGAAAAAATATTTTACCTTTTTCTGATAATTTTGCCGTTATACAATTCAATCCGCAAAAGCCCGTTAACGATGATGAAACACTTGCAGATATAATAAATAAACTTGTGAATAACGGTTTGCGCGTTGTTTTATTACCACTTGGATACACACATAACGATGATAAAATTCTAGATGATTTTAACAAAAAAATCGGGAATATTTGTTATACCTTTGATAATAAATTAAACATTTTTGACATGGCTTCTATTATAGCGGGATGTGAAATATATATTGGTGCAAGTTTCCATGGCGCTATTACTGCTATTTCATACGGCAAAAAAGCGATTAGTTACAATTATATTTATCCACCCACAAAGAACATTGAAATGTTCAAAATGTATGGTTTGGGTGATTTTGTTGCAAGCAACGCAGATGAGGTTTTGAATTTATATAACAAACTTTGTGAAAAAAAACTTATATTCGAACCCAAAATTGATAATGTAGTTTCACTTGCAAATGACCATTTTGATAATATCTACAACGAAATTGTTAGCGGTGAGCCTAAACACAATAAATCATCGTTTATTTCAGAGATGATTGAACTGTTGCCCCAACTTCAAAACACTACAGATAGCGTTGAACAGTTATTATTAGAAAAAAAAGAAACAAATAATCATATCAATAATCTGGAATTGATTGTAAAATCCTTGCAAACAGAAAAAGATAGTCTGATTAATTCTAACAAAAGAAAAGACGAAGAAATCGGTTCTTTAAAAGCATTATTAACCGCTGCAGATGCCAAAATATCTGCTACAGAAATTAAATATATTGAGTTGGAAACAAGCATATTTTGGCGAATCTCAAAACCCATAAGATTAACTAGTAAAAAAATCAAAAATTTTGCTTCAAAATATCCGAAATTACTTAAATTTTTAATTTATGTAAAAGGTTTGATATTAGGCGGTTTCAAAGGTGCTAAAAATGCAGTTTTAAGTTACCAAGATACAATTTCCCCCATAGAAAAAACGCTTACCTTGGAAATAGACAAAAATGTTAGGGAACATCAGGAAAATTACAAATTTTCTTACCCGATAAAATTTAGCGTCATTGTTCCACTGTATAATACGCCGCTCGACTTTCTCGAGGAAATGATTAAATCTGTTGAATTACAAACATATAAAAATTGGGAATTGTGTTTGGCAGATGGTAGTGATTCAAAACATTCTAATGTAGAAAGATTTTGTTTAAAAAAATCGCAAAAAGACGATAGAATCAAGTACAAAAAGCTTACCGAAAACAGGGGAATATCGGAAAACACAAATGCGTGTATAGAAATGGCTACGGGTGATTATATCGCACTATTCGACCATGATGATATCCTTGACCCTACGGCTCTGTTTGAATATGCAAAAGAAATTCAAAATGGCGCAGATTTTATTTATTGCGATGAAGATAAATTTGATAAGTTCGGTGGAAAATTATATGATGCACATCACAAGCCAGAATTTGCAATCGATAACCTAAGAGCAAATAATTATATCTGTCATTTCACCGTATTTAAAAAAGACCTTTTAGATGAATGCGGATTATTCAGAAAAGAATTTGACGGTTCCCAAGACCATGATATGATTTTACGCCTTACTGAAAAAGCAAATAAAATTGTTCGAATCCCTAAGGTGTTGTATCACTGGAGAGTAAGCAGTGCATCAGTAGCTTCAGACCCGTATGCTAAACCTTACACTATTGATGCGGGAATCAAAGCGGTTACGGAACACCTGAATAGAGTAGGCCTAAAAGGCACTGTGGAAAGTTCGAAAATTCACCCCAATATATATCGTATAAAATATGATATTATCGGCAATCCTCTTGTTTCTATTATTATCCCAAACTATAATCATATTGATGAGTTATCTAGATGCATAGATTCTATAATAAATTTGTCAACATATAGGAATTTTGAGATAGTAATAGTTGAAAATAATAGTAACGCAGAGACCTTTGCTTATTATGAAACTCTCAGAAAGTATAAAAATATAAAAGTTGTTGTTTTTGAGCCAGAAAATGGTTTTAACTACTCACAAATAAATAATTTTGGAGTTAAGTATGCAGACGGCGAACACCTAATACTACTTAACAATGATGTAGAAATAATAACTCCTAACTGGATTGAAGAAATGCTTATGTATTCTCAGCGTTCTGATGTTGGAGCAGTGGGAGCAATGCTATATTATCCTAACGATACAATTCAGCATGCAGGTGTAACATTAGGTGTTTTAACATTAGCAGGACATAATTTTAAACATACATCAAGAGGCAATCCGGGATACTTTGGCAGAGCAGGATATCAACAAAATATTTCTGCTGTAACCGCCGCTTGTTTAATGATGCCAAAAAAAGTTTATAACGAGATTAACGGTTTTGATGAAGAATTTGCGGTGGCGTTTAACGATATTGACCTCTGTATGAGAGTAAGAGAAGCAGGATACAATATCATTTTTACACCATTTGCGGAACTGTACCATTATGAATCTATCAGCAGAGGCATAGAAGATACGCCCGAAAAAATCAAGAGATTTGAATCAGAGATACATTTGTTCTTTAAAAAATGGAGAAAAGAGCTTGATAAGGGCGACCCATATTACAATCCAAATTTAACTCTAGAGCGTGAGGATTTTTCAGAAAACTAATTAAATTTATAAAAAAATGACGATTTTTAGATTTTATTCGCAAAATCGTCATTTTTTTGTTTACTTTTTAACAAAGTAGTGTTATTATATATTCGTATGAGTTTGTCCAAGTTAGGATTTCTCGCACATATATATTTTAAGGAGGAATTTTTCCATGGCCAGAAAATTTAAGACGATGGATGGTAACAATGCTGCTGCTCATGTATCCTATGCGTTTACTGAAGTTGCCGGTATCTATCCCATCACTCCGTCTAGCCCTATGGCAGACTATGTTGACCAGTGGTCCGCTCAGGGTCTAAAAAACATTTTCGGTACAACTGTAAAGGTTGCCGAAATGCAGTCCGAAGCAGGTGCTGCAGGTACAGTTCACGGCTCTTTGGCAGCCGGTGCTCTTACCACCACCTATACTGCTTCTCAGGGACTTTTATTGATGATTCCCAATATGTACAAAATAGCCGGTGAGCTTTTGCCCAGCGTATTCCATGTATCCGCTCGTTGCGTAGCTTCACATGCTCTTAACATTTTTGGTGACCATTCAGACGTTTATGCTTGCCGTCAGACCGGTTTTGCAATGCTTGCTGAAACCAACACTCAGGAAGTTATGGACCTAGGCGCTGTAGCACACCTCGCTACTATCAAGAGCCGTGTTCCTTTCATCAACTTCTTTGATGGTTTCCGTACCTCTCACGAAATTCAGAAAATTCAGGTTTGGGATTTTGAAGACCTTAAAGAAATGTGCGATATGGATGCAGTTGCTGCTTTCCGTAAACGCGCTCTCAACCCCGAACATCCCGTTATGCGCGGTTCTCACGAAAATGGTGATATTTTCTTCCAGCACAGAGAAGCTTGTAATAAATATTATGACGCTGTTCCTGCTATCGTTGAGGAATATATGGATAAGGTTAATGCTAAAATCGGCACCAACTATAAACTCTTTAACTACTATGGCGCAGAGGATGCAGAGCGCGTAATTGTTGCTATGGGTTCTGTTTGCGATGTTGCAGAAGAAGTTATTGATTATCTTACCGCAGCAGGTGAGAAGGTTGGTCTTATTAAAGTCCGTCTTTATCGTCCTTTCTCTGCAGAAAAATTTGCAGAGGCTATTCCTGCTACTGTAAAGAAGATTGCCGTTCTTGATAGAACTAAAGAACCTGGCTCTCTCGGCGAACCACTTTATCTTGATGTTGTTGCTGCTCTTGCAGCTACCGGCAGAAAGATTGATTGTGTAATCGGCGGTCGTTACGGTCTCGGTTCTAAGGATACTCCTCCTTCAAGCATTTTTGCTGTATATAAAGAACTCGCTAAAGACGCACCTAAGCACAACTTTACTATGGGTATTACCGACGATGTTACCAACCTTTCGCTTCCTGAAGAAGAAGCTCCCAATACTGCTGCTGAAGTCACTATTGAGTGCAAATTCTGGGGTCTTGGCGGTGATGGTACCGTTGGTGCTAACAAAGACTCTATTAAGATTATCGGTGACCACACTGATAAATATGTTCAGGCATACTTCCAGTATGACTCTAAAAAGACCGGAGGTATCACAATTTCTCACCTCCGCTTTGGTGATAAGCCCATCAAGAGTCCTTACTATATAAACAAAGCTGACTTTGTTGCCTGTCATAACCCCTCTTATGTAATTAAGGGTTATAAGATGGTTAACGATGTTAAGCCCGGCGGTGTATTTCTCATTAACTGCCAGTGGACAGCTGAAGAGCTCGATAAGTATATGCCCGCAGAAGCAAAGCGTTATATTGCTAAGAACAATGTTCAGCTTTATACCGTTAATGCTATAGACCTTGCCGCTTCTATTGGTCTTGGCAAGCGTACAAATACTGTTCTTCAGTCTGCTTTCTTCTCGCTTTCTAAGGTTCTTCCCGCAGAGGATGCTATTGCATATATGAAGGAAAAAGCCCAGAAGTTTATGAAGAAGGGTAAAGAAATCGTTGAGATGAACGAAAAAGCCATCGATGCAGGTGCTACCGCTTATGTTAAGATTGATGTTCCTGCAACTTGGGCCGATGCAAAGGATTGCGATAATGCTGCTTCTGATGCTAACGCTTCTAAGCTCGTTAAGATGGTTGATAATATTATGAAACCCGTTGGTCTTATGAACGGCGATTCATTACCTGTTTCTGCATTTATGGACCACGCTGACGGTACCTTTGAGCAGGGCGCTTCCGCATTTGAAAAGCGTGGTGTTGCTGTTATGGTACCTGAATGGAATAACGAAACTTGTATTGGTTGTAACAAGTGTTCTTTCGTATGTCCTCATGCTACCATTCGTCCTTATGCCGTTTCAGAAGAAGAAAAGGCAGCAGCACCCGCTAATATGAAGGTTGCTACTAAGGAAAAACTCGTTACTAATAAGGGCTACTCTTATGTTATGACCGTTTCTCCTCTTGATTGTATGGGATGCGGAGTTTGCGTTGGCGAATGTCCCACAAACTCACTTAAGATGGTTCCTCAGGCAACCCAGCTTGCAGAGCAGGATGTATTCGATTACTGTGTTGCAAATGTATCTGAAAAAGCCGGAGTTGCTTCTGATGCTAATGTTATTACCTCACAGTTTAAGAAGCCTTTACTAGAGTTCTCAGGTTCTTGCGCAGGTTGTGCTGAAACCGCTTATGCTCGACTTGTAACTCAGTTATTTGGCGATAGAATGTATATTTCTAATGCTACCGGTTGTTCATCAATTTGGGGCGGCCCCGCTGCAACATCTCCTTACACCACTAATGCCGAAGGTCACGGTCCTGCTTGGGCCAACTCACTATTTGAGGATAACGCTGAGCATGGTTATGGTATGTTCCTTGGCCAGAGAGCTATCCGTGAGCGTCTTATTGAAGATGTTAAGGGTATTGTTGCCTCTGATAAGTGTGCTGTTGACGTTAAGACCGCAGCTGAAGAATATCTTTCAACTGTTGACGACGGCGCTAAGAACACAGCCGCTTCCAATGCGTTAGTTGCTGCTATCGAAAAGGCAGGCGCTAACTGCGAACTTTGCAAGGATGTTCTTGATAATAAGGAATTCCTCTCTAAGAAGAGTGTTTGGATATTTGGTGGTGACGGTTGGGCTTACGATATCGGCTTCGGTGGTGTTGACCATGTTCTTGCTGCCGGTAACGATGTAAACATTATGGTATTTGATACCGAAGTTTACTCCAACACAGGCGGGCAGGCATCCAAGGCCTCAAATATCGGTCAGGTTGCCCAGTTTGCAGCTGCCGGTAAGGCAATCGCTAAGAAGAGTCTTGCAGAAATCGCTATGTCTTACGGTTATGTATATGTTGCTCAGATTGCTATGGGCGCTGATATGAATCAGACTCTTAAGGCAATTAAGGAAGCAGAAGCTTATAATGGTCCCTCAATCATCATCTGCTATGCACCTTGCGAAATGCACTCTATTAAGGGTGGTATGGTTAACTGCCAGAAAGAAATGAAGAAGGCTGTTGCTTCTGGTTATTGGGATATGTTCCGCTACAACCCCGCACTTAAAGCAGAAGGCAAGAATCCTTTCAGTCTTGACAGTAAGCCCGCAACCGAAGATTATAAGGAATTCATTCTTAATGAAGCTCGTTATTCTTCTCTTACACGCTCATTCCCAGACCGTGCAGAAGAACTCTTCGAACAAGCAGCTGAAGCTGCAAAGGCTCGTCGTGCTCATCTTGAAAAATTGGTTGAGCTTTACGGCAAATAATTCCTAAAAATTAAAGATTTCCGTTCGTTTTGGACGGAAATCTTTTTTATTTCTTGATTTTGGTAATTTTATATGAAATTTTGCAATAATTTTGTAACTTTTTCAAATATTTCTCTTGAAAAACTGTAGTTAATTGTGTAAAATAGATGTATATATAAATATTATTATAGGATGTGTAAATATGTCAAATCGTATTTTCCAAAATGTTATCCAGCAAATGAAGGAGGTTGTGGATAAGACCTTTGGTGTTGTTGATGAGAATTACACCATAGTGGCTTGTAGCGACCAAAGCAAAAGGGGAGAGCAGATGCTTATCAACCGTTTTAATGATGACGGTGCTTTCACATCTTTTGGTTATTCTTTCAAAGAGATTAACGACGGAAGCGGTCAGGATTATTATGTTTTCGTTGAAGGAGACGATGTTGTTTCGGGTAAGTATGCAGCTATAATTGCAGTTGCCCTTACCAATATCAAGTATTATGACGATGAAAAACATGACCGTAGCAATTTTGTTAAAAATATAATCCTTGATAACATCCTTATTGGCGATATATATTTAAAAGCACGCGAACTTCATTTTAACAGTGATGTTAATCGCGTAGTAATTCTTATCAGAAACTCTGAAGCAAACGATATTTCTGTTTTCAGCGTTTTACAGAATCTCTTCCAAGAGAAAAATAAAGATTTCTTAATCAACATTAACGAAACTGATATTGCATTAGTAAAGGAAACAGACCACGATATTATCTCTAAAAACATTGAAGAGTTGGCTTCTACAATTGCTGATACTGTATCTGCAGAATGCTATACCAAGGTTAACATTGGTGTTGGCACTATCGTAGATAATCTTAAAGAACTTGCCCGTTCCTTCAAGGAAGCGCAAATTGCTCTTGAGGTTGGTAAGGTGTTTGATACCGATAAAAACATTATTTCTTACGATAACCTTGGTATTGCCCGTCTTATCTATCAGCTACCCACCACTTTGTGCGAAACTTTCCTTCGCGAAGTATTTAAGCGTGGCTCTATCGATAGTTTAGACCAAGAAACCTTATTTACCATCCAGAAATTCTTTGAAAACAACCTTAATGTTTCTGAAACCTCGAGAAAGTTATTCGTACATAGAAACACTTTGGTTTACCGCCTCGAGAAAATTAAGAAAATAACAGGACTCGATTTGCGCGAGTTTGATCATGCAATCATCTTTAAGATTGCTTTGATGGTTAATAAATATCTTAAAAACACACCAATAAAATATTAATGAAAGAGTGATTTTTTCAAATGCCAACCGATACATTTGAAATTAATAATACATCCCTTAATAAACCCGTAATTGAGTTTAAAGGCGTTTCTAAAACCTATGCAACAGGTACCCATGCTATTGAAGATGTAAATATCCGAATAAACAAGGGCGAATTTGTGTTTGTTGTTGGTTCTTCCGGTGCAGGTAAAAGTACATTTATGAAACTTATTATGCGCGAAGAAAAGGCAAATACTGGCTCAATTATGGTAAATGGATTCAACCTTACCAAAATGTCCAGAAAACAAGTACCGTTGCTTCGCAGAACAATGGGAATAGTATTTCAGGACTTCCGCCTTATTCCTACTATGAATGTCTTTGACAACGTTGCTTTTGCCATGCATGTAGTAGGCGCCTCTAACAGAGATATCAGATTAAAGGTATCTAAAGCATTAAGCAAAGTTGGTCTTGGTGATAAATCCCGTTCAATGCCTATGCAACTTTCAGGCGGCGAACAGCAAAGAGTGGGCCTTGCTCGTGCTCTTGTGAACTCTCCTGATTTAATTATTGCGGACGAGCCTACAGGTAACGTAGACCCCAATATGTCTTATGAAATAGTTTCACTGTTAACCGAGATTAATAAGCGTGGCACAACTATCCTTATGGTTACCCACGACCATAATCTTGTCAGAGATTTTCAACACCGTGTAATTATGCTTGACTCCGGCCGAATTGTTGCCGATAATGCAGCAGGAGGTGCCGAATAATGAAAATGCGCAGTGTTAAATATTTAATCAAAGAGGGTTTTAGAAATACTTGGGCAAACCGACTTATGTCTTTGGCATCCATAGGTGTTCTAATTGCCTGTATGGTGGTTATCGGACTTGCTATTCTTATTTCTGAGAATGTTACAATGGCACTCGGCAAACTTGAACAACAAAATGTTGTTATGGTTTATATGCAAGATTATAACTGGGCTTTGTATGGTCAAGAAGATAAAATTGACACCTCATCAGATAATTCTGTATCTACCGATGGTTCCACTTCAGGACAAACACCGATTGATGATGGCTCAGATGAAAACGGTATCAAAGATACTGACTATGTGATTCACAATGAAGATGAAGCAAAAGCTCTTTGTAATAAAATCAGCGAACTTCAAAATGTTGCAGATGTAGAATATATTTCAAGTGAAGACGGTCTTGAGGCCGCTAAGAACACTATGCTTCAAGGTCAAGCCGAATACTTCACATTCCTTGATGATGAATATGGCAATCCCATATCGGCAGCCGCTAAAGTTACTATGGTTAATATGGAAGAATACGATAGCACTGTAGGTGAAATTAAAAAGCTAGACGGTGTTGATACTATTCAATCCAATAGCGATTTGGCCGATAAAATTAACGCTATTAAAAGCGGTTTGACCGTTGCTGGTATAGCAATTATGACGATTCTGGTTATAATTTCACTTGTTATCGTTTCAAATACAATTCGTGTTACTATGTATAACCGCAAACTTGAAATAAGCATTATGAAAGCCGTTGGTGCTACAGATGCTTTTGTAAGAATACCTTTTGTTGTTGAAGGTATTCTTATAGGTCTAATTTCTGCCCTTGTTTCCGAAGGTTTACTATATTTCTGCTATAGAGTAGCCACCGAGGCTATTGCTGCAACGCTTGGTACCAGCGATATCATCGCTTTTGGCGAAATAGCAATTCCTCTGTTGTTGATATTTATTTGCGTAGGTTTATTCTCTGGCGCCTTAGGTAGCTTTATTATGATTGGTAAATACCTTCGCAAAGAGGGAAGCGAATTTGCCGCAATATAAATTTAAAGGATTTGAATAATGAAAGTTAAAAAGATAATTTCTTTAGTTTTAGCGTTTACATTAATATTTTCTTCAATGTTTGCATTAACCGCCTTGGCTGATGATAAACTCACTGAAGAAGAAAAAATTAATATTCAAAATCAAATTAAAGAACTTGAAGAAAAATCTAAAGAACTGGAAAAAGAAATTGCTGATTTGAAGTCTCAAAAAGCGGACCAGCAAAAAATTGTAAATGCAGTCCAGAAAAAAATTAATAATACGGAAAGTCAAATATTAGCTTGTAATAGGGAGATTTCTCGTATTAATACTAAAATTTCCGATAATAACGCGGAAATTAAAGCAATGAATGAGGAAATAGCTAACGATAAGTTGTTGTTTAAAAAGCGTTTACGCGCTTCATATATGTCTTCAACCAATAATTCACTACAGTTAATATTAGGCGCAGATAATTTTGCCGATTATCTTCAACTTAATCAATTAATGAAATCTGTTTCTTCTCATGATAAGAAACTACTTGATAAATTAGCTGCAGCAATTGAAGTGTTAAATCAGAAGAACGAAGAAAATAAAAAACTTATTGAGGAACAAGTTACCGTAAAAGGAACTATTGCTCTTAAGCAAAATACACTTTTAGCAGAAAGGGCAGAAGAGCAAAAATATTTAAACGCTATTACTGCTAATACCAATAATGTTATTGCAGAAAACAAGGCGATTGAGGCATCAAAGCGCCAACTTGAGCAATACTTCCTTAATATGACCGAATCAAACAACATCGTATTATCTGCTGAATATTTCATTTGGCCTGTGCCCGGTTATTTTGGTATTTCACAACATTATGGTAATGCTGGTCATACAGGTATAGATTTGGCATCAAGCGGCATAGCTGGTAAACCGGTTGTTGCTATTGCTGATGGTCAGGTAGAAACCACCGTGGGTAACTGGAAACCCTCTATGGGTTATTATGGTAACGCCAGTTATGGAAACTATGTCACCATTAACCACGGTACCAGAAACGGTTATAACTATATGGCGTGGTACGCACATCTTATGAGCGTTACTGTTAGCCCTGGTCAATATGTAAGACAAGGCCAGACGATTGGTTATGTTGGTACTACGGGCAGAAGTACAGGTTATCACTTGCATCTTGAATTAAAGCGTAAAGCTGTAGGTTCTAAATATTATACTCGTCTCAACCCTTATGGCTATATTACGCAGAAGATTAAACCGTGAGAATATTTAGAATACTTTCATTGTGCTTGTTAGTTGCCTGTTGTGTTACTATATTTTGTTTTTCCTCACAAAATTCTCAAACATCAAGTGATACCAGCGGCGGAATAACAAAAGTTGCTATTTCTATTGTTTATCCTAATTTCTCAGAACTCCCAAAAGAGCAGCAGGAAATTATCATTCATAATATAACATTTGTAATAAGAAAAACAGCTCATTTCAGCATCTTTTTGCTTCTTGGCGTATTTTCATATATGACCATTGTGTCGTATAACTATCCACGAAAACCTTATAAACTGGCGTTTTCGAGCGTTTTTTGTTTATTATATGCTATAAGTGATGAAGTGCACCAGATGTTTGTCCCAGGTAGAAGTGGGGAAGTGCGTGATGTGTGTATTGATTTTTTAGGCGCATTATGTGGCATTTTTCTCTGTTTCGCATTATTTAATCACTTAAAATTTCTCAAAAGATTTATTGGAGGTAAAGATGCGTAAAAAAGATTTATTAAATCAGAATATTATGTTATTTGAACAGCTTAGAAAAGTTGAACTGGAAAACACCTCCTTACGCAAAAAGAATAAATCTTTAGAAAAGGAACTTGACGAACTTGGAATTAAAATTAAAGAACTTCAGTTTAAAGAAACCGAAGTCATTGATACAGAAACAAATGAACCAGTTAATCCAGAACTTGATGATTCTACATCATACGGTTCTGAAACAATAGGAAAGATAGTGCTAAAAGCTACAGAATTAAATGGCGAATTAAGTATTAATTCATCGCCTGATAATGTAACATTGATTAACTTGATTCTTGGCAAAACCGAAATTTCAAAATCTGAAATTCTAGCAATTGTTTCTGATGATTGTAACATTGAAACCAAGAAAAGTAAAATTGATACAGTGAAAAATCAAGCTTTCGAGTATTTTGAAAGCGTAATGGCACAAATCGATTGAGGTGTTACTATGTTTGATGGAAAAAAGAAAATCGTTACCTTTAGTTATGATGACGGTATCACCCAAGACCAGCGTTTTATTAAAATGCTCAATAAATACGGCCTTAAGTGTACCTTCAACATTAATTCTGAACTTTTAGGACAACCCGGCTCTTTGATTAGAAATGATGTTACTGTTGCTCATGTTAAGCCTCGTGCAGAAGAAATTGCCAAAATATATAAAGACCATGAGGTTGCGGTTCACACCCTAACACATCCTTTTTTACCTAATTTAGATGATGAAGAAATTATCCGTCAGGTAGAACAAGATAGAATTAATTTATCAGAACTTGTAGGATATGAAGTTATAGGTATGGCATATCCTTGCGGCGGCGAGAATAATAATGATAGAGTTGCCAAAATTATTAAGGAAAATACTGGTGTAAAATACGCTCGTACCATTGTAAGTTCTCACAGCTTTGAGCCGCAGTATAACCTTTATAGATTTAACCCAACAGTTTACCATATGCATCATAAAAAAATGATGGAACTCGGTGAAGAATTTGTTAATTTACAGCCCGATAGTCCAAAACTTTTCTATATTTGGGGTCACACTTATGAACTTGACTCAACTGACGGTTGGGAACAGTTTGAAGAATTTTGCAAACTTATAAGCAATAGGGAAGATATATATTATTGCACTAATAAGGAAGCATTTGGAATGTAATATAATAGCAGTGAAAACTTTGATTTTCACTGATATTTTGAAGTAAATTATAAATAACAAAGCGACTCTGGAGGCAAAAATGTTACGAAAATTAGCGCAAAGCATTCGTGAATATAAGACAAAAAGCATCCTATCCTGTGTTTTTATAGCAGGTGAAGTGTTTATTGAGGTATTTATACCTTTCTTAGTTGCAGATATGATTAATGCAATTAAGGCGGGTGCCTCAATGAATGCGATTATCAAAACAGGCATTTCATTGATAGCATTAGCATTGGTTTCATTGTGTTGCGGTACCGCATCAGCGATTTTGAGCGCTAAGGCATCAACAGGTTTTGCAAAAAACCTAAGAAATGATTTATTTACAAAGGTTCAAAGCTTTTCTTTTGCAAATATTGATAAATTTTCAACATCATCCCTTGTGACCCGTCTAACCACTGATGTTAACAATGTTCAACATTCATATATGATGATAATCAGAACGGTTGTCAGAAGCCCGTTACTGCTCATTTTTTCCATAATTATGGCATACAGAATGGGGGGCGCTCTTGCCACAAGCTTTGTAGTTGTTATTCCTGTTTTAATTTTAGGACTGATTTTCATCAGCAAAAACGCTATGCCTGCATTTCGTAAAGTTTTTAAGAAATACGATAAATTAAACGAATCTATTGAAGAAAATGTTCGCGGTATGCGCGTTGTTAAAGGTTTCTTCAGAGAAGCATTTGAAAAGAAAAAATTTGCCAATGCCGCCGATGAAATCACTAATGATTTTACAAAGGCTGAAAGAATTATTGCATTTAACAGCCCTATAATGCAGTTTTGTATTTATTTTAATACTGTTTTTATTCTTTTAATTGGTTCTTATCTTGTTATTAAAAACGGCGGAACAACTATTGATGTAGGTCAGATTTCTTCAATGTTAACATACGGTATGCAGATACTTATGTCGCTTATGATGATTTCTATGTTCTATGTTATGATAACTATGTCTATGGAATCCGCCAGAAGAATTTGCGAGGTGTTGGATGAACAACCCACTATAACCAATAACGAAAACCTTGTTAAATCTGTTTCCGATGGCTCAATTATATTTGATAATGTTTCTTTTAAATACTCAGAAAAAGCTAGCAAAAACGCCCTTGATTCCATAAATCTGGATATTAAATCCGGTATGACAGTTGGTATAATCGGTGGCACCGGCTCAAGTAAAACAACTCTTGTTCAACTTATACCTAGGCTTTACGATGTTACCGAAGGAAGCGTAAAAATTGGCGGGATAGATGTTAAGAATTATGATATTGAAATACTCCGCGATAATGTTGCAATGGTATTACAAAAGAACGAATTGTTTTCGGGTACAATAAAAGAAAATCTCCGTTGGGGTAATGAAAATGCTACCGATGAAGAAATTATCAGCGTTTGTAAACTTGCGCAGGCACACGATTTTATTGAATCATTCATTGACGGATATGATACTTATATCGAACAAGGCGGTACCAATGTTTCGGGTATCAATGAGATCGTTACCGAGGTACATAAGCGTCATCCCAGCGTTATTTTCTACGGTGAAGGCTGGAAGCTGGATACCGTCCTCACCCGCGATTGCAAGCTTGCAGTTCAGGAAAA
>JAZRNX010000006.1:0-11837 GCA_045648365.1 Acutalibacteraceae bacterium
TCAGTAACCGAGGGTCATCCCGATAAGGTTTGCGACCAGATATCCGATGCAATTTTAGATGAGTATTTAAAGGGCGATAAGTTTTCCCGTGTTGCCTGCGAAACCTTCTGCACTACGGGTGTTGTAACCGTTATGGGCGAAATCACTTCTAAAACCGCGGTGGATATCCCCGCCGTTGTAAGAGAGGTGCTTAACGATATTGGCTATGATAGCGCCGAGAGCGGTTTTGACGGTAATACCTGCGCGGTTATGACCTCTATAGACAAGCAGTCGCCCGATATTGCTATGGGTGTTGATAATTCCCTTGAATTTAAGGATGGGGAAGAGGATAAATATAACCTTAACGGCGCAGGCGACCAAGGTATGATGTTTGGCTATGCTTGCAACGAAACTAAAGAACTTATGCCATTGCCTGTATCTTTGGCGCACAAGCTTTCATATAAATTAACAAGCGTCAGAAAATCGGGCGAGGTTGATTATCTGCGACCTGACGGAAAAACGCAGGTAACAATAGAATATGAAAACGGCAAACCTAAAAGGGTTGAGGCGGTAGTGCTTTCTACCCAGCATAATGAAAGCGTTGCTTTAGAGGACCTTCGCGCCGATATGTTCAATAAGGTTATTAAGCCTATAATCCCAGAGGAACTTATGGACGAAGATACTAAAATCTTCATTAACCCCACAGGCCGTTTTGTAATCGGTGGTCCTCAGGGCGATACGGGTCTAACGGGCAGAAAAATTATTGTTGATACCTATGGCGGTATGGCCCGTCACGGTGGCGGCGCCTTTTCGGGCAAGGACCCCACAAAAGTAGATAGAAGCGCCGCTTACGCCGCAAGATATGTTGCTAAAAATATTGTGGCGGCCGCTCTCGCAGAAAAGTGCGAGGTGCAGATTGCCTACGCTATCGGCGTTGCAAAGCCCGTTTCCGTAATGGTGGATACCTTCGGTACAGGTAAGGTTAGCGATGAAAAAATTGCCGAGGCAGTAAATAAGGTCTTTGACCTTCGTCCCTTAGCAATTATAGATACCTTAGGTCTTAGAAATCCCATCTATAGAAAGACCTCAAACTACGGTCATATGGGAAGGGAAGATAAAGGTTTTAAGTGGGAAGAAACCGATAAGACAGCAGAACTTCTCAAAGTATTAGAATATTAAAGAAATTTAATATATTTTTGGTCTGAAAAAACACATTAAATTTAAAAGCAGGTGTTTTTTATGAAAAACTCAAAATGGATTTGGACAAAAGGCGAAGTCATAGGCGATATGTACGGCGAATTTGCCGATAAGTTTAATTACTGCGGCGGCAAGGTAACCGTTAATGTTTCCGCTGACTCCAACTATGCCCTCTATGTTAATGGCAGAATTGCCGATTCAGGTCAGTATGCCGATTATCCCTATCATAAGGTATACGATGAACTTGATATAACAAATCTTTGCCGTAAGGGTGAAAACAATTTATCCTTTGTGGTTTGGTATTACGGTAAGAATGTGCCTTGGATGGTTTACTATTCGGGTGAAGCCGCCCTTAAATATGAGGTTTATGAGGATGAAAATGTGGTTGCCGCATCCGATGAAAATACCTTGTCCCGCGTAAGTCCTGCATATAAAAACGGATATAACAAAATGCTAACAGGCTCTATCGGTTGCAGTTTCCTTTATGATATGAACAAAGAGGACGCTTGGATGGAAGGCGACCTTAAAGGATTCGATAATAGCGTTATCGTAGAGCAGGATTTACCTATGTTCCCTCGTCCAAATAAGAAATACCTTATGGGCGAGAAAATCGAAACCGCCGAAATTGAAAGCGACGGCAAAACCCGTTGGCTTCTTGATTTAGGAAGAGAATCAGTTGGATACATAGCTATCGATGTGGAAACCGAAGAAGAGCAGACTTTAACCGTAGCCTACGGTGAGCATCTTACTAATAATAAGGTTATGCGTTATAACGGCAAGCAGGATTATACTGTTGAAATCGTTCTTAAAAAAGGCAGAAATGTTTACGAAAACTATTTCCGCCGCCTTGGTGGCAGATACCTTGAGGTGTTTTCCGAGAAGCCCCTTAAGATTAACTATGTAACCCTTATTCCTACCGATTATCCCACCGTAAGAAAACCCTATAAGGCAACTAACGACCTTCGTCAAAAAATTTATGATGTTTCGGTTAGAACCTTGGAAATTTGTATGCACGAGCATTATGAGGACACTCCTTGGAGAGAGCAGGCGCTTTATACCCTTGATAGCCGTAATCAAATGCTTTTCGGTTATTTCGCTTTTGATACCTTTGAGTTCCCCCGTTCAAATCATGAGCTTATAGCCCTTGATAACAGAGAAGATAATCTTCTCTCTATCTGCTATCCAATTCAGCGTGACCAGACAATTCCCAGTTTCTCGCTTTATTGGTTTGTGTCAATGAATGAGTATATTAAATATAGCGGTGATTTGTCCCTTGCTAAACAGTATATGGGCAAACTTAAATCCCTTTTAAAAGTATTTACCGACAAAGTGGAAAACGGACTTATCCCCATTTTCACCGCCGCGCCACACTGGAATTTCTATGAGTGGTCTAAAAACCTTAACGGTGTTATCGGCGTAGAGGAAGAGAAGAGATTTGACCTTATTCTTAACTGCCTTTTAGTTATATCCCTTAAGAATTTTGAGGAAATCTGCGAGGCGGTAGGCGAAAAGGTTGACTACAGTGAACTAAAAGCCACTTTAAATCGCAGAATAAGAGAGGAATTCTTTGTAGAGGCCGACGGTCTTTTCAAGAACTCAACAATTGATAGCGATTACAGTGAGCTTGGCAACTCTATGGCAATTCTCTGCGGCGCTGCAGGGGATGATGCGGAGAATATCGCAAACATTCTTGCCGATGATAATAATTCACTCACTAAAATCACTTTAAGTATGCAGGTGTTTAGATACGACGCTCTTTTATCTATAGATAAGGCGAAATATAAGGATTATATTTTAAACGATATTGATAAGAGATATAAGAGAATGCTTGATATGGGCGCAACTTCCTTCTGGGAGACTGAAGATGCGGATAAGGCGCTTGGCAACAGCCGTTCTCACGGTTGGGCCGCAGTTCCCGTTTATTACTATAATATTCTTGACAAATAAGGAAAAACGAAACCCCGAGGTTAAACCTCGGGGTTATAATTTTGGCAAATTATATTGATGTGGTGTAGATTTCCACCCGATTTTCACGGTCAGTCCGGAGGCCTGACCCTACGAATTACAACCAGATAATTCTATAATAATCTTCTTTTTCTTTTCTGCCTTTTCCTTAAATTGCGCCGCGCCGCCAATAATTCTTTTCACATAGGTCAAAACATAATCCGATTTATTTATCATCCATTCATTTCGTTTAATAATAGCGAATTTGAAAGGGGCTTTTTCTATGCCTTCGGGGTAAATAGTAGTGGAGAAATCATAATATTCCCCCTCATTTCCCCTTGGCAAATATGCTAAAACTACAGAGTAATTAATGTGAGGATAGATTTCTTTTAATTCTTTTAAAATGTTTTCGGCGTAATAATCAAAATGCCCGTGATTACCCACATAAAAGGTATCAACCTCATTTTCTTCTATAAGTTTTATAATTGCGTCTTTTAAAACGGGAATTATTTCTTCTGGCGCATTACCGTGACCGAAAAATGTGCAAACCATATTATCACCTTATCTGTTATTAGTATACTTGAAACAAGTATACTAATAACATTATATCACAAAATAATCTTAAAATAAACTTAAAATAAGATTTTCAGGTGATAAAAATGAGAAATAAAGAAAATAAGCATCTTGGAATAGAAGTAGAACCCGAACTCCACAGAAAATTGCACTATATTGCAAAATATGAAGGCCGTTCTGCAAACGGCCAAATAATATATTTAATCCGCCAATGCATAAAGAATTTTGAAAAAGAAAACGGCGAAATTAAGGGAGAATAAAAAATAAATGTAGGGGAGGCGTTCCGCCTCCCGTTTTGTTTTTGCTGAAAATCATTGGGAGGCGCAACGCCTCCCCTACACCCATCTGTTTATATTTATAAGAACACCCCGAGATTAAATCTCGGGGTGTTTATTTTTAACCGTTTAATTTCTCTGCCATTTTGATTTGGCGGATATCGTTGCCGATAAACTTTTTAGCAGTATAGCTGCCTATGAACCTTGAAGAAATTCGGGGAGTATATTTCTGCTCGATTTCCTGCATTGTAAGGTTGGTATTAATTATTGTGGGTTTATTTGATAAAAGTCGGGTATTAACCACATTGTAGAACATTGCCTGTATGTAAGGCGAAACGAATTCGCTGCCAAGGTCATCAATAACGAGAAGGTCGCAAGAAACGGCGGCGGTGAAACTTTCGTTGGTTCTATTGCCAAAATGGTCGTTTTCCATAGCGGCGAAAAGATTATATGCCGAGCCGTAAACCACATCGAAGCCCTTGTTTAAAAGTTCATAAACAATAGATAGGGAAAGGTGGGTTTTGCCAAGTCCCGCGTCACCCATAAACAAAATGCTCTCTGAAGATTTGGGACTGAAATTATTTACATAATCGCGGCAAAGTTTTAAAAGGCCTTCCATTCGTTTTCTTGGATTGCCAATGCTTAAATCCTCATCGGGATAGTATTTAAGGGAAAAGTTTTCAAAACGGCAACTATCTAGTGGGATGGACTCAGAAAGACCTTCAATCAAAATCGCTTTTGCGCGGGATTTAATGCAATCGCAAATTTTGCCGTCGATATATCCCGTATCCTTACACGCTTTGCAGTCGAATTTAATGGGTGTAATGCCGTTTTTCTCTAAAATGGCTGCCCTTTCATCAGAGAGGGCGGTTATGAGCTTTTGCATACGCTGGAGTTCGTTTTTATCTCCCGAAAGAACCGTAAGACCGATTTTTGCGCCGACGGCTTTAAGGGTGCGGTCAATTTCTTCGATTCTTCCGTTTTTGGCTTTAAGAACTTCGAGGGCTTTATTATATTCCGCATTTTTGCGGTTTAAGTTGGATTTTTGCTCCTCAAATGCCAAGGAAAACGCTTTTTCTCTATTCATATTACACCCTCCTTTTAATCAGAATTAAGCATTTTTTCAAATGCGTCCAGGTCGTAGGCGGCAAAGTTGTTTTTGCCTGATTTAGCGGATTTGGGTTTAGTTTCACCGGTCACTGTAGCAGCTACCGTCTTGTAGCCCTTTTTATGCCAACTTTCGAGAATTTTATTTATATAGGGAAAGGAAAGTTTGGTATTTTTATCAATGCAAATATTATATGCGTGGAGTAAAAGCTCTGAGTTTATTTCCCATTCGTTTATCCAAGTATCGCAGTATTCCTTCTCATTTTCACTGGGCTTTCGTGCATCAATTCCAAAGGCTTTCCAGACAATAGATACGGCAAGTTTATTCTGAGCGGCTTTTTTAATTTCGTTTTCGGCGTCAACAAGGGTTTCAACCCCGTTATCCCTCCATTTAATAGCCGTTTTTTCTATGAAGGATATATTTTTCTTATTTTCGCTTGCGGCGTATTCAATTAAAAGCAACAAAACCGAAACATCAAGTCCCAGGTCATCGCAAAGCCAAACGAAAGTACTTGCCTCGTTGGTTTTGAGATTTCTGCCGAATTTCATCTGGGCTTCTCTAAGCAAGAATCTGATTTTTGGGTCCTCATTTCCCCGTTTTGCCACATCCTCGCGGGCGGGCTTTTTAAGTTGGCTTACGATTTCTTCTTTAACCTCTGCCGTTTTTGCGGCGGGGGTTTCGGTATTTAAAACACCGCACTCTGACCAATATAAAATAGCGTCATCCACCTCAGAAACCGAAATGCCGATAATTTTAGAGATTTCGTCGCTGTCTATGGGAGAGGAAGAATTGCGCATACAAACAAGCAGTACCTTTAACTGCACTGCTGAGGATAACTTAATATACTTGTCCACCACCGTACTGGGTACGGGGAAAGCGCCTATGAAGGCACTGGGGTTAATTAAGTATTTCATACTTACTCTCCTAAAAACTATTGGATAATAATTATACCAATAATAAAGGAGAATGTAAAGAACAGATTTTAATGTCCTTCTTTTTTAAGTCCCGCTAAAAGCTCAGGTGTTAGTAGAAAAAGGGCTAAAAGATTAGGTATAGCCATAAGTCCGTTAAGCGCTTCGCTTAATTCCCAAACCGCAGAATTGCTTATAAAAACCGAGAGAATACAAACGGAACAGTAAATAAAAATAAATGATTTTCGGCTTTTATTTCCAAAAAGGAAGGTTGAGGCGGTAATACCGTAAACACCCCAACCTACATAAGAGGTGAAAGCAAAAAAACAAATAGTAAGGGAAAGAAGGGGAGTGGAAAATCTACCGTAAACAGAGGAAAACGAAGTAAAAACTGCACTACTGGGCGAAAGACCATAAATATCAGCCCCTGAGCAAAGTACAGCAAGGCCCGTTAAGGTGCAGACAAGCACTGTATCACAAAAAACCTCGAAAATGCCCATCATACCTATGCCGACAGGAGTTTTACCCGTTGTGTTGGCATAAGCCATAGGGGCGGTGCCAAGTCCCGCTTCGTTAGAGAAAATGCCTCTGGCTACCCCTCGCCGTACTACCGTAAGCCATGTTGCCGCCCCACCGCCCACCACGCTTTTAGGGTTAAATGCGCCCTTTACTATATCCGCCAAAACCGATGGCAAGGACTTAAAGTTTATGATAATAATACCGAGAGCCAAAAGAGAATAAAGAATAGTAATAAACGGTACGAATTTTTCTGCGAAAACACCTATTCTTTTAGCGCCTCCCGAAAGAATTAAAAAACCTAAAACGGCGCAGATAAGAGCGGCAAATAGGTTTACATAAAACCGAGTGCCATCGGTGATTTTCGGTAAGACTCCGTTAAGACCTGCCAAAAGGGTGTTGGTCTGCACCATATTTCCCGAGCCCAATACAGTTACGAGGGTGATGAAAGAAAATATGATTCCAAGAGGCAGAAATTTCTTGCCGAGACCGTTTTTTATATAGTACATCGGTCCGCCGACAAATTCCTTGCCGTTTTTTTCTCGGGTTAAGGCGGTGAGGGTGATTTCGGCAAATTTTATTATCATACTAAGGAAGGCGGAAACCACCATCCAGAATATAACCCCACCGCCGCAAAGTGAGATAATCCCCGCAACGCCCACGATATTTCCGGTGCCGAGAGTTGCGGCAAGTGCGGTACAAGCCGACTGAAAGGGCGTAACCCCATTATCCTCACCGCCCTGGAAAGCGCCTTTAATTGAGGGGACTAAATAGCGGAACTGAAAGAACTTGGTTTTTATGGTGAGATAAATACCAAGCCCTAACATAACAATGAGGGTAGGAACGCCCCATACGGCTCGATTTAGACACTCAAAAAACTCGTACAAATTAAGACCTTCCCTTAAAATTTAAAAATTTTTAAAAATAACTATTGATTTTATGAAAGATTTGTGATATTATACTTTGGCAACATAAAAAATGCGCCGATAGCTCAGCTGGATAGAGCGTCTGGCTACGGACCAGAAGGTCGGGAGTTCGAATCTTCTTCGGCGCGCCAAAATTACGACTGCACCAAATGGTGCGGTCGTAATTTTTTTACTTTAAAGCCGAAGAAGATTCGAAAAGGAAGGAGAGCAGCCGAAAGGTTGCTCGGAAGAAAACAGTTCGGGGAACTGTTTTCGCTGACGGGTGCGTGCCGAGAAGCGCAGAAGCTTCTCGGGCGAATCTTCGTTAGTTTTTGATAAACTCACTGCACCATTTGGTGCGGTCTTATTTTTTTGTATTTCCGCCGAAGAAGATTCGAAAAGGAAGGAGAGCAACACGAAGGGTTGCTCGGAAGAAAACAGTTCGGCGTGATTTTATATATTTTTTCATTTCCTCGCCATCGCGCAAATAAAAAGATATACCGCCATTATGAATAGTGATATATTCGTTTCTTTTCTTAAAGCCAAGAATACCCCTGCCGCTAAAAAGAAAACCGAAAGGGCGAAGGTTAAAATTCGCACTTTCCCTTCGGCAGAGTAAATATCCGTTTTTCTTGCCCATAAATTTTTTAGTACTGTGCCACCGTCAAGCCCCGATACCGGCATTAGATTAAAAACTGCCAAAATGAGATTTAAAAGGGCAAAAACAAGTACAGTTTGATTTTCGGATAATAAGTAATTAAGGAAAAGGCAGAGAAAGACCGCTATATTCGCGGCGGGACCGCAGAGGGCTATGGCAATTTCATTTCCACTCGAAACCGAAAAATCCCTCACTATCTGCATAGAGGCTGGTATTAATTTTATTTTTTTTGGTTGGCACTGGCAAAGCCACATAGCGAATAGGTGACCGCCTTCGTGAATGAACGAAGCAAAAAGGGTAGGGATAATAAGCCCTGTTCTATCGGTAGCCAGTAAAAAGGCAATAAGGGCGGCAAATAGAAAGGATATATAAATTTCTGTTCCGAAAATTTTAAATTTCACTCTCGTATCACATCGCTTATGGTAGTTTCCGTTTTGAAATGTTCACTGTAAAAATCTTTTATAGAACTGAAATTGTTGGCCGAAAAATATTTCATCAGTAAAATTCCTGTGAGAATTATGGCGATACAAATAACCTCTGTTATAATAACCGCCAACAGAATATCTTTTTTGGGCGGAGTGTTCTCGGCGTCTCTGTTTTCCTTCTCAAAATCTTCCATAAACATACCTGCTTGTATCGTAGTTAAAAATATGATATACTCTACATATATATTATTCGTAAGGAGAAAATATGAAGGTTTTAACTGGTATGAGCGGCGGGGTGGATTCCTCAGTCTCGGCGGCTTGTCTTTTAAATAGCGGATATGATGTTACGGGTGTAACCCTCTCTCTTTGCTCACAGGCCGTAAGTGAGGCCGATGCGGCGGTCAGCGTTTGCAAGGGGCTTAACATAGAGCATAAAACCATTGATTTAAGCGAGGATTTCGGTAAATTCGTAATTTCTGATTTTATTTCCGAATATGAAAAGGGAAGAACACCTAACCCTTGCATTGTTTGCAATAAAAATATTAAGTTTGGGAAGATGCTAGAGATTGCCAAAGAAGGCGGTTTCGATAAAATTGCTACGGGACACTATGCGGTCATAAAGCGGCAGGGGGAGCGCTACCTTTTAGAGAGAGCGGCGGATAAAAGTAAAGACCAGACCTATGTGCTTTACTGTCTTTCCCAAGAGCAACTTGCCCACACGCTTTTCCCTTTAGGAGAACTTAAAAAACAAGAAGTGCGGGAAATTGCCAAAAGTTTAGGTTTCGTTAATGCCAATAAGGCAGATAGTCAGGATATATGCTTCGTTCCTGATGGTGACTATGCAAATTTTATAACCTCACATACAGGCAAAACCTATAGGGAGGGGGATTATGTTGATATTTTCGGCAATGTTCTCGGCAGACACAAGGGAATAATCAACTACACAATAGGCCAGAGAAAAGGTCTTGGAATTGCCCTTGGGAAACCCCAGTTTGTAATTAGCAAGGATGCTGTAACGAACCGAGTAATTTTAGGAGATGAGGAACACCTTTTCTATAACAGAGTTGAGGTAGAGGATGTTAATTTTATTCCCTTTGATAACCTTACTTCACCTCTTAAAGTTACGGCGAAACTTCGTTACGGACTTCGTGAAGATGCGGCGGTAATTCACCCCACAGAAAAGGGAGTTTTAATAGAATTTGAGAAGCCTCAGAGGGCGCCAAGCAGTGGACAGTCGGCAGTTTTCTATGATGGGAATACCGTTATAGGCGGCGGAAAGATAGTAGGTGGAATAAAATGAGTGACCAGATAAAAAATGTTATGGCGGCGCTAGATAATAATAATATAAACGCCATTTACGCGGAAACCAAGGAAGATATTTTAGACACCGTTAAAAATATACTTCCAAAGGGCGCTACTATTTCCTCGGGTGGCTCACAAACCCTTGTTGAGAGCGGAGTTTTAGATGTTCTAAAGGGCGGCGATTACAACTACCTTGACAGATTCAACTGTAAGGACCAGTTAGATGTTTTTAAGGGCGTTATCGGTTGCGACTTCTATTTCTGCTCGTCTAATGCAGTAACCGAAAATGGTGAACTTATAAATGTAGACGGTTTTGCTAACCGCATTTCCGCACTATCCTTCGGCCCTAAAAAAGTAGTGGTTATCGTAGGTGAAAACAAAATAGTCAAGGATGCTAAAGAGGGATTTTTACGCATCAAGAAGGTGGCTGCGCCTAAAAACTGTGTTCGTCTTTCTTGTGATACACCCTGCGCGAAACTCGGTCACTGCGTTTCTCTTTTAAAAACGGATAACCCCGATATTACCGATGGTTGTAATTCTCCTTCCCGTATATGTCGCAGTTACTTAATAACGGGTAGACAAAAGGATAAAAATCGCATAACAGTTATAGTCTCTAAAGAAAATTTGGGATATTGATAAAAATTAAAAATTTTTGTTTACATTTATAGATAAAGATGTTATACTGTTTATAATAAAAAATATTTTTATGGAGGTCCTTTGAAATGAAAAAAATCATAGCATTAATTCTTTGCGTAGTTTTCGTTTGCGCACTTTCTGTAGGCGTTAGCGCTGAATCTAGCCCTGTAGCTGATAAGGTTTATGCAGTTACCACTATCGTTCCTGAACAAAAGGCAGATATTAGCGATAATGTAAAACCTGCTACTGTTAAGGTTAACGATGGCGGAACAATCACTGTTACTGCTCCTGCTACTGTTAAGAGCGATGAAGCTGAAACCAAGTTCATCGGCTTTAAGCTTTATAAGAAAGCCGCTGCAACCGGTACTGCTGCCGCTAATGAAGGCAAAGTGGTAGCTCTTGCAAACGGTCTTGTTGAAGCAGTTAAGGGCACCGATTATGATATCGTTAAGGGTTCTCTTACCGATGCAACTGTTGAAATTAAACCCTATACCGACCTTGTTGTAGTTGCAACCTATAAGGATGTTGTTATTGACCCCACCACCGGTGTTGTAACTGTTCAGCCCGAATCTCCTGCAACCGGTAGCGCAACTGCTATCTGCTTTGCAATCGTTGGTCTTGCAGCAGCCGCTGTTACTTTTGGTGCTAAGAAGCGCGCATAATTTAGTTTAATTGGAATTTAAAGCCCCAAGAGTTTTCTTGGGGCTTATGTTTTAGGTGATACCAGATGGAAAAAGTGCTTATTGTTGTTGATATACAAAATGATTTTGTCGACGGAGCATTAGGAACTACCGAGGCGAAAAGCATAATTGGTAATGCTGTAGAGAAAATCAAAAATTTCGACGGCAAAATTTTCGTTACCTTTGATACCCATTTTGATAATTATATGGAAACTTTAGAGGGTAAAAACCTTCCCGTACCACACTGCATTAAGGGCACAAAGGGTTGGGAGCTAAATACGGAAATCCAAAATGCCTTAGAGGGCAAGGATTATATATCCGTAGAAAAAGTTACCTTTGGCTCGAGGGAATTGCCCGAGATTATCAAAGAAACCGTAGGCGAAAAATTCTCTGCCTGTATTATCGGTCTTTGCACCGATATATGCGTTGTATCTAACGCTCTGATTTTAAAGGCAAATTTCCCCGAAAACAAAGTTTTGGTAGATGCCTGTTGCTGCGCGGGAGTGAGCGTAGAAACCCACGAAGCCGCCCTTAAAACTATGGAGTGTTGCCAGATAGGAGTAATAAGATGATAAATTTCAATAGATTTAAAGACGGTAAAAAGTTTATAGCCACGTTTAGTTATGACGATGGGTTTGATACCGATGCCCGACTTATAGAGCTTTTCAATAAGTATGGTGTAAAGGGTACGTTTCATCTTAATTCAAAGAGATTTGTAAATTATTCTC
>JAZRNX010000007.1:0-34896 GCA_045648365.1 Acutalibacteraceae bacterium
TTGGCCTCCGACTTGCTATAGCGAATCGGGGTTTTATCATTTTAATTTCTTATGCCGTTAAATAATATCTTACGAGGGACTGCAAAAGCAAATCGCGGTCAATTCTTCTGATTAAATTACGGGCGTTATTATGGGTGGTTATATAGGTAGGGTCTTCCGAAAGGATGTAACCTACTATCTGGTTTATGGGGTTATAGCCCTTTTCCTTTAAAGCATCGTAAACCTCGGTAAGAATTCTTCTGATTTCTTGCTCGGTCTGGTCGCCAAGGGAGAAGGTCATAGTCTTATCATTCATAAATAACACCTCTTATTTTTTAGTCTTTACATATATTTTATAACGGCAAAAGGAAAAGTGCAAGTATTATTTTCTAAGTTCTGCGCCAACTTTAGTGAGTTTATCAATAATACGGTTACAAGTGGTATCAATTTCCTCGTCGGAAAGTGTGCCTTCTGCAGAACGGAGCCATACGCTAAAGGCTACACTCTTTTTACCCTCGGGAATTTGAGAGCCCATATAAACATCAAAAAGTTCTACTTTTTCAAGTAGTCGGCTACCACCGCTGATGATGGCTTTTTCCAAATCGCCCACAGGAATATCCTTATCGCAAAGCATAGCAAAGTCACGCTCAACAGCAGGGAATTTTGGAAGGGGTTTATAAACGGTTTTGCGTTTTTCAATAGAGTAGAGAACATCAAGTTTGATTTCTGCAACATAAACCTTCTGCTCAATATCATAGGTGTCGAGAACGGCGGGATGTACCTCACCGAAAACAGCAACACTCTTATTGTTGGCAAGAACCTCTGCCTGACGGCCCGGATGGAGATAGGGTTCTGCGCTACGCTTATACTGAGTATGAGCGCCGAAAATTTTCATTATTTCTTCTATTATGCCCTTAAGAGTGAAGAAATCTTCATCCTTGCCGTAAATTCCTATGCTCATTGTGGGAAGTTCATCGGGTTGCTCGGTAAGGGGCATAGATTTTGGAACAAAGCGTTTGCTTATTTCGAAGAATCTGCCCTCCTCGATTTTGCGGTTAATATTGGTTGCAAGAACGGTGAGCATACTTGTAGTAAGTTGGGTGCGAAGGGTTGAATATTCGTCGCCGAGAGGATTAATAAGCTTAACCGCGTTTCTTCTTTCATCATCTTCCTCGAGGCGAAGGGTATCAATAGCACCCGATGCGATAAAGGAATAGGTTGCGATTTCATAAGCGCCCATACCGATAAGGGCGGATTTAATCTTATCATCCTTAATGCGAGAGGGAAGTTTCTTACCTCTTATAACATCACCGCGCATAGATGTGCCGACAATATGGTCATAACCGTAAATTCGCATAACCTCTTCAGCAAGGTCTGCTCTGCCTTCAATATCATCACGGATAGAAGGAACTTTTACGGTAATGGTGCCGTTATCGTATACTGTAGGAAGACCTAAACGGTTAAGAATTCCTACAATAGTATCATCGGGAATTTCTACGCCCAAAAGGTCTAAAATGCTCTTGGTAGTAACGGTGATAATTTTATCCTCGGGAAGACCTTCATTTCTGTCAATAACGCCGTCAATAATATCGCCTGCATCAAGAAGGTCAATAAGTTCTAGGGCTCTTTCCATAGCATAGGCGGTATTTATAATATCAACGCCCTTTTCAAAGCGTCCGCTTGATTCGGTACGGATACCGAGGGCTCTGCCTGTATGGCGGATATTATCTCTTTTAAATTTAGCGCATTCAAGGAAAAGATTTTTGGTATCGTCTTCAATTTCGCTTTCCTTACCGCCCATAATACCTGCAAGGCAGGAGGGTTTTTCACCGTCTGCAATAACAAGCATATCGGTAGAAAGGGGATATTCCTTGCCGTCAAGAGTGGTGATGCTTTCACCATCTTTGGCGTTTCTTACAACGATTTTCTTACCCTCTAGGTCATCGTAGTTGAAGGCATGCATAGGCTGACCTGTTTCAAGCATAACAAAGTTGGTGATATCAACAATGTTATTAATGGGGCGCATACCCGAGGCGGTAATGGCTTTTTGCATCCAAAGGGGAGAGGGGCCTATTCTTAAATTCTTAACTACACGGCCTACATAACGGGGGCAAAGGTCATAGTTTTGGACGGTTACATCGATATAATCTTTAATATCCTCGCCTACGGTTTTATAGGTAGGAACGGGGGGATTAAATTTGGTACCTAAAACCACCGAAATTTCCTTTGCAACACCTAAAAAGCAGTTGCAGTCGGGACGGTTAGCAGTAATCTTAAAGTCGATGATATAATCGTCAAGACCGAGAACAGTACGCATATCGGTACCTGTTTCCCATTCGTCGCGGAGGATTAAAATACCGTGTACCGAAGCGCCTTCATAATCTTCTTCGGTAAGACCCAGTTCTTCACCTGAGCAGAGCATACCAAGAGAGTCTACGCCGCGGAGTTTACCTGCTTTTATATGAGCGCCGTTAGGAAGGTAACTGTCATCAAGAGCGGCAGGAACCAAATCACCTTTTTTAATGTTTTGAGCGCCCGTTACTATCTGAACGGTTTTTCCGCCGCCGATATCCATCTGGCAAATCTGCAAGTGGTCACTATCCTCATGGGGAGCAAGGTCGATGATGCGAGCGGCAACAACATTTTTAATATTATCGCCTTCACGCTCGATACTTTCAACCTCGAAACCTGCCATAACCATACGGTCGCAGAGTTCTTCCACAGGTACATTTATATCTACATAATATTTAAGTGCTTTAAGTGAAATTTTCATTTTTCTGTACCCCCTTAATTAAAACTGGTCAAGAAAACGCTTATCGTTTTCAAAGAGAAGTCGAATATCGCTGATTTTATAACGGGTGGTGGTAAGACGGTCAAGACCGATACCAAAGGCAAAACCGCTATATTCTTCAGGGTCAATGCCGCAACTTCTGAGAACATTAGGGTGCACCATACCTGCGCCTAAAATCTCTATCCAACCTGCTCCCTTGCAAACGCGACAACCTTTGCCTCCACATTCACTGCAACTTACATCAACCTCAACCGAGGGTTCTGTGAAGGGGAAGAAGGAGGGACGGAATTTAACCTTTGTATCGCTGCCGTAAATTTCGTGGGCAAACTGTTCAAGAACGCCCTTAAGGTCGCAAAGGGTAATGCCTTTATCTACAACAAGTCCCTCTATCTGATGGAAAACGGGAGAGTGTGTAGCATCAA
The DNA here is from genome assembly GCA_045648365.1 of Acutalibacteraceae bacterium. GTDB lineage: Bacteria > Bacillota > Clostridia > Oscillospirales > Acutalibacteraceae > UBA737. The sequence goes on from JAZRNX010000007.1 coordinate 3,193, forward strand.
CCTCATCGGCTCTGAAAACACGGCCTGGGCAGATAACGCGGATTGGGGGCTTACGGGTTTCCATTGTTCTGATTTGCGCCGCAGAGGTCTGGGTGCGAAGCAGAAGATTCTCCGCAAGATAGAAGGTATCCTGCATATCTCTTGCGGGATGGTCTGCAGGTACATTAAGACATTCAAAGTTGTAGTGGTCGGTTTCAACCTCGGGACCGTCTACAACATCAAAGCCCATGGACTGAAAAATATCTATCATATCATTAAGTACGGTATTAAGAGGGTGGAGTTTACCCTTTTTTACTGTCTTTGCAGGCATAGTAATATCTATAGTTTCGGCAGCGAGTTTAAGTTCGGTTGCCTTTTCCTTCAGTTCCTTTGCCTTTTCGGTAATAAGAGCTTCAACCTGCGCCTTGGCTTCATTTACAAGTTGGCCCATTTTGGGACGCTCTTCGGGAGAGAGAGAGCCCATCTGTTTAAGGAGTGCGGTAAGTTCACCCTTTTTACCGAGATATTTAACTCGCAGTTCCTCAATAACCTGTTCGCTATCTGCGGCGGCTATCGCCCCTTTGGCGACCTCGAGAATTCCCGTTAACTGTTCTTTCATATTTATCCTCCTGAACATTTTGCAAATGTTAGTTAAAAGTGAAGAGTGAAAAGTGAATAGTTTCGGTGTCGGTTTCACCGACGGATATAAAATGTGCCATAGGCACACCTTAATTATTCATTTTTCATTATTCATCTTTCATTTTTATTTTATATAAAAATAAACTTCGCCCTGAAAAACAGGACGAAGTTTTTAAATTTAAAAAACTCCGCGGTACCACCCGTGATTTTTGCTACAAAGAGCAAACACTCTTTTGACGGTAACGGCGTCACCCCGTCGTCGCTTACTTTTGGGTTCAGCGGCGCTGCTCAAAAGGGAACTTCATTAAGCTTTCGTTTAGGCGGTTTACAGCCACGACTCGCCCTCTCTTTAAACCTACGGCAAAACTACTTTTCTTTATCATCGCATTTACATCAATGATATTATACCATCTTTTTAGAATATTGCAAGTGTTTTTTAAGGTGCTTTTTCTATAATGAGGGCAATAACAGTTATATCGTCGGTGTGAGCATCTTGGCGTCGGCTTTTGGCGCTAAGAGCTATACGGTCGGCAAGGTCACGGGCATTTCCGTCTTTAAAACTTTCGAGTTCGGCTCTTATCCACTGGAGTCCTTCGCTTACCGCCCCGTCGGACATAAGAAGTAAAATATCGTTTGCTTTAAGCCGTATGGCCGCCCTATCAAATCCTATTTCTCTTAAAATGCCTACGGGCAAAGAGCTGCTTTCGGCCTTGCCCGTCCTGCCGCTTCGGCGTACAAGGGTAGGAGCCGCTCCCGCCTTGTAAAGTTCGGTTTCCCCTGTGAAAAGGTCGATACTTGCAATATCTACGGTAGCAAGGGATTCATCAGTGGATTTGAAGAGCATTGAGGAATTGAGTATCCTGAGAGAACAGTCATAACCAAATCCTGCTTTAAGTAGTCGCGCCATAAGCCCTGAGGCCATAGCTCCGTCAACTGCGGCGCGTCCACCCGTACCCATGCCGTCGCTTAAAACCGCAATATAGTGGCCTTTTCCATCGTTGAAACAGTTGAAGGCGTCACCGCACATATTTCCCTCTTTGGCGCAGAGTTGGGTAACACCCATATCTATTTTATAAACGGCATGTTCGCTTACGGTAATATAGGTATCATTACCCGCGCGGTTTATAACGGGTATATCGAAATCTCTTTCGCAAACTAAGGACAGCGCCTTCATAATCCGCATTTTATTCAGTGTCAGGTCACTTGAGTCCTTTACCCGAATTTCCAGAGTCATTCTGCCGTATTTATCTATTCTTGCCGAACACTCCTCAGCGTGAATATTCAAGTTTTTAAGCACTGCCGCCGCGCTTAAAGCTGCCGAGTTATCAAACTGCTCATCTCTTTGAAGGTCGAGGGATAAATCCTCCAGCATATTTGATATGCCTTCAAACTGGTCGGAAACTACCTCTCTTACTTCTTCAATACGGTTTTCCGCCGTAACACCCGATAAAAAGTCGCTATACTTGTCCATTACAGATTTTTCCATCATAGATGGTTTTAAACAACGCCCTTTAAATTCATCGGGGGCGCTATCCAAGGGATTTTCATCCCCTCGTTTTATGGCTTTTGTCATTTCTAATATAGCGTTTCGGGTTTCCTCTTTTTTTCCTTCGTGACAGTGAAGGCGGAGCTTGCAGCCCATACAAACCTCTCGGGTAGTTCCTTCAATGACCGAATTGAAATCGGGGGCATTGATTCTTCCTAGTTCCTTTGAAACCTGATTAACGGTTTGAGAAATATCTTTAAGAGCATTCGATGCAAGATTAAGCCGCAGAGTCGCCGCTTTTTTAAGTCCGGAAGGCATTGAGATTTTTGGTACACCCGCAAAAATTTTGCCAAGGTAAATACCTGCGCTTCTGGGCAAAAACAAGAATAAAAGGCATCCTGCCGCTGTTCCTGCAATTAAGGGGAAAGCGGCGTCTTTATCACCTATAAAAAGGGAAGAAATAATAGCGCAAATACCCATAACGGCGATTTGGGCGTATTTACCGAGGGAACTAAAGACTCCAGACATTAAACCGCCAAAATATAAAAGTCCTCCGCTCTCCCCCGAAAGCATAGAGGCGAAAGATACGGCAATTCCGCTTATAGCACCCGCAAGGGTACCACCGTATTTAGAAGCGGTAAGAATCAAGAATACGCCAATTATACTGCCAAGTGTCACTCCACCTACGCTAATGCCCATAAGCCCGATAATAACCATAGCCGCGACTATAAGTACACTGGCAAGTTCTTCGCTCGAAAGACCTACTCTATCTGATTTTATAGCCAAGGCGGTTTTAGCGGTAAAAAACGCACCTAACGCGCAAAGTAGGGTTTCGGCTAAGTTGTATGTAAAACCAATGGTTACTGCGGGTGAGGAAACAGCGGCAGTAACAATATTTGCCGAGGCGGCTATGATGCCGCAAAAAAGCGGATTGCGTGAAATTTTTTTATTAGATGAGAGCAAAAGTTTTATGGCTAATATTGCGAAAATAGAGGCAATATACCTAAATCCGTTACTTCCGCTTACGGGAATAAAATATCCTAAAAACGAGCCGAGCGCCGCTGATGCGCAGTAGTAATGGGGACAACCTGACAAAAATGCAATCCCAAAAGGTAAGAGTTTCCCGATTACCAGACCTCTTGAAGAAATAAAGGCGAGGACTGCAACGCCAAGTTGCCAAAGCCCCGCCGTAAGAAGCTCCTCGCTTTTAAAAATTCCTTTTTTGGTTTTTAAACTTAAAAATTCTTTCATTTTACATCACCTTCAAATTAAACATTCCCCATAAAATTATATAGGAAAAGGGGCGCTGATTCTGTCGGTTAAAGGGTGAAATAAAAGAGAAATTGTGTAAAAAAAGAAAAAGAGTTGATGAATTTCATCAACTCTTCGTCGTTTAATTTTTATATGTTAAGAAAAAATTGAAAATGCGCCGTATGAAACGGTTGAAACGATTAGCGCCGCGCCTAAAACACCCAAAAGGATAGCGGGGAACGCTTTTTTAAGGGGCATATCAAGCATAGCGGCGATAAGCGCTCCGGTCCATCCGCCTGTTCCGGGGAGTGGAATTGCAACGAAAATAAAAAGTCCCCAGAAAGCGTACTTTTTAACAGTATCGCTCTTTTTTTCGGCTCTTTGCTCAAGTTTGGTTACAAGGCCGTCAAGTTTATCCCATTTTCTCATAAGGGCAAAAATTTTCTTTATGAAAATTATGATAAACGGTATAGGAATAAGGTTACCTATAATAGAAACAGTTACGGCAAGCCATAGGGGAAGGCCAAGGCCGATGCCTATGGGAATAGCGCCTCGAAGTTCAACAACAGGCACCATAGATATAAATAGAGTATATAAAACATCCTTCCACTGCTCAACCAGTGGTGTGAAGACAGAAAGTGTTATCATATCAAACCTCGCTAAACTAATAGATTTTCAGAAACACTGAAAAGTTCATTTATATATTCGCTCACGTTCTGACCGCTTGATAGGGGTATAAAGAAAAGGAAATAAGCAACAACCGTAAGCATTAAAACAAGTAAAACCGCAATTATAATGATAGGGGCGTTGAGTTTATTGCCAGTGGGCTTCTGGTTATCAAATTCCTCATCTTCGGAGATATAAATATCTTCTTCGCTGTTTGGAACAAAATATTCGTAATAACTTTTTGCATCTCTTTTTGGGGCATTAGCCTCAATATGCATATCCTCCATACCGATATTGAAGATTGGAATTTCTTCGGTTTCTTCCTGCTCTTCGGTTTTCTCGGTTATGAATTCATCAATCACTTCGGTTTGGGTTTCCGCCTCTTCGGTTTCTTCCGCAATTTCTTCCTCTATAATATCTTCTATAGTCTCTTCTGCAGCTTCGTCCAAAACTTTTTCTATGGGTTCTTCTGCAGCTTCGTCCAAAACTTTTTCTATGATTTCTTCTGTGGTTTCACCGGTAATTTCCTCCGCGGTTTCTTCCACAGTTTCCTCGGGAATAACCTCTACGGGCGCGGGAGTTTCGGGGAGCAGACTGAGTTCGCGGATATATGGGTGAATAAGGTCGCGAAGTAACGCCTTTTTAACACTCTTGCTCTCGGTAAGCATAATTATTGTCTGCGGTCCGCATTCGATTATGCAGCCGCCGAAAATACCGTCAGCAGTAACCAAGGGAACGGAGCCTGATATGATACTGATTTCTTCGTCACTGTTTATTCCGTATGCTTTATTATCTGCGGCAACTAAATTTCTTCCAATGGCAGAGGCAACAGTAGAAATAAGACCTTCATTTCCAAAAAGAGAGCCACAAGTAATAATAACCTTACTTCTTCCCACCGCGCGTGACAGGGAATTCAAAAAAGCCTTCCTATCCTCTGCTTTATCTGTGAGCAGTCGCATACGGCAAATGCCGCCAAGATTAAATTCCATTTCAAAGTCGGAAGGGGTGGCGTAGTAGATGAGGTCTACTTTGATATTTTGTATCATAATCTTTCTCCTTCAATATAGGAATATGTTATACCTTCTATGGCGCGTTCTATAAGGGGTTCTATATCCAGTTTTGCTTCGGCTTTTTCGCACTGGCCGGGTTTGGGACGAGTATGGGGATGTTTGGGAGTAAATACCGTGCAACAATCCTCATAGGGAAGAATAGAGGTTTCAAAGGCATCTATATGCTTTGAAATTAAAATAATTTCTTCCTTATCCATTCCAATCAATGGACGCATAACGGGCATTGTGCAAACCTGGTCGGTAGCGGCGAGGGCGGGTAAAGTCTGACTTGCAACCTGACCTAAGCTTTCCCCGGTTATAAGACCGCCGCATCCGTCATTTTCGGCAACGCGGCAGGCAATTCTCATCATCATCCTGCGCATTATAAGTGTGAAATAATCTTCGGGACAACACTTGCCAATTTCTTCTTGAATTTCGGTAAAGGGAACAATTGCAAGTTTAATAGTACCGCTATAATTTGCAACCTTTGAAAGCAGAGTTTTAACCTTCATTTCAGCGCGAACACTGGTATAGGGAGGACTTGCAAAATGGATAGCGTTTAGTGTTAGACCCCTTTTTGCCATAGTGTATGCGGCAACGGGACTGTCAATACCACCTGAAATAAGCACGGCGGCTCTGCCCGATGTGCCTACGGGAAGTCCACCCGCGCCCTTGATTTGAGCGCCTCTTATATAGGCGGCAAAATCTCTGATTTCTACCGTAACGATAAGGTCAGGATTATGGACATCAACACGAAGATGATTAAACCTTTTGAGTAAAGCGGCGCCTACCTCACGGCTGATTTCGGGAGAGGTAAGGGGGAAACTTTTATCCGAGCGTTTGGCTTCAACCTTAAAGGTTTTGATGCTTCTCATAGTGTCGGCCAAGTATACGGGGGCCTTTTCTAAAATATCCTCCACCGTTTTCTCGCAAACACAAGCGCGGCTAAAGGCGGCAACGCCGAAAACCAGCTGCATATTTCGGAGAGCCTTTTCAAAATCAAAGTCTTCGCTCTGCGGCTCGATATAAATGGTGGATTGAGAAGTGGTTATCTTAATATCGCCAAGGGGTTTTAAGCGGCGGCGGATATTGGATATCATTTTATCTTCAAAATTTCGGCGGTTAAGACCTTTAAGGGCTAACTCGCCATCCTTAATAAGTATAATTTCTTTCATTTTAGACCTACTTAACCTTTTTGAGTTTATTTGTTGCTTCTATTAGTGACTCGCATAAAGCGTCAATATCGCTTTTCTTTGAAAAACGGGAGAAACTGATGCGAAGGGCGCTATCTATTCTATCACTTTTAAGACCAATTTCCTTAAGCACGAAACTTCCTTCACCCTTAGCACAGGCGCTTCCTGAGGATACAAATATATTTTTGCTTTCAAGGAAGTGAAGAAGGATTTCCGAACGGTAACCAACCACTGATATATTAAGTATATAAGGAAGACCGTCACCTGAATTTATAGTAATAATTCCGGTTTCTAAAAGTTTTTGTTTTGCGTAAGTATTTAGTTCGGAAACTTTTTTAAGATTTTCATTTATATTTCCGAGCTCTTCCAAAGCACCGGAAAACCCCATAACAAGCGGAACGCTTTCGGTGCCTGAGCGCATACCTTTTTCCTGACCGCCGCCAAGAAGTAGGGGTGGAACAGTAACACCTTTCTTAACAAAAAGCGCGCCGATACCTTTGGGACCGTGAATTTTATGGGCGCTTACGGATAATAGGTCAACGCCTAAAGATTTAATATTTATGGGCATTTTGCCAAAAGCCTGAACGGCATCGCAGTGCAAGAGTGCAGGAGCGCCCGAAGATTTAATAACCTCCGCGGCAACGCTTACGGGCTGGATGCTGCCAACCTCATTATTAACAAGCATTATGCTAACGAGAATGGTATTTTTATTAACGGCATTTTTTATATCATCAGGGTTTATAATGCCGTTAATATCAGGTTTAAGATAAATTATCTCGAACCCATTGCCTTCCAATTTTTTCATAACCTCTAAAACCGAGGGATGTTCGATAGCGGTGGTAACAATTCGGTTCCCCCGTTTTTTACGGGAAAGTGCGGCGCCTAAAATTGCAGTATTATTACTTTCGGTACCGCAAGAGGTAAAATATATTTCGTCTGCCCTGCAACTAAGAGTTTTTGCCAGAAGGTTTCTCGCATCGCTTACGCCGATTTCTGCCTCTACACCCAGACGATGAAGGGAGGAAGGGTTGCCCCAAGAGTTTTTAAGGGCAAATTCTATATTTTTTATGGCCTTTTCGCAAGGCTTGGTGGTAGAACTATTATCAAGATAAATAGGCTCCAAAATAACCGTTCCTCCAATTTGCTAACATTCTATATAATTATACTATAAATTGAGTAAATAGACAATAGTAAAATTTACATATTTAAAAATAATGTTTTTTGGTCTTTCCCCCTTGAAATAGGGGGAAATAAATTGTATAATGTTTATATATTTGGCAAATACAAGGGGATAAAAATATGGTTAAGAAAATTTTTGCGCTTATTTTGGTTATTTCTATGCTTTTTTGCGTAGGTTGTAATAAAGATGCGGATATGGGCAGCACCAATACTGATGAAGATGCAGCACCGGTAGAGACTCTTTCGGTCAACTCTTTAACAGGTCTTAAGGATATTCCCGAAGATAAACTTAATGCCCGTCCTGTTGCGGTTATGGTTAATAATATTAATGTTGCAAAGGATATTCAGGCAGGTCTTCCTGCGGCAGATATTGTTTATGAAACTGAGGTTGAGGGCGGAATTACTCGTCTTATGGCTGTTTATAAGAATATTGATGCGGTAAATCAAATCGGCTCTATCCGTTCCGCAAGATATGTTTATGTGGATTTAGCTCTCGGTCACGATGCTATTTATGTTCATTGTGGCTCTGACCCCACTTATTGTCGTCCCCGTCTTAAAACTATGGATGACCTTGATATTTACGATGGCTCCTATGGTAAGAAAATTGAAAACGGCAAATCGGGCGACCATAAGTTATATACTTTTAGCGACCAACTTAAAAAAGGCTTCGATAAAAAAGGTTTCCGTCAGGTAGAAAAGTCTTCTAATACTTGGGCTAATTTCGTGGGAGAAGACGAAAAAGTAACCCTGACAGGCGGTGATGCTACCGAGGTTACGGTTCCTTTCTCATCTTCTCATAAAGCGGAATTCAAATATAATGCCGAAAAAGGTAAATACCAGCGTTATATAAGCGGCAAACTTCAAAAGGACTATGCAACGGGCGAAACCGTTGATGTTGAGAATATATTTGTTCTTCTTACCACCATTAAGGATTATCCCGACGGTAAGCACCGCGAAGTAGCGCTTACGGGTGGAGACGGATATTATTTCTCTGATGGCAAACTCACTTTTATTAAATGGCAGAAGGGTAACGCCAACAATGGATTTAAGTTTACCGATACCGAAGGTAATGAACTTAAAGTTAACGCAGGTAACTCTTGGGTTTGCATTGCGGATAAAAACAACTCCAATCCTAAATATCAGTAATTTTTCGCCACCTCGTCTTTTGATGAGGTGGTTTTGCGAGGTATACAAATGATTGAAAAGAGCATAAGAAAACTTGTTTGCTACGGCAGGGAAAAGAATCTTTTTAATGAGCGTGACGAGGTGTATGTAACAAATCTCATCATAGATGCTCTGGGTCTTAGCAGTTTTTCCTCCAGTGAAGATTATAGCGGAGTTAACCTTGAGGAAACTCTTAAGGAAATTCTTGATTATGCGGCGGAAAAGGGTATTATCGAGGATAATATTACGGCTCGCGATTTGTTCGATACTAAACTTATGGGGCTTATGCTTCCGCCCCCTTCGGTAGTAACAGATAAATTCTATGAAGAATATAAAACTTCACCTGAGGCGGCTACGGATTATTACTATAATTTAAGCCGCAACAGTGATTACATAAGAACTTATAGAGTAGTTAAGGATATGAAATGGGAAGCCGAAACCGAGTATGGCACTTTGGATATTACGGTTAATCTTTCAAAACCCGAAAAGAGCGCCAAGGATATAGAGGCGGCTAAAAACGCTCCCCAGTCCGATTATCCTAAATGCCTTCTTTGTAAGGAATGTGAAGGTTATGGCGGCAGAATGAATTTTCCCGCAAGGCAAAACCATAGGGTTATTCCCGTTACCCTTGACAATAAAGAGTGGTTTTTCCAGTATTCGCCCTATGTTTACTATAATGAGCATTGTATCGTTTTTGACGGTGAGCATATTCCTATGGAAATTAACGCTTCTACCTTTAGAAAGCTTTTTGATTTTGTAAAAATGTTCCCCCATTATATTCTTGGCTCAAATGCGGGTCTTCCCATAGTGGGCGGTTCTATTTTAAGCCACTCTCATTATCAAGGCGGCAGATATACCTTTGCTATGGCAAAAGCGCCCATAGAAAAGGAATATACTTTCGAGGGCTTTTCCGATGTGAAGGCGGGTATTGTTAAATGGCCTATGTCGGTTATTCGCCTTTCGGGTAAGGATACCGAAAGAATTATTTCTCTTGCCGATAAGATTTTGAATAATTGGCAGAATTATTCAGACGAGGATGCTTTCATTTTCGCTGAAACCGACGGTGTACCTCATAATACCGTTACCCCCATTGCCCGTAAAAACGGAGAGGTTTATGAACTCGATATAGTTCTTCGCAATAATATCACTACAGATGAACACCCCTTAGGTGTTTTCCATCCTCACGAGGAACTTCACAATATCAAAAAGGAAAATATTGGTCTTATTGAGGTTATGGGTCTTGCAGTTTTACCTGCCAGACTCAAAACAGAACTGAAACTTTTGGGTGAAAAACTTGTTAGCGGTGAGAAAATCACCGAAGAAGAGCTTATAAAGCATATAAATTGGGCTAATGAAATTAAGTCGAAATATGATGATATAAACGAAGAAAATGTTGAGGGAATTCTTAAATACGAGGTTGGCGAAGTGTTTAAGCGAGTTCTTCTGGATGCAGGTGTTTTTAAAAGGGACGAAAAGGGACAAAATGCCTTCAACAAGTTCATGGAAAGTGTAAAATAATGTTTATTAATGTTACAGTTCAGGTTGTTATCCTGTTTATTCTTATCCTTGTAGGCGTAATCCTTGCAAAAATTAAGATTTTAAATGAAAATGCTTGTAAAGGTATGGCAGATGTAGTTCTTGTTCTTGCAACTCCTTGCGTTATTTTGCAGTCCTTTATAAGAGAATTTGATAAATCTTCTCTTAAAACTCTGCTGCTGAGTTTCCTTATTGCAACGGGTGCGCATATTCTCTTTATAATTGCAAGCAGAATTTTAATTAAAGATAATGATAAGCGTAAGGAAAAGGTCTTGCAGTTTGGCATAATTTTCGCTAACTGCGGATATATGTCTATACCCTTGCAACAAGCTTTGCTCGGTGAAGACGGGGTGTTCATCGCCTCGGCTTATGTGGCCATTTTCAATATATTTATGTGGAGTTACGGTCTTTACATTATGGGCGGCGATAAGGTGAAAATAAGCGCCAAAAAAATGCTTATTAATCCTGGAATAATTGCTGTGAGCGCGGGACTTATCATCTTTTTGCTTTCGATTCCTGTGCCATCAATTATAAAAGCGCCCATAGGCTACCTTGCCTCTTTAAATACGCCTCTTCCAATGATAATAATCGGTTATTATCTCTCTAAAAGCGATATTTTTAAAACCTTTAAGGATATAAAGTGCATTTTGGCTATGGCGTTGCGACTTGTGGTTTTACCCCTTTTGGCCCTTCTTGTTCTTTGGATTTGCGGTGTAAGAGATACAATACTGGTTTCCTCGGTGATTTCAATCTGTTCACCCGTTGCGGCCGCAACTACAATGTTCTCGGCAAAATACGATGCCGATACCGAAACCTCGGCAAATCTGGTTTCGGTAAGCACCTTAATATCCATAATCACAATGCCGCTTATAATTACCTTAGCGCAGTATATTTCGTAAAAGAGAAATGGAACGGTATATACCGTTCCGTTTTGCTTTAATCAATATAAAAAGATGAATGTAGGGGAGGCGTTGCGCCTCCCGTTTTTAAACCCAAAATCTTCACGGGAGGCGCAACGCCTCCCCTACAAAACAAATTAATATCGGCAAAAATTAACCCGATTAGGTGAGGCCTAATCGGGTTTGCTGTTTTATTTAATTTTTGGATAAGAATTTTTATCGTTTGTAATACCTAAAATATAGTCAACGCTTGTGTTATAGAATTTTGCGAGTTTAATCAATATTGCGGTAGGTATATCGTTTTCACCTGTTTCATATTTCGAATATCCCGTTTGCGACATACCGAGCATTTTTGCAATTTCAGTTTGGTTTAGGTCCTTATCCTCTCTTAAATCGCGAATTCTTTTATACATATATAACCTCTGTATAGTTAAGTTTATTATCCTTAATTTTAGTTTAATCTTAACCAGGTTATTGATTTTTAATCTGAAATAGGTTAAAATGTTGATATCAACGGTTGAATGCATAAGGAGTTAAAAATGAAAAAAAGAGTAGTAATAGCAGGGTGCAGGAATTATACAAAATATAATGAGGCTAAAGAATATATTGATTATTGTCTTTGCAATATTCGAAAAGAAAATGAAATCATCATAATTTCAGGCGGAGCAAATGGGGCTGATGCCATTGGAGAACGTTATGCGGCAGAAAATAGATTTAAGGTTGAAATATATCCTGCCCAATGGAAAAAATACGGCAGAAGCGCAGGTCCAAAAAGGAACGAAGAGATGGCGAAAATATGTGACTGCGTGATATGCTTTTGGGATGGAAAAAGCAGGGGTACAAAATCTATGATAGAATATGCGAAAAAACACAATAAACCCATCAGAATAAAAAAATATATATCGTAGGGAAGGGCCTTGGTCCTTCCGTTTTGATTTCATCAATATAAATAAATGGTTGTAGGGGAGGGGTTTCGCCTCCCGTTTATTTGCAGAAAATCAAAACGGGAGGGCTTTTCGGGAGGGGGAACCCCTCCTCTACAAAACAAATTAATATCGGCAAAAATTAACCCGATTAGGTAAGGCCTAATCGGGTTTTGTTTTATTATTTGTCTATATATTCTGCAATATCTTCAATACGGCAATCAAGGGCGGCACATATTTTATCAAGCGTCTTTGTTTCGATATTTTCATTGGCTTTAAGTCGCCTTATAGTTTTGCTATCAATACCACAATTTTCTCTTAATTTATATGTGGAAAAACCTTTTTCCTTCATTGTAATCCATAGTTTATCAAATACTATCATAACACATCCCCCTTGACACCTATTATTATGGGGATTATAATCTTGAATATTAAGGGGATATAATCCCCATATCGAGAGGGATTTTATGAAAAAAAGAGTAGTAATAGCAGGGTGCAGAGATTATACAAAATATAATGAGGCTAAAGAATATATTGATTATTGTCTTTGCAATATTCGAAAAGAAAATGAAATCATCATAATTTCAGGCGGAGCAAGAGGCGCAGATGCTATTGGTGAACAATATGCAAAGGAAAACGGATTTAGGGTTGAAAAATATCCTGCTCAATGGAAAAAATACGGCAGAAGCGCAGGTCCAAAAAGGAACGAAGAGATGGCGAAAATATGTGACTGTGTGATATGTTTTTGGGATAATAAAAGTCGAGGCACAAAATCTATGATTGAATACGCGAAAAAATATAATAAACCCATTAGAGTAAAAATTATATAAATTAATATCGCAAGAAAAACCCGATTAGGCGAGGCCTAATCGGGTTTTGGTTTATTTATTTCCTATTTCGCTTATATCGTATGGCGTTGTCTGGTAAACAAAGTAGTTAAGCCAGTTTGTATAGAGCAAGTTGGCATGTGAGCGCCAAGTTACAAGGGGCTCTTTGTCGGGATTGTTATCGGGGAAGTAGTTTTTAGGCATAGAAATAGGTTTACCTTCTCCTAAATCACGAAGATACTCGGCTTTGAGTGTTTCCGCGTCGTACTCAGAATGTCCCGTAATAAAAATCTGTTTACCGCCTTTGGTGCCGACTGCGTAAACTCCCGCCTCTTCCGATGTGGATAGAATTTTAAGTTCGGAAACTTTTTCTATATCCTCTCGGTTTACTGTGGTATGGCGGGAATGAGGCGCCATAAATACATCGTCAAAACCTCTGAAGAGGATAGATTTTTTATAATCCACTTTATGTGGGAAAACGCCAAAAAGCTTTTCACTAAGGGGCTGTTTATCAATACCGTAGTGATAATAAAGTCCCGCTTGCGCACCCCAACAGATATGGAAGGTGCTGTGAACATGGGTTTTTGTCCACTCCATAATCTCGCAGAGTTCTTCCCAATATTCAACATCTTCGAATTTAAGGTGTTCAACGGGAGCACCTGTTATAATCATACCGTCAAAGGTTTCTGTCTTCACATCATCAAAGGTTTTATAAAAGGTGAAAAGATGCTCGGCAGAGGTGTTTTTTGACTGATGACTTTTAGTGTGAATAAATGTAAAATCCACCTGTAAGGGAGAGTTACCAAGAAGACGGGAAAGCTGAGTTTCGGTTTCTATCTTCTTGGGCATAAGGTTTAGAAGTAAAATCTTTAGAGGGCGGATATCCTGAGTTATGGCGCGTTTTTCGGTCATAACAAAGATATTTTCCTCAGCAAGAGTTTTTACAGCAGGTAGATTATCGGGGATTTTAATAGGCATCCCAATACCTCCAATTTTTGTATTATATTAGATTACATTACATATTATCGAGGGCTTGTTTAATATCGGCAATAAGGTCCTCACTGCTTTCAATTCCGCAAGAGAAACGGATAAGGTCAGGCGAAACGCCTGCCGCAATAAGCTCATCATCATTCATCTGACGGTGTGTAGCGCTAGCGGGGTGCAAACAACAAGTTCTTGCATCGGCCACATGGGTTTCGATAGCGGCAAGTTTTAAATTCTTCATAAAGGATTCTGCCGCTTTTCTGCCACCCTTAACGCCGAAACTTACCACGCCGCAGGAGCCGTTTGGCATATACTTTTTAGCAAGGTCGTAGTACTTGTCACCGGGAAGGTCTGGATAGGTAACCCAAGCGACACGCTCGTCACTTTGAAGGAATTTTGCAACGGCAAGACCGTTTTCGCAATGCTTCTTCATACGAAGATGCAAACTCTCAAGACCTAAATTAAGAATAAAGGCATTTTGGGGCGACTGAATTGAGCCGAAATCTCTCATAAGCTGAGCGGTGGCTTTGGTAATGAACGCGCCTTCGAGGCCAAAACGCTCGGTGTAGGTTACGCCGTGATAACTATCATCGGGGGTGCAAAGACCTGCATATTTTTCGGGGTACTTTGTCCAGTCAAATTTACCCGAATCAACTATACAACCGCCAACCCCTGCGCCGTGACCGTCCATATACTTAGTGGTGGAGTGGGTTACGATATCTGCACCCCACTCAAAAGGACGGCAATTAACGGGGGTTGCAAAGGTGTTATCGATAATAAGAGGTACGCCGTGGGCGTGGGCGGCGTTTGCAAATCTTTCAATATCAAGCACCGAAAGGGCAGGGTTGGCGACGGTTTCGCCGAAAACCGCCTTGGTATTTGGTTTAAATGCGGCCTCGAGTTCTTCGTCACTGCAATCGGGAGTAACAAAGGTAAACTCGATTCCCATCTTCTTCATTGTAACGGCGAAAAGATTATAGGTGCCGCCATAAATTGCAGAAGAGGCAACTACATGGTCACCGCAAGATGCAATATTGAAGATAGAATAGAAGTTTGCTGCCTGACCTGAGGAGGTAAGCATAGCGGCAGTACCGCCTTCCATATCGCAGATTTTAGCGGCAACAGAATCATTGGTAGGATTCTGAAGACGGGTATAGAAATATCCCGATGCTTCCAAATCGAAAAGTTTGCCCATATCTTCACTGGTAGCATACTTAAAGGTAGTGCTTTGAATAATGGGTATCTGACGAGGCTCACCGTTACCTGGGGTGTAGCCGCCCTGAACACATTTTGTTTCAATATCGTATTTACTCATAATTTATACCTCACGCATGATAAAGTTTTTTGGTTTGATACTGGGGTTCACAGGTAATGTTAACACCCAGTTTTCTAAATGTTTGCTCATCCACTCTCGATAAAATTACGGTTGAATGGGCCTCAAGGCCACGAAGTTTATTTATCTGATCAAGTGCTTTTCTTGCGGTATCATTGGTTACCGCGCAGATAGAGAGGGCGATAAGCAGTTCATCTATATGAAGTCGGGGGTTATGATTACCTAGAACGCCCGTTTTCATCTTCTGGATAGGTTCAATAATGGTGGGGGAGAGAAGTTCTATATCATCAGGAATTCCCGCCAAAACTTTTAGGGTGTTAAGGAGCATTGATGAAGATGCGCCCAGAAGGGAGGAGGTTTTACCCGTTATAACGGTGCCGTCGGCAAGTTCTATAGCTGTGGCGGGGCCACCGGTTAGTTCTGCCTTATGGAGTGCCGCTTTAACTACGGGACGGGAATCTGTGGATATACCTAACTGATTCATAAGAAGTTCAATTTTAGCGACTTCCGCTTGGTCGCCCATACCTTGTCTAACAGAGCAGAGGGCGTTATAGTAGCGGCGGAGAATTTCACCATTTGCCGATTCGATTACAGCCGCGTTATCTTTGATAGCAAACCCCGCCATATTAACGCCCATATCTGTAGGACTTTTATAGGGAGATTCACCGAGAATTTTTTCCATCATAGCGTTAAGCACAGGGAAAATCTCAATATCGCGGTTATAATTTACGGCGGTTTTGCCGTAAGCTTCAAGATGGAAGGGGTCAAGCATATTAACATCCTTAAGGTCTGCAGTTGCGGCCTCATAAGCCACATTTACGGGATGTTTTAGTGAAAGATTCCAAATAGGGAAGGTTTCAAATTTAGCGTAACCTGCTTTAATACCTCTTTTGTGCTCGTGGTAAAGTTGGGAAAGACAGGTTGCCATTTTTCCGCTTCCTGGGCCCGGGGCAGTAACCACAATAAGTTTTCGGCTGGTTTCAATAAAATCATTTTGGCCGAAACCTTCATCGCTTACTATAAGAGGAATATTATTGGGGTAATCGTGGATAGGATAATGGCGGTAAACATTTATGCCGAGACTCTTAAGCCGTTTTTCAAAAGCGAGGGCGAGGTGTTGACCTGTAAAACAGGTGATAACAACACTACCCACATAAAGACCGATATTTCTAAAGGCATCAATGAGGCGGAGGGTTTCAAGGTCATAGGTAATCCCAAGGTCGCCGCGGCGTTTGTTTTTCTCAATAGCATCCGCATTGATAACAATAACGATTTCGGCATCATCTTTAAGATTCAAAAGCATTTTAACCTTAGAATCGGGCTCAAAACCCGGCAGCACTCGGGAAGCGTGATAATCATCAAAAAGTTTTCCGCCGAATTCCATATAAAGTTTCCCGCCGAACATATCTATTCTATCTCGTATTTTTTGAGATTGAAGGCGGATATATTCACTATTGTCAAATCCTGTTTTCCCCATTTTATTACCTCTTTGCCTGAAAAATCATAGATTTATCTATTATATAATAAATCATTGTAATTATACCAAAATAAGAGAGCGCTTTCAAGTGTTTTGAGAAATATTTTAAGATTTTTACGCATAGCAATTACTGAAAGAAAATTTAGGGGGACCATTTATGAAAAAAACAGTAAAATTTTTATCTTTGTGCTTGGCGTTTATATTAATTACGGGGTTTTACCCCGTAACAATCGCCAAAGCCGAGGGGGCAAATCTTGAAATAAAGGGGAAATCGGCAATACTTATGGAACCCTATACAAAAACCATACTTTACGAAAACAATATTGATGAAAAAACCGCCCCTGCATCCATTACTAAAATTATGTCCCTTTTGCTTGTTATGGAGGCAATAGATAATAAAACCTTAAGCCTCGAAGATGTGCTTACTTGCAGTGACCATGCGGCAAGTATGGGAGGCTCACAAATCTGGCTTGAGCCGGGTGAATCAATGACGGTGGATGACCTACTTAAAGCCACGGTAATAGCCTCCGCCAATGATGCCACCGTAGTACTTGGCGAGGCCATTGCGGGTAGTGAAGAGGGTTTTGTTGCAATGATGAATGAAAAAGCCAAATCACTTGGTATGAATAACACCAATTTTATAAACTGCACAGGACTCGACGCTGAAGGTCACTATTCTACCGCTCACGATGTTGCTATAATGTCTTGCGAACTTATTAAACATGAGCTTATTAAGCAATATACTACCGTCTGGATGGATAGCCTTCGCGACGGAGAAAGCGAACTTGTAAATACAAATAAGCTTGTCAGATTTTATGAGGGTACAACGGGACTGAAAACGGGTACCACCTCTACGGCGGGTTACTGTCTTTCCGCATCAGCTATGCGGGACGGCACGGAATTTGTTGCCGTTATTATGGGAAGTGAAGCGTCAAATGATAGATTTGAAAGCGCTAAAAAGCTGTTAAATTACGGCTTTGCAAATTTTTCTCTTACCGAAATTCACCCCGAAAAAAGCGAGGCGTTTTCGGTAGAAGTAGATGACGGTGAAAAGAAGGAAGTGAGCGCCCTCCCTGACGGATTTTTAAAACTTCTTCTAAAGAAAAACGAAGGCAAGGAAATAAAACAGGAAATTCATTTAAAAGAGGAGATAGAAGCCCCCGTAAGAAAGGGTGATAAGGTAGGTACTATAGATGTTTTTATGGGGGATGAACAGATAGGAAGTATAGACATAAAGGCGGCAGAAAATGTCGAAAAAATGAGTTTTTGGGCTGCTTTAAAATGGCTTTTATCGGGGCTTGTTACTCTGTAGCCAAAAATATACAATTATATTAATATTACTACTTGAAAAGAAGGGGAAAGTATAGTAAAATAGAATTACAAAAAGGAGAAGTTTTACCATGGCATTAGATTTTAGTTACAAATACGCACAAAACTTTGTTAGTGAGGATGAAGTTAAGGCTCTTTCACCTGAAATTTTATTCGCCCATACTGCCCTTAAAGAGAAAAACGGTAAGGGTAATGATTTTCTCGGTTGGATTGACCTTCCCTTCGACTATGATAAGGAAGAATTTTCCCGTATAAAGAAGGCCGCAGAGAAGATTAAGAGTGATACAGACATTTTCATTGTTATAGGTATCGGCGGCTCATACCTTGGCGCTCGTGCTGCAATTGAGTTTTTAAAGGGAACTTATTATAATTCCACTAGGGAGGGCGTTCCTCAGGTTTATTTTTCAGGCAACAGTATTTCTGGCAGTGAACTTTCGGACCTTCTTAGTCTTTGCGAAGGTAAAAGAGTTTCCGTTAATGTAATTTCCAAATCAGGAACTACTACCGAGCCTGCTGTTGCGTTCAGAGTTTTTAGAAAGTATCTTGAGGAAAGATACGGTGAAGAGGAAGCCGCAAAGCGTATCTACTGCACTACCGATAAAGCGAGAGGCACTCTTAAGCAGGTTGCCGACGAAAAGGGTTACGAAACCTTTGTTATTCCCGATGATGTTGGTGGAAGATTTTCTGTTCTTACTGCAGTTGGACTTCTTCCCATCGCTGTTGCAGGTGGAGATATTGATGCTCTTATGAAGGGCGCCGCGGATGGCGCAAAGGATTACGATATTCCCGATATGGATAGCAATCCTTGCTACAAATATGCGGCAGTTCGCAATGTGCTTCACAGAAAGGGCAAATCGGTTGAAATCCTTGCCAGCTATCAACCCCGTTTCACTATGATGGCCGAATGGTTTAAGCAACTTTACGGCGAGAGCGAAGGCAAAGAGCAAAAGGGAATTTTCCCCGCTTCCGTAACCTTCTCTACCGATCTTCACTCAATGGGTCAGTATATTCAGGACGGTACCCGTCTTATGTTTGAAACCGTTGTCGATATTAAGGATAACGGAAAAGATATAGTTATTGAAGAAGCCGAAGATAACGGTGACGGTCTTAATTTCCTTGCAGGAAAAACAATGTCATTTGTTAATGAAAAGGCTTTTGAGGGAACTGTACTTGCCCATGTTGACGGTGGCGTACCCAACCTCGTTATAACTCTATCTAAAGCCGATGAGGAAAACTTAGGTCGTCTTATCTATTTCTTCGAAAAGGCATGTGCTGTTTCGGGTTATGTTTTGGGCGTTAACCCCTTTGACCAACCCGGCGTTGAGGCATATAAAAAGAATATGTTTGCCCTTCTCGGTAAACCGGGTTATGAGGATTTAAGAGAAAAACTTATCGCGCGTATTTCAAAATAATAAATAGGACACAAACCGCGGACGCGGTATTAGAATAAAGGAGATGTTTAGTATGATTAAACTCATTATCGGGAAAAAAGGTTCGGGTAAAACCAAAAAGTTAGTGGATATGGTAAATACCGCCGCTAATGAAAGTCTTGGCAATGTAGTATGCGTTGAAAAGGGTGATACCCTTACCTATTCCGTAACACATAAGGCACGACTCATCGATTCTGATGCTTTCGGCATCAGCGGCTACGGCGAATATTACGGTCTCTTGGCAGGCGTTAAGTCGGGTAACCACGATGTAACTCATATCTTTGGCGATGCTACCCTTCGCATCGGCACCCGTGATTATAACGAACTTGCTGATTTCCTTGCTCGCGTAGCAAAGATTGATGATGTTGAGTTCATTTTCACCGTTTCTTGCGACGAAGCCGACCTTCCCGCAAGCATTTTGGAAATAGCAGAAAAGTGCTAATTTAAAAGAAATAACATTAACCCCGCTTTCACCGAAAGGTGCGAGCGGGGTTTATTGTTTATATAAAAAATTTTTTCACCTGACCTTTTGCGACAAATTCTGATAGACGATATATAGTATAATACAAATCATGGGAGGTGAAAGCAAATGAAATATAAAAAAATTATAAAGGAATTGGCGTTAAAGGAAAAGGTTTCCGAAAAGGAAATAGAATTAGAGATGGAGAATGCTATAAAATTAGCAAATCTGAATTGCTCGGTAGAAGAATTTATTAAAATGGCATCAAAGCAGGTTTTAAAAGGACTATATATAGCATAATCGTATAATATTTAATCTATATCACCTTAATAAAAATAATAAAATATTTTTGTTAGGAGTGATATATATGAATATTACCGAGGCAGTAAAAATGCGTTTTGAGGAACTTTGCTATAAAAACGGCATTAACTTTTGCAAATTAGCAAGTTTATCAGGAGTGCCTTATACCACTGTAAAATCAATATTCTATAATAAAAGCAAAAATCCAGGAATTTCTACTATCAAAAAATTATGCGACGGATTAAATATCTCAATTACCGAATTTTTTGATACTGATTATTTTAAGAATTTAGAGCAAGAAATTAAATAATCAAAATTATAACCCCGCGTTTGATACAAACGCGGGGTTATTTTATTTATACCATTCTGTTTAATAGATAGGTTGCAAGATTTAAATATCCTGCAAAGGTTACCCAGAGTATATAAGGAATATATAAAAGCCCCGCTATCTTGTTTACTCGGTAGAAGGAAACGGCGGTAAGGATAATCAAAATCCAAAGGACAACGAGCCAGATAAATGCAAAGAGGTAGTTATCCATATTAAAGAATATGAAGGACCACATATAGTTAAAGAAAAGTTGTATTATATACAATCTCTTTTGTGTTGTAATATCCTCGCCGCTTTGCTTGATAAGGTAATAGGAAATTCCCATTAAGGCATAAAGAACAGTCCAAACAATAGGGAAAAGCCAACCCGGCGGGGAGAGTGGCGGTTTATTCATATATTTAAATTTTTCCATACCGCCTGAAGTGAGCCATCCAACAATAGCGCCGATTATAATAGGCAGAGAAATATAACCTATTAGTTTCTTCCACTGTATTTTCAAAAAAATCATCTCCAGTCACAGTAATTATATGAATTTTTTGAAAATTTATAACTTTAAAGATAAATAATGATAGGTTTGATTCCGCCCGCTACAATATCTATAACCGCATAGGAAGGTTTGCATTCTCTGGGTCTTGATGGGGAACCCGGATTAACAAGATAGATTCCTTCCGCGTAGGTTATATCGGGGATATGTGTGTGACCGTAAAGGGCGATACTGCATCCGCAGTTTTTTGCGAATTCTAAAAGGCGGGTTTTGCCGTATTTTACGGAGAAATTGTGTCCGTGGGTAAATAGAATATTTTGGTTTTCAAGTTTTATAATATCGTAATCGGGGTATCGGCAAAATCCATCGCAGTTGCCCTTTACAATATGAAATATTCTATCTCTATATTCATTTTTAAATTCTTCAATATCTGAAACCGTGTCACCTAAAAAGAAAATGTGTTTTGCTTCGGGTTGGTTTCTTATAATCCTATCAATAATAAAAGAATTTTTATGGGAATCGGAAATAACAAGTAATCTCATAATAGTGCCTCATAAATTTTCAAAAATTTCATAGTATTAAATGGAGGGATTTATATGAACAATAATTTTAACGGTATAAATAAAGATAAACTGATAAATTCTGTTATTGCCTCGTCGGGCGGTAAGATAGA
This sequence comes from Acutalibacteraceae bacterium, assembly GCA_045648365.1. Classification (GTDB taxonomy): domain Bacteria; phylum Bacillota; class Clostridia; order Oscillospirales; family Acutalibacteraceae; genus UBA737. The sequence continues at coordinate 24,782 of JAZRNX010000007.1, forward strand.
TAAATCTTCTATTGAGTCGGCTAAAAAGGGCGACCTTTCGGGACTTATGTCTGCTTTAAATGAAGAGGATAGACAGAAGTTAAATAACGCTCTAAAGGGCGATAACCTTAAAAAAATGCTATCGGGCGAGGATGCCAAAGCAATTATTAATAAAATGCTCGGCGGTGAAAAATAAATGGATGATATAAGCGAAAAGTTAGCGGGGATTTTAAATGACCCTGAAAGTATGGAAAGGGTACGGCGTATGGCTGAGGGACTTCTCGGCTCTGAAAACGCGGAGGAAAAGACCAACGCTTTGGCTTTAGGAGAGGGTATGCCCACCGCCGACGAAATGCAGAAAATAATGCATATAGTTACTATGCTTAAGAGCAAGGGTAACGATAGCAGAACAAAACTGCTTTTAGCCCTTAAAGATAATTTAAGTCCGCCCAAAAAGGAGAAGGTAGATACCGCTGTAAAAATACTGCGGCTAATAGACATTTTACCCCTTCTTAAAGAGAGCGGCATATTTAATTTTTAGAGTTGATATTTATGGCAGAGCCAAACCGAGAATTTATACAAAGACAGGAAGAAGCCCTTGCGCAAATGCGCCGTATGCAAAAGGCGGCGCAGAAGGGCAATAACACCATGCCGCCTTCACCCGCCTTTTTAAAGGTGGGGGAGGGCTCTAAACCTTATGATACACCAAAACCGCCCATAAGTGAAGAAAAAACTTACGAAAATAAATCAGGCGGCGGAATTAAGGGTTTAGCCGAGGGAATTTTATCTGGAGGCGGGGAATTTTTAGATTCATTTTTAGGTAAAATCGGCGCTGATCCTGATATACTTCTTATAATTGGACTTTTACTCATTTTAGAATCGGAAAAATCGGATAAATTACTGCTTTTAGCGCTTTTGTATATACTGATATGAGTCATGTTCGTTAAAATTACATTTTTCGACCAAGTTCTGCATTTTTCGTGAGTTATGTAAACTTGGACAACCCATAAAGTTATCCAACTTATCCACCGCATAATTAACATTTTAGCGGTTAAAAAGTGGGTTTTTGGGGATAAATCGCGGTTTATACGGTGGATAACTCGGTGGAAAAGTTGAAATAGTTAATATGCAAATATAAAGTGAATAAGAAATTATGTAAATAAAAACTTGTGAAAATTTCTATGAAAAACAGAGAAAATTGTGTATTTTTTCACTCGCTTTTTGTATTTTTTTATCCTTCTTGCAAAAGTAGCGGAAAAGTGTTAAAATAAATCGTAAAAAAGGGGGGGATTTTATGCAACTGATTATAAGTCACGGCGCAGTTGATTTATCGGGCGAACCCATACTCACCGATATTAATATGGAAATAAATAAAAACAGCAAAATTGCGGTTGTGGGTCGAAACGGTTGCGGAAAAACCACCCTACTTAAACTTATAGCAGGAGAGTATCCTCTTGCAAAGGGGACAGAAAACACCCCTACTATTTCTGTTTCGGAAAACTTTAACATAGGTATCCTTGACCAGATGACCTTTAGTGATGAAAATCGTACCATGGTGGAGGAAATCCGCTCGGCATATAAGGATGTGCTTGAGGTCAAATTTGCCCTTGATAATGCCCAACGGGAAATGGAAGAAAATCAGAGCGAAGAAAACATTAAGAAATATTCTGATTTACTTGATAATTTTATCGCCCTTGGCGGTCATTATTTTGAAAGGGAATATGAGGGCGCAATAAAGCGTTTCGGTTTTAGTGACACCGAAAAGCATAAAAAACTTTCCGAGTTTTCGGGAGGACAGCGGACTAAAATCGCTTTTTTAAAACTTCTTTTATCAAAACCCGATTTACTCCTTCTGGACGAGCCTACCAACCATCTTGATATTGATGCGGTTTCCTGGCTTGAGGATTATATAAGAAATTATAATAAGGCGGCCCTTATAGTTTCCCACGACCGAATGTTTCTTGATAGAACAGTAAATACAGTTTACGAAATAGAATACGGCAAAAGTTATAAATATATAGGTAACTATACCGAATTTGCAAAGCAAAAGAAGGAAAGGGATGCTCTTCTTCTGAAACAATATAATGCTCAACAAAAAGAAATAGAGCATTTAACTTCGGTGGTGGAGAGATTTAGATACAAAGCCACCAAGGCGGCTATGGCGCAATCTAAAATTAAACAGATTGAGCGGATGGATAAAATCGAGGCTCCCATATCCCACGATGAAAAAACCTTTAAAGCAAGTTTGGAGCCTACTGTGAGGAGCGCCAAAGAGGTGCTTACGGTCAAAAATTTGGAAATTGGTTTTGATAGGACTTTGTCAACCGTTGACTTTTCCCTTTTGCGAGGAGAGAGGGTTGGAATAATCGGCGGCAACGGCCTTGGTAAATCAACTTTTTTGAAGACCATAGTAGGTAAAATCCCCGCCCTTTCGGGCGAATATAAAATGGGCGCTATGGTAACCGTAGGGTATTTTGACCAGCAACTTGCCACCGCCAAGGGAAGCGCTACGGTTTTTGATAGTTTCGCCAGTGAATTTCCTGCACTTAGTGACTTTGAGGTGCGAAGCGCTCTTGGCGCATTTCTCTTTTCGGGTGAGGATGTTTTCAAAACCCTTGATATGCTTTCGGGCGGAGAGCGAGTGCGCCTCGCTCTTTGCAAACTTTTTAGGAAAAATCCCAATTTCCTTATACTCGATGAGCCTACAAACCATATGGATATTGCCCCAAAAGAGGCTCTTGAAGAATTGCTTTTAGATTATGAAGGTACACTTCTTTTCGTTTCCCACGATAGATATTTCATTAAAAAATTAGCAAGTAAACTTTTGGTTTTCAAGGAGGGTAAGACCGAGTTTAAGGAAATGGGATATGAGGAATATCTTTTAGAGGAGAAGGAAAAGGTAGAGGAAGTGCCAATAAAAGAGGCAACCGAGAAACCAAAAAAGAAAACCTTCACCACCCCTGCCAAAGAAAAGGCCAAAAGAGAAAAAGCCCTTAAAAAAGCGGAGGATAGGGTGGCTGCCCTCGAACAGAAAATAGAAGAACTCAAAGCAGAAATCGAAAGCCCCGAAAATCTTTCAGATTATGTGAAACTTTCTGAGCTCGGCACAGAAATAGAAACCCTTGAAGCCGAGCTTTTAGAAGCTCTCGAAGAATGGGAGAAATTAGCAGAATAAAATAACACACGCCCCCGAGTTTTAAGCTCGGGGGCGTGCATATATAGAGAGGTAAAAATCATAAATTTACTATGCTAATCTTCTTCAGGCATATCATCCACAATATCATACAAGTCCTGTGGGTCATCGTCGACACCCTTTGCCTACAGAGCTTCAAAATATTTTTCAAGCTCGCTACCTTCAGGCACTATTGCAATAGGTGAGTAGTTTTTGTAATCGCCTTCAAAGATGTGATATGCATATTCACCTGTCAAGGGAATAAGTATATAGCTCGATTTTTCAGAAATAACAAACTGGTCGTAAAAAGTAGGATTTGGATAGCCTAGATATATCTCTAAATATCTTTCTGTTGCTCTTATGCCGTTTAAGTTAATGTCGGTTATACCGGTATCTAACCTATTTATCTCTTCTTTATGAAGAAACCACTTTTCAATATGTTGCATAACCTCGTAATTTAAAGTATAATCACTATATTTTGATGATTCGCCTAAAAGTGTTTCGCCTGCATAAGCTTTTATTTCACTTGCAGAACAAACTGTGCTTCGCCATCTTTTTTCTTCCTCGGTTAGAAGTGTAAACTGAACAGACTCAAAATACGGCTTAAGCCCTCCTCCGCCATATGTGGGACCACTCCAACTATGAGGAGAATTAATGGTGTTTTTAAAAATCCAACCTGCATACTCCCCCGTAACCGGAATAAAGAGCGTTCTTACTTTTGGACTAATAACACCGTCGTGGAACTTGATTTCACGGTCAAACTGAAGCTCTATAGCCATTTCGTTTTGTTTTATAGGCCTTAAAGTATCGGTATCGGCAGCTAAACTCATACCCGTCAAAGATTCCTTATATTTAAACCAATTTTCAATATGCTGGGCGATTTTGAGATTTAGTTCCTTATCTGTGGAAACGGCGGTGGCACCGTCTTTATAAAATGTTACGGTGGTGGGGGCTATAACGGTGCTTTCCCATTCCCGAACCTTTTTATCAAGGGTTACACCCTCAAAGATTTTTTCAAGACCGCTGCCTTTTAATTTATAAGGCTTATTGGTATACCTATCGATATCATATCCGCTAAAAAGGTAATAAGCATATTTTCCTGTTAGGGGCACTAAAACAGCATGGGTTTTTTCAAGATTTATTTTACCTAAAAGGTTTAATTTTTCTTGGTATGCCAACTCAAATCGCAGTTCTATTACCGTTTCGTTTTGTTTCAGTTCCCATATAAACTGTCGTGTTACCTCCATATCTACGGAAGGTAAATTATCGTTAGTATAATCATAATACAGTTTTTCGATTTCTTTTGCGGCTTTTCGGCGCAGCGTTTTATCCTTAACGCTTGCTTGCATACCGCCTTTATAAAGGGTCATGCTTTCGGGAGTAGGTATGGTACTGTCATATTGAATTTTATTATTGGAAGATGTTGCATCGGATGAAGTTTCATCATCTGCCATGTCTTCAACCTCGATATACGAGTACCACGAGCTATATGTATCCGACTCTTTTCTGCAACCTGCAAGGGTGCTCAAAACCATTAGTACGCAAAGCAAACATAAAAAACATCTTTTCACAACATTTCTCCCCTTTCTTGTTTCTATACTTATTATATAATTTTATGTAAATTCCTGTCAATTAAATTCCCTTAAATTTACATCCTGTTTACAAAAAATTTACGGATTATAAAAAAGAAAAACGCGAAGGATATTCCTTCGCGTTTTTATGTTTTGATTTTGTGAGGGTTGAATTAACCTTCAGAAATTGCTTCAACAGGGCAACCTGCTGCGCAAGCGCCGCAATCGATGCACTTATCAGGGTCAATCTCGTAATGAGCATCGCCTTCAGCGATAGCATCACAAGGACAACCTGCTGCACATGCACCGCAGTTAATGCATTCATCAGAAATTTTGTAAGCCATTCAAAACACCTCCATAAGCTTCATTGAATATATTTTAACAGTATTTCTGTCAAAAAGCAAGATAATTATTACGAATTACTCTATTATCTCCTCTTCTTCGTCCTTTTTCTTGTGTTTAGGACGGGAGAGAAGTTTTACGGCGCTTCTATGCACCTTAAAGGGAGCACCCTCGCTATTTTCGGGTTTAACGAGAAGATTGCCTGTTATAAGATTGCAGTCAATTACCGTTCCAACGCCTTCGGCAATCTTAACCGTTGAGCCAACAACCGGGGTAATGCTCAAAAGATGCTCGTATGAATCCTGCTCATATTTAAGGCAGCACATAAGTCTGCCGCAACTACCTGAAATTTTGGTGGGGTTAAGGGAGAGTCCCTGCTCTTTAGCCATCTTTATAGAAACAGGTTGGAAATCATCTAAAAATCTTTTGCAGCAATAGGGCTGACCGCAGATACCGATGCCGCCAAGCATTCTTGCTTCATCGCGGACACCTATCTGGCGAAGCTCGATTCGAGTATGGAAAGAAGATGCCAAATCTTTAACCAGTTCTCTAAAATCCACTCTGCCGTCGGAAGTGAAGAAGAAGGTGATTTTACTTGCATCAAAGGCATATTCAACCTCAACAAGTTTCATATCAAGACCGTGCTCGGCCACCTTCTTTTCACATATGGCGAGGGCATCTTTTTCCTTCGCTTTATTTTCTTTTATACGGTTTAAATCCTTATCACTCGCAACCCTTAAAACATTTTTAAGTTCGCCTACGATGGTTTCATCTGGCACTTCGTGATTACCCTTTGAGACAAAACCAAAGGCGTTACCATTCGATGTTTCAACGATAACATTATCGCCTATATTATAGGTTTTACCATCGGGACTGAAGTAATAGGCTCTACCGCCCTCTTTGAATTTAACAGATATGACCGATGTCATAAATTTCCTCCGATTATTTGTTTAGATTTACAAACCACTGCACTAAAAAGCAGAGGCAGGTTAATATTGGTTTTTAAAAGTTTTTGCCATTCATCTATGGCGGAATATAAATTTGTAAGGGCGCGTGCTCTTACGATTCTGCCGTAATCCTTTTTAAGATTACGGGAAATTTCGATTTTTAACTGTTCGAAAAACAAATCTGTGCCGACTCTGTCCTTTTCGAAGGGTATAAACAGGCGCAAAAGCTCATATTCGCTACCCGAAAATACAAGTTTTATAAACTCCTCAGCGGCGGTTTTGGCTTTGTTTTCGCCCTTGTTTCCAAGTAAAGAAAGGGCGGCGCCTATATTATTTTCCTCGGATTTTACCGCCTCGGCGATTTTTTCTTCATCATAAGAGTCACCCAAAATTTCTTTCACTGTATTTTTTGCGGTTTCGAAATCGGGTGGGGTGAGGGAGAGGCAAACACACCTTGAGAGAATAGTAGGAAGAAGCTCCGTTCTTGATGTGGTAATTATAATGAATATTACAGCTTCAGGTGGCTCTTCTAAAATTTTTAAAAGAGCATTTTGCACCGGCTCGGTCATTCGCTCGGCAAAATCTAAAATATAAACCTTTTTGTTTGCCGCGTGGGGTTTTATATATGCCTCTGTTCTAATAGAACGAGCCTTGTCTACCGTTATACTTTTCTTATTTTCCTCAGGGGAAACAAAAATTATATCGGGGTTATTGAAACTTGCGGCGGATAGACACATTCTGCAGTTTCCACAGGGTTTTTCTCCTACGCCTTCGCAAATAGCAGCGGTGGATAAAAATTTAGCCAGAGTATGTCTGCCCGTACCCTCGTCGCCCTCAATAATAATGGCGTGGGGTATGCGTCCCGTTTCTATCATACTTTCAACAGCGGTTTTTACATTCCCATTGGCTTTAAGGGGAAATATCATAAAACAAATCCAACCTTTTTCATTGCCTTAAAGTAGGTCTTTCGGGCTACTTTTTCTGCTGCTTGAGCGCCCTCGCGGAAGATGCGCTCAAGTTCGCCTTTATCGGTGATAATTTTATCGTAGTTCGCTTTGATGGGCGCCAGTTCATCGGCAACGGCTTCGCCTACGGCCAACTTAAAGTCACCGTAACCCTTGCCTTCAAATTCCTTTTCAACCTCTGCGGCGGTTTTGCCTGTAACGGCGCTGTAAATATTTATAAGATTTGTAACGCCGGGTTTATCGTCACTTACGCAAATTTTAGAATCACTATCGGTAACCGCTCTTTTGAATTTGCGGATGATGGTATCTTTATCATCAAGTATGGCAACCCAAGCGTATATATTTTCATCGGATTTTGTCATCTTCTTTGTGGGGTCTTGAAGAGACATAACACGAGCGCCGATTTTGGGAATATATGGTTCGGGTATTTTAAACACATCGCCGTAAAGATGGTTGAATCTGGTGGCAATATCACGGGCGATTTCAAGGTGTTGTTTCTGGTCGGCGCCCACAGGTACAAAGTCGGGCTTATAAAGGAGAATATCTGCCGCCATAAGCACGGGGTAGGTGAAAAGACCCGCATTGATATTGTCGGCGTGTTTTGAAGATTTTTCTTTAAACTGTGTCATTCGGGAAAGTTCGCCGAATTGTGTATTGCAGGAAAGAAGCCACGCAAGACCGCTATGTTCAGGCACATGGGACTGGATAAACAATGTAGACTTTTCGGGGTCAAGTCCCAAAGCCAAAAGTACGGCGGCGGTGGAATAAATCTGAGCGCGAAGTTTGGCGGGCTCTTGCTTTACGGTTATGGCGTGAAGGTCTGCGACTGCATAGGTGCAGTTGAATTCTTCCTGCATATAAAGCCAGTTCTTTAAAGCGCCAAGGTAATTGCCGAGGGTGAGCATACCACTGGGCTGAATACAACTGAGTACTGATTTTTTATTTTCGTTTTCACACATAAAAAACATTCCTTTGGATATTCATATTCAAATTAATATTAACACATTTCATTTTAAATTACAATATATAAATATATATTAAGAACAACAAAAAATTGGTAAATCAAAGTACTGAATTTGGGACACGCAAAAAATTATAATAAAATTACAAAAAGGGGCTTGACAAATTAAAAACCCTAGTATATAATGAAAATACAGAAAACGACCAAATGTTCGGCGGAGGTAATTATGAGTTTTCGTGATATTTTAGCAACAGTATTTGAGGTTGCTCTCGTAACATTTACTATATGGGCGGTTTTCCACGAGGATAGATTTATCGCCTTTGAAGATAGAATTAAAGCCAAGTTCCGTAGAAGTAGATTTAGAGTAATTGAAGGCGGAGCAGAGGCATATTCTTGCGAACAAATCTAATTTATTTTGTCTTCCTTTTCTTAACTTATATTTATAACAGAACGAACGCCTCCCGAGAAGGAGGCGTTCGTTCTATTTTTATATTTTCGTTGTTTTACTTATTAGTCCGCGGATTTTACTTTTCTTTGTAAAGCAAATTAAAAGCACTGTTAATTCTACAGCGGCTAAAATTGCGGTGCCTGGAATTCGGGTAATTAAAACCGCGGGGAATGCGTCAATACCGCCTCGGTATAAAAGAGAAATCCAAAGGGTGTTAAGACCGAGAGAACAGATTAGTTTATTTACAAAAACGGCTAGAGTAACATTTATAACGGTGGCATTTTTGTAAAGGAAAAGGGATAGAATTAATCCGTAAATGCAGTTTGTGATGGTAAAACCTACAAAGTATGAGCCGAAGGGGAATAAAAGAGCGCCGATAAGGTCGCCAAGACCTGCAACTGCAATAGCGTAGGGCAGTCCCAAAAACGAGGCAGCGAAGGCCACGGTGATGAAACCTAGGCTTACGGTCTGATTCCATACGGAATAGGCAATAAATCTTTCTAAAATCACATTGAGGGCAACCAGTACTCCTGACATAACGATTTTAAAAAGCAGGGAATTCTTTTTTTGCATAATAAAAAACCTCCTATTACCCAAACTAAACGATAATAAGGAGATTTTCGGTCTTCATATTATTGTCAGCGGGATGCGATAACCCGACCGCAGATTAAAAATCCTTCGTCTATAGGGCAACTCCCCGTCCCTACAGCACTTTACGCCGAGTCATCTACTCTGAATTGATGAATATATTATACACAAAATTTCAGTAAAGTCAATTTATTTAATAAAAATAAATCACTTTTTAGGTTGACAATTTATATCGGTTGTGTTAAAATGACTTAGTCACAAATGGAGAGGTATCGAAGTGGTCATAACGAGGCGGTCTTGAAAACCGTTTGGGGGCAACTCCACATGGGTTCGAATCCCATCCTCTCCGCCATTTAATTAAATAAGAAGTATTCACTTTATCAATATGGAGATGTACTCAAGTTGGTGAAGGGTAACACATCCGAGCGTGTCCGGTGGACAATGCAGCGAGGATTTGTTGGCGTAGCGGTCGAAATTTTTCGCGATATTAGCGAATAAAAATTTCGGGCACCGCAAGAGGGCACGGAGCCGATGAACCTCTGAAAAGTCCCAAATAACAATTCAATTAAGAATTAAAGAATTTATCAATTTTGGAGATGTACTCAAGTTGGTGAAGAGGCGCCCCTGCTAAGGGCGTAGGTCGGGTAACCGGCGCGAGAGTTCGAGTCTCTCCATCTCCGCCAAATAAAAACACCACCCTTTAGGGCGGTGTTTTTATTTTTTTAAATATTGATGGAGAGACTCGAAAAGCCCGTTTTGCAAAGCAAATTTGAACGCCCCGCTTCATTTGAAGCGGGGCGCGATTTATCTTTTATACTCTATATTCATCGTCGAAAATATAACGATATTCATCGCTAAGGCGCATGGAAACGTAATCGCTTTTAGTGATAATTATATGGTCAAACAGATTTAGGTCTATCTGCTTTAAAGCCGTGTATAATCTTTCGGTTGCGGTGCGGTCTTGAAAACTTGGTAACGCCAGACCGCCGGGGTGGTTATGGGCGACAACAAGATTGGTAGCCCCGTGGTCGAGGGCAAGTTTTATGATTTCCTTTATGGGAATACCAACCGAGCCAACATCGCCTTCATTTAGAAATTTAAAGAACAGTAATTTACTATTGCTGTTCATACCGAGCACGGAT
>JAZRNX010000008.1:0-1958 GCA_045648365.1 Acutalibacteraceae bacterium
GTTTGCGGCACCGGCATATATTTTACAGTTTGCTTTTCAAAACTTTTGTGTAGCAGCAGAGAAGGGGAATCTCTCTTTAACAATGACTTTAATTGCCGGCATCTGTAATATTCTTTATAGCCCTTCAAGGGCATTTTACAGACAAAATCCCTAAAGGGGCGCCGAAAGGTTTGCCGACTGCATTACTTTTTCGGGCTACCCCTCAAGGGGTTTATTTTTATGCCTTCTTGTTCTCGCCACCCGTAAACGGGTCGATATATTCTTTCAAGCTCATTTGGTCTGCTATTTGGTCTTCGTCTAACTGATGCTTTATGTATTCCTGCACTTGCTTTTTGTTTCTTCCCACAGTATCTACATAATATCCTCTTGCCCAGAAATGCCTATTTCCATACTTGTATTTCAAATTCGCATGTCTGTCGAAAATCATTAGACTACTTTTACCTTTTAAGTATCCCATTATTTGCGATACACTATATTTTGGTGGTATACTTACTAGCATATGTACGTGGTCTGGGCATAATTCTGCTTCTATTATTTCTACACCCTTTTGGTCGCATAGTTTTCTTAGGATTTTTCCTATGTCTACTTTGATTTCTCTATATATTACTTGTCTACGATATTTGGGTGCAAATACAATATGGTATTGACATCTCCAGCTTGTATGGTCTAAACTATTTATGTCTTTCTCTTTCACGATTAAGACCTCCTTGATATTTTAGTTGTGTGGTCGGCAAACCACTTCTACTATACCAAGGAGCTTTTTTCTTGTCTACTCCACTCCTCGCTATAAGCTATTTTTTTGCCCCCTGTAGAACAGGGGGTTAACTTTGTCACAGACAAAGTAAAATCCGATGCAAAATTGCATCGGATTTTTTTATTACATAACATATCCGCCGTTAATTCCAAGTATCTGACCGGTAATATAATCGGCTTCATTTGAAGCAAGAAAATAAATTGCGGCAGCTATTTCATTAGGACTTCCCATTCTTCCTATAGGAATCTCATCTACAAATGCACTTAAATCTTCTGCAGAAATATCGTTATTCATAGATGTTTCAATTAGACCGGGAGCAATAGCATTTACTGTTATACCGCTGGGCGCAAGTTCTTTCGCAAGCGCTTTAGTAAGGCCAATTACACCAGCCTTTGATGCTGAATATGCAACCTCGCAAGAAGCACCAACTTGACCCCACATAGAAGATATATTAATTATTTTTCCACTTTTTTGATTAACCATATAAGGTGTTACAGCTTTACAGCAATTATATACTCCCTTTAAGTTTATATCAAAAATTCGGTCGGAATCATATTCGTCGGTATCAGTGATTGTTCCAATAAAAGAAACGCCTGCATTATTTACCAAAACGTCTACACTGCCAAATCGGTCAACAGTTTCACGAATCAATCTTTGAGCATCTAACTTATTAGCGATATTAGCCTTTATGGCAACCGTATTGCAACCCTGTTCGTTAAGTGAACGAGAGAGCAGGGAAGCGGATTGGTATGATTCATTATAATTAATAACAACATTATATCCCTTATTAGCAAAATAAATTGCTGTGGCGGCACCTATACCTTTTGAGGCACCAGTAACTATAACTGTTTTACTCATATTAATCTCCCCAAAATAGTTTTAAGATATTATAACATATTTTTTAAAAATTTTAAAGAGTAAATTACTATAAATTGGGATAATTTTTGTTCACATAAACCACATGTAGTATGGTTTACATAATTAGTTTACATAATGTTTTTATTAAATAAATTTGTTGTTGACATAAAACTTTTTTTGTAGTATAAATATTATACAGCATTTCACAAACGCTTGTTTCATATGTTTTTCTCTAATTTAACAACGCTTAATTCCGCTAACTCTGCAATTAAGTTGTTGTTTTTTTACGGCTATATAGTTGACATAATTCTCGCTTTAAGCTAAATATTGTGTTTTTAAGTCAGGT
>JAZRNX010000009.1:0-14939 GCA_045648365.1 Acutalibacteraceae bacterium
GACACGATTTTCATCGTGTCTCTCTTTTTGTGTTTGTGTCCAGGGGGACACAACATCGTTTTGCGGTGAAACCGCAAACATCATTTGACCGTAAGGTCAACATCATTCCGCCTTGGCGGACACAAAACGATGTTGTACTACGTACAAACGATGCGATGCTTCGCATCAACGATGTTTTGCCTTCGGCAAAAACGATGTTGCGTCTGCGACGCAAATACACGCTTTCGCGTGGGATATTGCGCTTTGTGCAAATGTATGGTATGCTTGTGCTACAATAGGGACAAGTTGAATTTAGTCTGTTTATATGATAGAATATGCTCAACTCAAAGTTGAGAACAACTAAAAAACACCGTTATTGTGTTGAAAATTTAAATGGTTTATACTAAATAGTAAGGAGGAGTGTTTATGAAATATTTTGGAGAAAGATTAAAAAAGCTTCGTTACGATAATAATGTCACTCAAGATACCCTTGCCGAATATCTTGGTATTTCTTATCAAGCAATATCTAAATGGGAAAATGCATTGGGCTTTCCAGACATTTCACTTATTCCTGCCATTTCTAATTTTTTTGGAGTATCGTCTGATTTTTTGTTAGGGATTGAACTTGAAAAAAACGAAGAAAAAATTGAAAATGTTTTGAATAAGGCTCGTGAATTTACTCATACAGGTGAAATAGAAAAAAGCATTAATTTGATTGAGGAGGCTTTAAAATGTTTTGCTAATGAACACCGTCTATTATGCGATTTAATTGAATATAAAGTTATGACTTGGAAAAGAGAAGATTTAGAATGGTGTCAGGATATAGAAACTAAAGCTAATTTAATTTTAAGGGATTGTAATATTGATAAAATAAGACATAAAACAATCGTAAACTTAGCTTTTGCATATAGCTTTAGCGGTCTAAAAGATAAAGTTTTAGAAATTGCGGAATTATTACCTGATGTTGCCTATTCAAAGAAACAATTAGTGAGTCTTTCTGCACCTATAAGAGAGATGATAAAATATAAGCCTGATTGTATTTTAAGTTGCTCAGAGTGTTTACTAACAGATATACTTACCATTTCAAAACACCACATATTTTATGGTGATATTGAAATAGCAATTCAAGTGTGTAATAGAGCATTAAAAATAATTGACGGAATTGGAGCAGAAGGATATCTTTTGTATATGCAAGCAGCAGCTTATGAAGATTTAATGTTAGCATTTGGAAAACTAAAAAGAACAGATGAAATGTATTCTGCTATAGAAAAAGTTATTGAAATAGATAAGCAGATAGAAAAAACTTTATGTGATGGTGGTAAAGAGTATGTTTCCCCTTTGCTAAAAGGTCTTGCTTTCAGTAAAGAAAGCATAACTTTTAACCATCCAAGTAATAGCCTTGAAAGACTTTATAACTATATCAATAACTCTAATATATTAAAGCCATATTTTAACGATGATAAATTTATAAGCATTGTTTCTAAATTAGAGAAAGAAATTAAAGATTTAAAGGCAAGGCAGGAATAACCGTCATACTTTTGGCAATTTTACTGCTTAAAAACAAAGTTTTCAACAGAGTTTCTTATGGTATGATTTTCAATGTGTCGGTATGATTTTTGTCATACCATCAAAATAGAGTTGTTTCGTGATTTCGGGATAACTCTATTTGCATATATAGCTTGAAAGTTTTAATTAAAAATGTTATATTAAATATAAGAAAAGGCTTGTTGTTATGCCGAAATTTCAACTTGTGGAAATGACTTCCACAAGTTTAAGCCAAAGCGCCTCCCTTGCCTAAAGGGAGGTGGATTTGCCGTAGGCAAAGACGGAGGGATATAATACGGAAAGAAAACATAACCCTAATTTAACGGACAACGCAAAAACATTACGTAAGAATATGACCAAAGAAGAACGGCATTTATTGTATGATTTTTTGCGTTCCTATCCTGTCCGATTTTTGCGACAAAAGGTTATAGATAATTATATTGTTGATTTCTATTGTCATGAAGCAAGACTTATAGTTGAACTTGACGGCTCACAACATTATGATGAAAAAGGATTGCTGAAAGACAAAATTAGAACTGAAAGAATAGAAAGCACAAATTTGATAGTAATTCGAATACCAAATAATGAAGTTAATAAAAATTTCAGAGGGGTTTGTGAATATATTGATTTATTTGTTAAAGAATCCCTCCACCGCTAATGCGGTCCCCCTCCCTTTAGGGCAAGGGAGGCTCTATTTGTCCCCAATTTAGCACAAGCATATAATCTATACAGCAAGTGAGGTGATAGCAATGAAAGAGGATAAACTTTCTGATTTATCCATGAAGCTATCGGTTGATGTTTTGAAATTAACAAAGGAATTAAGGTCAAAACACGAAACTGTAATTTCAAATCAAATGGCCAGAAGTGCGACAAGTGTTTGCGCTAATATCGCAGAAAGTAAATACGGTCATAGCCGTGCTGACTTCATTGCTAAACTCGAAATTGCCTTGAAAGAAGCAAACGAAACAGGCAAATGGCTTGAAATGCTTTTGAAATCGGACTATGTTGATGAAGCAACCTATAAATCCATTGATAAAACTTGTTCTACTATTCGCATTTTGTTGATTGCATCAATAAGGACAGCGAAAAGCAAACTAAAGGAGAAATAAATATGAAAAAATTAAAGATTGATGGCATTATTCTCATTCCCGATGATATGACCTTGCAGGAATTTAGTGAAAAATTTAATAATGTGCTGGATAAAGGTGAAATTTGTTTTTCCGGTGGCATTAAGGAAATAGAAACAGAAAAATAATTTTTAATACAAAGGTTTACGGTTTTCAGGCACCATTCATTAGTGTCATCAAGTTCAAAACACTCAAAATATATACCGCTTCGTATTGATTTTAAACAAAAGGAAAGATATATAATGCCAACAATCCGAAAAATAGAAAGGGAAGAAAAGCAGGAAGTTATCAATATGATGAGGACTTTTTATGCTACACCCTTTGTTTCAACCAACGGCTCTGAGGAAATTTTCGATGCAAATCTTGAGGCGTGCATAAATAATTCTCCATATCTTGAGGGTTATGTCCTTGTAGAGAACGGAGAAATTTTAGGTTACGGTATGCTTGCTAAAAGTTTTTCAACCGAATTTGGCAAACCTTGTATATGGGTAGAGGATTTGTACATTAAAGATGAATATCGGGGAATGGGTCTCGGTAGCAGTTTCTTTAAATTTATTGAAGAATTATATCCCGATTGTCTATTTAGATTAGAGGTAGAAGCCGAAAACAAAAGGGCGTTAAATGTATATAAAAAGATGGGCTACGAATTTTTACCCTACCTTGAAATGAAAAAGTAATTTTAATCTTGCAAATATTTCAAGCGTATGATATACTATGTTTGCTCTAAGAGGGAGTAGTCAGCGAGTAATCGTTAATGCGGTCGTCAGTACGGTTTTTTAAAACCCGCCGCTTTATTAAATGACAAGACTCTTACTGTGTTTTCGCAGTAGGGGTCTTTTATTTTGTCCTCTTAAAAATGAAAGGAGAAATTTATGGATATCCTAGCAAGTTTTATTACTAACTTCGATTTCAGAATGCTCGTAATGTGGGCAGTAGGCGGAATTCTTATATTCCTTGCTATTAAAAAAGAAATGGAGCCAACTCTTCTTTTGCCTATGGGCTTTGGCGCAATTCTCGTTAATCTACCCATTTCGGGCGCAATTACCCAGTATCTACATAACGGTGAGCATATCACTAAATCCGCTTATGAAAAGCTTTTGGCATCGGGCGCTGAGGGTCTTGTCGTTGAGCACGGCGCATTGGATGTGCTATATAATGCAGGTATTGCCAACGAGTTATTCCCACTTATATTATTTATCGGTATAGGCGCTATGATTGATTTTGGCCCCGTGCTTTCTAATCCTAAGCTTATGATTTTCGGTGGCGCGGCTCAGTTCGGTATATTCTTTACACTTTGTATGGCATCTATGTTCTTTGATATTAACGATGCGGCTTCTATCGCTATTATCGGCGCGGCAGACGGTCCCACTTCTATCGTTGTTTCCCAGAAGCTTAATTCCGAATATCAGGGCGCTATTGCAGTTGCCGCATATTCGTATATGGCTTTAGTTCCAATAATCCAGCCCCCCGTAATCAAACTTTTAACCACTAAAAAGGAAAGAATGATTCGTATGCCTTATGAGCCCAAACAGGTTTCTAAGCTTACAAAAATTCTCTTCCCCATAGTTATTACCGTTATCGCAGGTATCGTAGCGCCCGCTTCTGTATCTCTCGTTGGTTTCTTGATGTTCGGTAACCTTATTAGAGAGTGCGGTGTTTTAGGCTCACTTTCAGAAACTGCGCAGAAGGTTCTTGCAAATCTTATTACCATCTTCCTCGGTATCACTATTGCAACCAAGATGCATTATGCAACCTTCTTAACCCTTGAAACATTGCTTATTTTAGGTCTTGGACTTATCGCCTTTATTTTCGATACTGCAGGCGGCGTTATTTTCGCCAAGGTGCTTAATATCTTCTTAAAGAATAAGATGAATCCTATGATTGGCGCCGCAGGAATTTCTGCATTCCCCATGGCTGGTCGAATTGTTCATAAGATGGGACTTGCTGAGGATAATCAGAACTTCCTTTTGATGCACTCTATGGGTGTAAATGTTTCTGGTCAGATTGCTTCGGTTATTGCAGGCGGTCTCATACTTAACTTCTTTATGTAGGAGGTAAAAGAATATGTTTGAACCTATTAATTTTCTAAAGAACGCTCATTATATGGGCGAAGGAATGTTAATGATAATTATTGTTATGCTTGTTATAATTGCAGTTACCGCAATTCTTAATAAGACAACAAGCCCCAAGAAAAAATAAGAATAAATAGTAAAATCCCGCACCACTCGGTGCGGGACTTTTTGTATCTTAAAGTTCTATAACGCTGATATTTTCTTTTTGTGCAATTTCTTTTAAATTACCGTGGCAAGTAAACAGTAGACACTGAGTATCACGGGAATATTCCTTTAAAAATTCCATAGCGGCTTTTGTCCTCTCATCATCATAAAGGGAAAGAACATCATCAAGGAAAATCGGAAGGGTTTCATCCTCGTTCATAAGCTCTGTTATGGCAAGTCTCAAACTAAGATACGCTTGGTCATAGGTGCCTGAGCTTAAATATTCCGCTTCCTTCATACCGAAAATACCGCTCTTTTGAGTGGTGATATCAAGGGATTTGGAAACCGAAATGGCATCATAAGATTTAAGCGTCAGGCGAGAGAAAATATCAAGGGTTTTGCTCTCGAGAGCGGCGCCGTAACCCCTTCTTACAACCGAGAAACTTTCACTTAAAACTTCCTCTGCTAAATTTAAAGCATCGTAATATTCTTTAAGCTCATCAGATTTTTTAAGTACTGTATCAAGCTCTCTTCTTATGATTTCGGGCTCCTTGGTTTTCGAAAACTCGGATTTGAGTTGGGTGGCAAGGGCGGAACGGTGGCTACTAAGAGCCATAATTGCCTCGTTAAGTTCTTCAGCTTTTTCTCGAGCCTCTGAGAAATCAACGTCCTCTGGAAGTCCCTTATTTTTTAGGTGTTCAAGTCTTTCTCTGGCTTCCTCATAGGAAATATTGTTAAGGTCGCGGCTTAAGAAACTGAGATTTAACTTAATACCCTTAAGTTCTTCTGCCTTCTCAGTGAGAAGGGGAAGGGTGCCTTCGATTTCGTTAATGCTTTCTGTCGCATTGTACTTACCGTAAAGGGTCAACAGTTCCTTTTGTGCCTCATTGTATTTTACTTCTATAGTTGCGAACTCATCCTCACACTCTTTAAGGTCCAAAAGACGCTGATTTTTAATAGCAGTATCTGAATTTAAAGAGGCGGTAAGCATATTTATTTTAGATGAATATTCAATACCTTCGGCAGTAAGGTTGCTAAGTTCATTTTTAAGGTCAAGACCTTCGCTGAACAACATATCATATTCGCTTTTTGCCTTGGTATATTTCGCGGTATCAAGAGGTCTTATAACAAAGGCCAAAATCTCAGCAACAACCGTAAAAACAGCAAGAATTATAGTTATTATGGAAAAATTTAAAATTCCCGAAACAACTGCACCGATTAATACGGCCGCACCCAATCCCAAAAGGGCGGGGTTGAAGGGCTTTTTAAGGGTGGCGGACTGTTCCGTTTTTTCCTTGGCTTCTTCGGTTTTTGTCGAAAGAGCGGCAATTTTATTGTTTATATCAGCCTTTCTTTTTTCCACATCCGACGATTTATCTTTAACTTCACTCAGTTCCTTTTGAAGTTCGGCGGTAGATTTTTCACTATCAAGGCGGATGGCTTCACGGCGCTTACTGATTTCTGATTGTTTTTCTTTTAGTTTTTCTGAAAGTCCGTTAACCTTGCTAATGCAGAAATCAATGGATTTTACAAACATTTCATCAAGCGCGGTGCCATCACTTAATTTTAAATTCTCTGAAAGAATATCAAGTTTATTTTTAAGGGATAAATATTCTTCCAGTTTGTCCTTGGTTTTGAAATCGTTTTCAAGGTCTGTAATCTTTTTATACTTAAGATATTCCTGCTTTAGATTTTGAAATTCTTTTTCAGATGCGGTAATGCTTTCCATCAGTTCTTTGCGGTGGGTAGCGGCAATTTCTGCACCGGACAGTTCCTCTTTTAAAGAGTCAGCCGACATATTGTTTTTAGGAAGTTTACCCGTTTTGCCTGATTTGGACACTATATCAAATTTAGCATCCTGAAGACGATTTAAAACGGTCTGGTATGAGGTATCCTCCTCGCCCGTAAGGGCTAAGTTTGAAAGGCGCATATTAAGTTCGCCCTCACCCGAGTCATCGTGGACATAGGGGCTACCTGCCTCAATAAATACGCTTCTCTCAAAGGCAGAAAGCCCAAAGCCAAAGAACTTTTTACCTATTTCACTATCGGCGGGGAGAGGCACACTTAAATCTGTATCGGTAAGGCGGATTTTATCGGTGGAATCAGATTTTCCGAACTGCCTTTCAAGACAGTAGTTGTGACCGCCGTGAGAAAAGTATATTCTTCCGCCCATTTCCTCACCGCTCCAGGGTTTATATTTAAGGCGGGGACGGGCGGAGAGGAGCTGACCTTTTTTACCTGCCGTTCCGTAGAACATCATCTTAACAAAGGCCATTATTGTGCTTTTGCCCTTCTCGTTTTCACCGTAAATAAGGTTGAAACCGTCGGCAAAATCAAGAGTAAAGTCCTTAAATTTACCGAAGGCGCTAATGTAGATTTTATTAATCTTCATTATAATCCACCTCCGATGAAAAGGCCTTAATGCCCAGATTTATGGCTTTTTTAATAATCGGCTTTTCTTCCTCGCTTGCCTTTTCAAGACGGGAGAGCATATTTCTTACGAATATGCCCTTAAGTCCTTCTTCTTTAGAAAGTGATTCTAAATCAAGAGCAAATTCGGTGTTATCTCGTACCTTGGCAAAATAAACTTCAGCACCTACTCTGCTGCATATTTCTTCGGTGGGGATTTTAGTACCTTCATCAATTTTGCCTTCTAAAATAATCTTATAGAGATTTTCGGTATAGGAATTACCGAAATCCCTTTTTAACTGCGAAAGTATTTTGGCGCTGATTTGTTCGCTGGTTTCTTCACCGTCAAGATTCACCTTGACGGTAGCATGAATTCGTTTGGCGGTGGGAATAAATTTAAGGTCGCAATAATTTTTACCAACTTCGCCGATATAAACGCCTTTCTCACCTTCCTCATCAAAACCTTGACCTTCGGGACAACCCGGATAGGCATAAAAAGTGGCGCCTAAACGGGCAATTTCACTTCTTTTATGAATGTGACCGAGAGCAATATAATCCATACCGCTTTCCGCAATAAAATCACTGGAAATGGGGTTATATTTAGTATCTGCAGAGGCGCCTAAATCTCCATGGATGCACATTATGTTTATGGAGTTTTCATCTGGTGTAATTGTAAAAGATGATGTCGCTTTAGTATAAACCTCGTCAAAGGAACGGCCGTAAACCTTGACACCTAAATCGTCAAGTTCTACTACACTGTCGAAACAGGGGAGAATATGAAAATTTTCGGGAAGCATATTATTGTATCTTGCAAAGGGTGAGTTGAGATTCATAGGGTCGTGGTTACCCGCGCAATAAACAATATGAATATGGGGTATAGATTTAAAACATTCTATAACCCTAAGCGCTACGCTTTCTTCAATATTATTTGAATCAAAAAGATCACCTGATATGAGTAAAAGACCGACGCCCTCATCCTTTGCGAGAGCAATAATTTTCTCAAAGGTAATAAGGGTTTCGGCACGGCGGCTTTTTGATAAAACCCCTAAAAAGCTTTCGGCGGCGCCTATATGGATATCTGCGCAGTGCAAAATTTTAACCGTTTCCATAAAATTTAGCATCCTTTCGTGGATTTAACAAATTAATTGTATCATTTTTCACATCTTTATTCAAGAAAATATTGCCTTTGTATAAAATTTGTTTTATAATATAACTAATAGTATATTGTGAGGGAGTGTGCCTATGGATATCAAACTAGGGGATAAACTGGTTATGAAGAAAAAGCATCCTTGCGGATGTGATACCTTTACGGTGCTTCGCGTAGGTATGGATTTCCGTTTAAGATGTGACGGTTGCTCCCATGAAATTTTTCTGCCGAGAAGCAAGGCAGAGAAAAATACGAAAAAGATTATAACCCGAGAGGAAGAAAATAATGCTTGATAAACTTGCGGCAGTTGAAAGCCGTTATGAGCAGATAGGTTTTGAACTTACACGCCCCGAAACCGTTTCTGATAATGCTCTTTTTACAAAACTTATGAAGGAGCATAGTGAGCTTACCCCCATTGTAGAAAAGTATAGGGAGTATAAGTCGGCATGTGAAAGTGAAGAAGAGGCAACCGCCCTTTTGGATGAAGGCGGTCTTGATAAGGATTTCAAAGAGCTTGTTGAGGCAGAGCTACTGGAAGCTAGGGCCAATAAAGAAACCTTCGCCGAAGAACTTAAAATTCTACTTTTGCCCAAAGACCCCAATGATGATAAAAATGTTATTGTGGAAATTCGCGGAGGCGCAGGTGGTGAAGAAGCCGCCCTTTTTGCCGCTGCCCTTTACAGAATGTATAGTATGTATGCTGAGGGAAAAAGATGGAGCATTGATATAACAAATATCAATGAAACCGAGCTTGGCGGATATAAGGAAATCAGTTTTATGATAGAAGGAGCAGGCGCATATTCCCGCTTTAAGTATGAAAGCGGCGTTCATAGAGTTCAGCGCGTTCCCGATACCGAAACCCAAGGTCGAATTCATACCTCTACCGTAACGGTAGCCGTTATGCCTGAGGCCGATGAGGTGGAGGTGGATATTAACCCCGCCGACCTTAAAATCGATACCTTCCGTTCTTCTGGAGCCGGCGGTCAGCACATTAATAAAACCTCTTCCGCAATTCGTGTTACCCATATTCCTACGGGTACTGTGGTTGAGTGTCAGGATGAACGAAGCCAGTTTAAGAATAAGGAAAAGGCACTCAAAGTTTTAAGGGCCCGTCTTTATGATGCCGCCAAATCAGAACACGATGAGGCAATTGCCTCCGACCGCCGAAGCCAAGTAGGAACAGGCGATAGAAGTGAGCGAATAAGAACCTATAACTATCCTCAAGGCCGAATTACCGACCATAGAATAGGTCTCACCCTCTATAAACTTGAATCCTTCTTAAACGGCGATTTGGATGAAATGATTGACGGTCTTATTACCTATTACCGTTCAGAAGCCTTAAAGCAACAGGAAAACTAGTATGATTACTGAAAAACTTGATATATCCCCCGAAAACTATGGGGATAGTATAGAAAAAGCCGTGGCTATATTAAAGTCAGGCGGAATTGTGGCAATACCCACTGAAACGGTTTACGGTCTTGCCGCTAGTAGTTTAGATAAAGAGGCTATAGCAAAGGTTTTTACCGCAAAAGGTAGACCACAGGATAATCCGCTGATAGTTCATATTTCGGATATAGATATGCTTTATAAAGTGGCGAAAGATATTCCAGAAAGTGCTATAGAATGCGCTAAGAGATTTTGGCCCGGTCCTTTTACAATGGTACTAAAAAGAGCGGACGAAATTGATAAAAGCGTTTCCGCAGGGCTTGATACCGTAGCTGTAAGAATGCCGGATAATAAAGTCGCAAGGGATATTATTGAAATGTCAGGATTACCCCTTGCGGCACCCTCTGCCAATTCTTCGGGCTCACCAAGCCCTACCTCATACAACCATGTGCTGAATGACCTTGACGGGAAGATAGATGCGGTAATTTTAGGTGAGGATTGCGGCGTGGGTGTGGAATCCACCGTAATAACTCTGGTTACCGAAAAGCCCCGTATTTTAAGACCGGGCGCAGTAACACCCTCAGAGCTTCGGGAAGTTTTGCCCGAAATTGAGATAGATAAATCAGTTTTATCTGAACTTAAAGCAGGGGAAACTGCCGCTTCCCCTGGTATGAAATATAAGCATTACGCCCCAAAAACAGAAACATATTTAATCGTTGCCGAGTCAGATGAGTTTATAGATTTTGTAAACAGTAAAAGAGAGTGCGGAGTTATCTGTTTCGATGAAGAAGAAAAGTATATAAATAAACCGTATCTTACTTACGGCGGTAAAAACTCTCCTTCTGATTTAGCCAAAAATTTATTTGCCGTTTTGAGAAAGGCGGACGATTTGGGCGCCAAAGAAATCTATATTCATGCTCCCGATAAAAGCGGAATAGGACTTGCCGTTTATAACCGACTTATAAGGGCGGCAGGTTTCAAGGTGGTGGAACTATGAGTTTGATAATCGGTCTTACGGGACCTACGGGCTCAGGTAAAACTACTGTATCCTTAGCGGCAAAAGATTTAGGCTTTAAGATTATTGATTGCGATAAAATTGCCCGTAAGACAGTAGAAAAAGGCAAAGAAGGTTTAAAAGCTGTAGTTAATGCTTTCGGTGAAGATGTTCTTTTTGAAGATGGCGAACTTAACCGCAAGGAACTTGCCAAAAAGGCCTTTTCTTCGCAGGAGAAAACAGAACTTCTTAATAAAACCCTTTTGCCTTATATAGTAGAAAAAGTGAAGGACGAAATAACGGAAGATAATATCCTTTTAGATGCTCCAACCCTTTTTGAGAGCGGACTTAATAGTATCTGTAGATATAATATTGCGGTTTTATCCGATGAAAAAGTGCGTAAAATGCGCATAATAAACCGTGATGGGTTAACTGAAACCGAGGCGGATTTGCGAATGGGAGCAGGGAAAAGCGATGAGTTTTATCTAGAGAAAACCGGAAATATCATCTATAACAACGGTAGTCCCGAGGAACTTTATGATTCCGCAACAGAAATTTTGAAAAAATTACTTGGAGGTAATTAAGATATGAACGCTAAAGAACTCAAAGAAAAACTTTGTTATCAGAAGAAAAACGGTCTACTTAAGGTGGATGATGCTACCCTTAAGACAATTAGTGATTACTGCGAAGGTTATAAAAAATACCTTGATGATGCTAAAACCGAACGCGAAGCCGTTAAGGTTTCGCTGTCTTTAGCAGAGGCAAAGGGTTTTACCGCTTTTGACCGCAGTAAAACCTATAAAGCAGGAGATAAGGTTTATTTCAATAATAGAGGCAAGACGGTTGCCTTCGCTGTTATCGGTAAAGAGGATATGGAGAAGGGCGTAAATATTTCTGCCGCCCATATTGATTCTCCCCGTCTTGACCTTAAACCCAACCCCTTATATGAAGAAATCGAACTTGCCCTCTTTAAAACCCATTATTACGGCGGTATCAGAAAGTATCAGTGGCCCACAGTACCCCTTGCTCTTCACGGCGTTTTCGCTAAGAAGGACGGTACCGTAGTTGAAGTAAATATCGGTGAAGATGAGGGAGACCCCAAATTCGTTGTTAACGATTTACTTCCCCACCTTGCCGCAGAGCAGAGCAAACGCACCTTGTCTGACGGTATTCGCGGCGAAGAACTTAATGTTCTCGTAGGAAGCCATCCCTTTAAAGATGATGAGGGAAGCGAATTGGTTAAACTTAATATCTTAAAAATACTCAATGAGAAATACGGCGTACTTGAAGAAGATTTCCTTTCTGCCGAACTCGAAATGGTACCCGCTTATAAAGCAAGTGATGTGGGCTTCGACCGTTCTTTAATCGGCGCTTACGGTCAGGATGACAGAGTTTGCGCTTACCCCGCCCTCACCGCAATTTTGGATATTGATGTTCCAGAGAAGACTGCTATTGCTATACTTGCCGATAAGGAAGAAATCGGTTCTGACGGTAATACAGGTCTTAACTCAGATTTCCTTATGCATGTAGTTGGAGATATTTGCCATACACAAGGCGGCGATTTGACTGTTTGCCTTCGCAATTCAAAGTGCCTTTCTGCTGATGTTAATGCTGCAACCGACCCCACCTTCCAGGATGTTATGGAGCGCAGAAATGCTTCCTTTGTAAATTACGGCGCAGTTATTACTAAGTATACAGGTTCTCGTGGTAAGAGCGGCACATCCGATGCTTCTGCAGAGTTTGTTGCTGAGGTACGCGCTATGCTTGATAACGCAGGTATCATCTGGCAGACAGGTGAACTCGGTAAGGTTGACGCAGGCGGCGGCGGAACGGTTGCTATGTATATTGCAAACCTTGGCGTTGATGTTGTGGATTTAGGTGTTCCCGTACTTTCAATGCACGCTCCCTTTGAAACCACATCTAAGCTTGATGTATATATGTGCTACCGCGCTATGTACGAGTTTATGAAATAATATGGAAGAAATAAAACTCGGCAAATACAGGCATTTTAAAGGCAACGAATATGAGGTTATAGGTGTAGCTCGGGATAGCGAAACCTTGGAGGATACGGTGGTTTACCGCGCCCTTTATGGCGAAGGCGGTCTTTGGGTGAGAAACGCCAAAATGTTCGCAGAAACCGTCACCCGCGACGGTAAAACCTTTAAAAGATTTACCTATATTGGAGAGTAATCTTATGAAAGCAAAAAAGATTATTATTTCTGACGCTTTTTCAGGCGAGGGAAATGATGTTACCGCCGCAGTGGCGGATGCTCTCAGTAAACTTAAAAAAGCAGGCGGAACTTTATATTTTGAAAAAGGCGTTTACCACTTCTTTTCGGAAAACGCCTTCTCAAAATTCCTTGCTATTCCAAACAGTCCTTTGGGAAACAGAAAAATAATTTTTCCTATATTTGATTTTAATAATCTAACTATCGACGGGGGAAATTCCACCTTTGTTTTTCATGGTGGAGGCTTTCCTTTTGTTGTGAGAAATTCCAGTAATGTTACCATTAAAAATTTCTTTGCAGATATTGAAGATAATCTTACCGCGACCAAGGAAAGAGATGCAGATATTACATTTTTTGATAAGTGCGAAAACACAATCCTGGAAAATGTAATTGTATCTAACTTAAAAGTATAAAAAAGAAGACCTTCCCATTTGGGAAGGTCTTTATATATAAAAGGGGCTTGAATCGGTACTCTGTGGACATATTCAAACTGTCGCCGATAGGCAGGATATCCTAAAAATTGGCCCCTGCAATATCCTATGCCAAAAGTTACCGATTGCTACAAAGTTATACTATGGGATTCTTTCTTATAAAGAGAACGCCCAAAGTATCTCTGCCACAGTGTGCAGAAATAGTGCTGCTGGCTCTTGTCACGAAAACCTCTTTGAAGGGAAGGGCGTTTTTAACGGTTTCTACAACGCCGTTAACGATTTCCTCGTCGCAACCTGCGTGGGTTACGAAAACGCGGTCGAGGTCAATATCACTTCCGTCACCAAGACGCTCAATGGCATATTCTTTGGTAACATCCATATATTTACCGCGGTATTTTTTGCCAACGCCCATAGCGCCGTTTTTAACTTCAATGCAAGGTTTGAGTTTAAGAAGGTTAGCGCCTAAAACGGCAACAGCAGAGCAACGGCCTCCCTTGTGGAGATAATCCAGCTTGTCTATAACAAAGGAAGCGTCAACGCAAGGTTTAAGTTCTTCGATTTTTTCTAGGATTTCTTCAACTTCTAAACCTGCATTTGCCATCTCTGCTGCAGCAACAACTAAAAGACCGCCACCGGTGGAAAGGTTTCTTGAATCGATAACAAAAACATTATCAAATTCACTTGCGGCAAGGCAGGTGTTACTATAAGTTGAGGACATTTCGGAACTTAAGGTGAAATGAATAACAGTTTTACCGGCTTCTGCAAAGGGACGGAAAAAGTCGATACATTCTCCTACATTTGCGGCAGTGGTTTTGGGAAGTTCACCTGTTTTGCGGTGATATTCGTAAATATCATCAGGTGTTATATCAACACCGTCGCTATAGGTTTTATCGCCTAAGGTAACGCCAAGGGGAATTATAGAAACATTATATCTTTCTATGAGAGCAGCGCCTAAATCAGTGGTGCTGTCACTTGTAATTACAATATTACTCAAAATAATTTCCTCCAATTTAACTTACATATTGTTATAACTATTATACCATTATTCTTCCCTAAACTCAACATTTTTTTAAATTTCGCCTTCTTGACAAAGGGTGAACGAGGGGCTAAAATATAATCGTATTTATAAAGGAGGCGGAATATGAGGTATATTGCAAACGCTAAAATCAACTTTACTCTTGATATAAAGGGTAAAAGAGAAGATGGCTATCATCTTATTGATTCGGTAATGCAGTCGGATTCACTTTTTGATATTGTTACTGTGGAAAAAGCGGATAAAATTTCCGTTATCTGCGGTGATGATGAAATAAGCGGAGAAAAAAATATCGCCTTTAAAGCCGCCAAAGAATTTTTCTTATATACCAAAATAAACGGCGGCGCACAAATAAACATAGAAAAATATATCCCGAAAGCCGCAGGTTTAGGCGGCGGTAGCGCCGATGCCGCCGCAGTTATCGTGGGGCTTAATGATTTATAT
>JAZRNX010000010.1:0-34499 GCA_045648365.1 Acutalibacteraceae bacterium
CAGCATATTTTGCGAAGCAGCTCATCCGAGCCCTCTATTACCGGAGGATAGTTGCCTGCCGGCACGGGGATAACATCGGGCGATACCATATCGGCAATTTTATTGGGGTTATCTATAACAAATTCCTCGGCTCTGTCACCGAAATAAGCGAAGTCCTCTAACATTTCATCGGTGGACTTAAAGTAGAGCGGAGCCTGATTTTCAATATCATCGAAGCCCTGACCTGCCATAACTATCTGGCGGATAATGCCATCCTCTTTCTTAAGGAAGTGGACATCCCCCGTGGCTACCACCATTTTCCCAAGTTTATCGGCAATTTCCACTACCTTGCGGTTGAAGTTCTTTATAACCTCAATGCTTGTTACATTGCGGAAGCGGTTGGGGGTTACATTTCCCTTTTTATCAACCTTATCTGGGCGCGCGCTATCGCGCACCATAAACTCGTTGTTACCAAGTGGCTGAATTTCAAGATAATCATAGTAAGACGCAATTTCCAGAAGTTCCTCATCCGATTTACCGTCAATTATAGCCTTATAAAGCTCGCCCTGCTCGCACGCGGAGCCTACTATAAGACCCTCGCGGTGGTTATCGAGCGACGAGCGCAGAATAACAGGTCTGCCGTGAAAGTGGTTAAGATGGGAATCGGATATGAGCTGATATAAATTTTTAAGGCCCACAAGGTCCTTAACAAGAAGTATCTGATGGTTGCGAAGCTTAGCGATTTCCTTAGAGGTGAGTCCCTGCAAATTATAACGTGTATCATCTATAAAATAGTTTTCAACGCCGTATATTGCCTTAAACTCACCGCCGCTCTTTCGGATT
The DNA here is from genome assembly GCA_045648365.1 of Acutalibacteraceae bacterium. Lineage (GTDB taxonomy): Bacteria > Bacillota > Clostridia > Oscillospirales > Acutalibacteraceae > UBA737. Next base: position 823 of record JAZRNX010000010.1, read on the forward strand.
TTTGAAACTGCCTCTGCGATAGCAGGATATGCCTGAACAACGCCGTGGTCGGTAATGGCTACCGCCTTATGTCCCCACTTAAACGCTCTTTTAATTATATCCCCTGCGCTTGCAACCGCATCCTTTGAGGACATATTGGTATGGCAATGAAGCTCGACTCTTTTTTCGCCTTCATAGTCATCAGTTTCTTCATAAGGTTGTAAAAGAGCTATAGAGCGAGGCTCTACTAAAAATACATTTTTAAAATTATCGAATTTATATGCGCCGTTTATAAGGACAAAGGCACCGTCTTTTAAAGGTGCTAATTTTTCTATTTCATCGGGTCGCACAAACATAGAAGCGCCAAGGGAATTTGTGTGGTCGGAGAAATTAAATTTAACGATTACCCTCTCGCCTCTGCGGGTATTGATTTTGCGGTCCTCACGGGCAAAAATCTCACCGAAACAGCAAATTTCCGTATCGGTTTCAGATACATCTATCATAGCTTTTAAATTTTTACTGCTTATACTTCTGCCGTAAAAAAGTTTAGGATTATCAAGATAACAAAGGTGGTTTTCGGGAATATCGGTGCGCTTGCCGAAATCGATTTTTGCTTCCACTTTTGCCTTGGTTTTTTCTACGGCTTGGGGTTCTTCTACTACTGGGGGAATCTGCATTTCGATATTTTCGAGCTGACCCGCAAAGCCCACTTCTACATTTTTGCCAAAATACTTTAAAGCAAGAATTTTAAAATGCTTTTCGAATTCGCACTCTTTAATAGTTTCTATGCCGCCAAAGGATAAGGTAACGGTAACCTTGTCCCCCTCAACCTCATATTGTGCGCCATTAAAATACCCATTTAATGCGGGTTTTATATGCTTTATTTCCTCTGTTATATCCTGACAGGCCACAGAGCAAAAGGCTTCGGGTGGGAACACGCAAAAAGTATGTACTTCGTTTAAACTTAGACCGCTTTTTACTTCATTTCGGAAGGTTAAAAATGTAGCCCTATTTATGTAAGTTTCGCTTTTAATATTGACGGTGAGTTCCCTTTTTTCAGAATTAAGGTCGCACTTTTCTATGACTGCATCCTTAAATGCAGACTTTATATTATCATCAATATAATTTCCGAAAAGTTTAATAAAGGGGTACATTTTTACAACTCCGATACATTTTTTCTATTTCTTCCACCAAAGCATCAAGTAGTTTTTCTTCGGGGATATTATTTATAAGTATTTCTCCGTTTTTAAAGAGAATTCCGCAACCCTTTCCGCCTGCAATACCGATATCGGCTTCACGAGCTTCACCTGGGCCGTTTACAACGCAGCCCATTATGGCTACAGTTATATCCTTATCTACACTAGAAAGACGCTTTTCCGCCTCTTTTGCAATGCCGATAAGGTCAATGGAAGTTCTGCCGCAGGTGGGACAGGATACAAACTTAATTCCGCCTTTTTTTAGACCAATGGCTTTCAACAGTTTATTAGCCGCCTCCACCTCTTTTACGGGGTCATCGGTAAGGGAAATTCGGATAGTATCACCGATATCTCTAAGTAAAAGTCCGCCGATACCCGCCGCAGATTTTATAACGCCCATATTTTCAGTGCCTGCCTCGGTAACGCCAAGGTGCAAAGGATATGGGCATTTTTCTGCCGCCAAGGTATACGCCTTATACATTTTTACGGTATCGGAAGATTTAAGGGATAAAACAATATCATTAAAATCGAATTTTTCCAAAAGGGATATATGATACATTCCGCTCTCCACCATAGCTTCGGGGGTGGGAGAGCCGTATTTACTTAAAATATTCTTTTCAAGTGAGCCCGAATTTACGCCAATTCTTATGGGAACTCCGTAATTACGGCATATATCTGCTACCTCTTTAACATGGGCGTCATCACCGATGTTACCTGGGTTTATTCTAACCTTATCAACACCCGCTTTTACGCTGTCAACCGCCAGTCGCCAATCAAAATGAATATCGGCAACCAAAGGAATTGATATATTCTTTTTAAGGGCTTCCACGGTTTTTATAGTTTCCTTATCGGGAACTGAAACGCGGACTATATCGCACCCTGCTTTTTGGAGCGCAAGCGCTTGTTTTACATTTCCTTCAACATCTTGGGCGGGGACGCTCAACATGGACTGCACCGCAACAGGTGAGCCGCCGCCTATATAGATACTACCTATCTTTATTTTTTTGGTGGTTTTATTTGTGAACATAAACTACCTTCTTTTTTAAAGCTAAAAAATAAGTCCAAAAATATCCTTTGCGGTAACAAGCAGCATAATGCCGATTAAAAGGGCAAAGCCCACCGCATGAATTATAGATTCATATTTTTGAGGAACGGGCTTTTTAAAAATCATTTCGAAAATGATAAATAAAAGTCTTCCTCCATCAAGGGCAGGAATAGGTAAAAGATTAAATATACCTAAGTTTACGGTAATAAGCGACATAATTGGGAGAAGATTTCTAAGTCCCATTTTAGCGGCGCCTCCTATGGCGGCAGTAACACCCACGGGGCCTGAAACTGCGCTAAGACCGTACTTACCGCAGAGCAAATCTATAAGAGAACGCCAAATCACCATAAAATATGAGGCCGTTGTTTTTAGAGTTTGGGAAATGAAACTACCGAATGTTCTCTTTTCACCTTCAACGGTAAAATCAACTATAAGATAGCTTATACCGTCTTCCTCTTCGGTGCCAAACTTAACATTTTTAAGTTCTTTCTTCTCACCGTCACGAAGAACGGTCATATCAATTTCCCCATCCTTCACATTTGTAAAGGAATAACTTAAATCGTAGGTAGTTAAAATTCTTCTTCCGTCTACCTTTAAGATTTTATCCCCTTCCATAAGACCGTAACTACTGCTTACTGCGCCTTCATAAAATCCCGCAACCGTAGTGGTTGTGAAGACCTTGGTAGGAAGGAGCATACAACCAATAAGGATAAATCCAAGTATTATATTAAAAATTGCGCCCATTGAAACGATTAAAAAACGGCGCCACGGCTTTTTATTACAAAAAGCCCTCTCGTCACCGCTTTGCTCATCCTCACCCTCCATAGCGCAATAGCCACCGAGTGGAATAAGATTAAGCTTATAGGTTGTTTCTTTTCCTTTATGGGCGAAAAGTTTAGGACCAAAGCCCACGGCAAACTCATTAACCCTTACACCTAAAAGTTTTGCGGCTATAAAATGGCCGAATTCGTGAATAACGATTAGTATAAGAAATACGAGTACCGCTACCGCATAGGGCCACACATTATTTAAAACATTTAAAAAAGCCAAAATTCTATCACACCTGACTTAAAACTGTTTGACGGGCAAGTTTATCCGCCTCAAAAATATCCTCTACCGTGAAATCGGTTTTATTCACGGCATTGACCATTGCTTCCTCGTTAAGTCTTGCAATATCGAGGAAACCTATTTTGCCTTCTAAGAAAAGTCGCACCGATTCTTCATTAGCGCCGTTAACAGCGGTAGGATAAAGTCCGCCTTTTTCTATCGCCTCTATGCAAAGGGGCAGACAGCGGAAGGTTTCGGTATCGGGCTTTTCGAAGGTTAGAGAGCCGATTTTAAACAAATCGAGATTTTCGAACTTAACCCCTCTTTTTGGGTAGGTAAGGGCGTACTGAATAGGCACCTTCATATCGGGAGTACCCATTTGCGCAATAACGGCGCCATCGGTAAACTCAACCCCCGAATGAATAATACTTTGTCTATGAACCAATACCTCGATATCCTTTGCCTCAACACCGAAAAGATGCACCGCCTCAATAACCTCAAGCCCCTTATTCATAAGGGTGGCGGAATCCACCGTAATTTTAGCGCCCATAGACCAATTAGGATGCTTAAGAGCCTCTTTGGCCGTTACATTTTCCAGCTCTTCACGGGTTTTACCAAAGAAGGGACCGCCCGATGCGGTTAAAAGTATCTTCTTGAGAGAGCCGTGAGGCGCACCCTGTAGGGACTGGAAAATTGCCGAATGTTCGCTGTCAACAGGCAATATTTTTACATTCTTTTCTTTGGCAAGTTTATTAACAATAACACCGCCCGTTACCATTGTTTCCTTATTAGCAAGAGCGATATCCTTGCCTTCGTTTATAGCTGCAAGGGTAGGTTTTAAACCTGCAATACCTACAATGGCGCTTAAAACCATATCTCCCTTATAAGTGGCGGTTTCTATAACGCCTTCTTCACCGGAAAGCACCTTTATATCCGTATCCTTAAGGGCAATTTTCAAGCGAGCGGCCGCGCTCTCATCACTTAAAGCCACTATATCGGGTTTAAATTCTCTTGCCTGCAGTTCCATCAGTTTATCGTTACTGCCTGCAGAAAGCGCCCTTACTCTTATTTTATGAGTACGGGCAACCTCTAAACTTTGAGTACCGATAGACCCTGTAGAGCCCAGAATTATAAGTTCTTTCATTAAAGCACTCCGAATTTAACAAAAATATAAAGCACGGGGGCGATAAGCAAAATACTATCAAATCTATCGAGTATGCCGCCGTGACCTGGTATAAGATTTCCGTAATCCTTAAGACCTACAGAACGCTTAATAACCGAAGCAAATAAATCTCCCATCATACCGATAATGCAGAAAAGCACGGTAAGGGGAATAAGTATATATGCTTTATTAATGCCAAAAATAAGGGTTAATATGAAACTTACAATGATACTTGATAAAATTCCGCCAAGAGCTCCCTCAACCGTCTTTTTAGGGCTGATTTCGGGGCAGAGCTTATGTGTGCCAAAATTAACTCCGATAAAGTATGCGCCCATATCGCAAACGGATGAGAAATTGATAAGAAGCAATAAATAATATATTCCGTTTGTGGAATTAATAATACTTCCCAGACACAAAAATGCACCTGAAATTATAATAGGCATACCAACTAATGCGGCAATTTGACCCATTGTAAATTTCTTGTGATTTCTAATTATCAAAGCCACTGCCAATAAAACAAACACGCCGATTATCGCAAAACAAAGTGTATCTAAGTTCTGGCGGAGCCATTTCCAACCGGATTCAAGATTACCCGCAAGTTGAGTATCAATAAATTTCCTATCTACCACATCTGCGAAAGCGGAATCTTTAAAAAACACATAAACCAAAGAGAATAATGACGCTAATAATAAACTTAAAAGGTCGTTAATTTTTGCAGCGTTGCAAAGCATCTCAAATACTGCAATAGCGGCCAGTATTCCTAAAAATACGGTTATAACCAAGGGCGCAACGGTTGTGCCTATAATGAGCAGCGCTATTACCACTGCGGCTATAACAAGACCAGAAATTATACGGGTTTTCATATATTAACACTCCTATACTCCGCCGAAACGACGGTTGCGTTTTGAAAATTCATCAAGTGCCTGTTCTAAGTGGCGGGGTTTAAAATCAGGCCAAAGAATATCGGAAAACCAATATTCTGCATAGGCCGACTGCCAGATAAGATAATTTGAAAGACGATATTCTCCACTTGGTCTTATTATGAAATCGGGGTCGGGTTGGCCTGCGGTATATAAATTTTCAGAGATTACCTCTTCAGTTATATCATCAAAGGGTATTCCCTTTTTAACGATATCTCTTACGGCATGAACTATTTCATCTCTGCCACCGTAATTAAGTGCGATATTAAGATGAAGTCCCGTAGCATCTTTGCTATCGTCCTCCGCCTTTAGCATTAACTCTTTGATATCATCTGCCAATGGCCCTCTTTCACCTATAAACTGAAGGCGGATATTCTCATCTTTAAAGTTTTCGGTGTCTTTAAGATAATCCCTCAAAATATTCATTATATTATCCACTTCGTCTTTAGGCCGTTTCCAGTTTTCCGTTGAGAAAGCGTAAACCGTGAGATATTTGATTCCGATTTTATTACAATATCTCGCTATATCTTTAAAAGTTTTGGAGCCTGCGGCGTGACCAGCCATTCTAGGCAAGGAACGCTTTTTAGCCCATCTGCCGTTACCGTCCATAATAATGGCAATATGCTGAGGTAGTACTCTATCCTCTACGGCTTTCTTTCTGAAGAACATAAAATCCCTCTTTCGTATAAGGAAAAATTAGGCGCATAAATCTTATGCGCCTCAAGTATTAGATTTCCATAATCTCTTTCTCTTTTACAGATGCGAGAGCGTCAACCTCTTTGCAGAATTTATCTGTGAGGTTCTGGATTTTCTTTTCACCGTTCTCAACATCATCCTCGGTGATTTCACCGTTTTTCTTAAGCGCCTTTAATTTATCAAGGGCATCACGGCGATGATTACGGATAGAAACCTTTGAATCTTCAGCAGTTCTTCTTACATCCTTAACTATATCCTTACGGCGTTCTTCTGTAAGGGGTGGGAAGTTAAGACGGATAACCTTACCGTCATTCTGGGGATTAATGCCGATTTCAGAGGTTAAAATGGCCTTTTCAATTTCGCGAAGCATTGAAGCATCCCAAGGTTGAATTAAAAGAGTTCGGGCTTCGGGTACAGAAACTGCAGCCATCTGCTGAATGGGTGTAGGGGAGCCGTAATAGTCAACAGCGATTTTATCAAGAACGGACACATTTGCTCTGCCAGCTCTTACCGCTTTGTACTCACGGTCAAGGGCATCTAAAGTTTTGCCCATCTTTTCTTCGGTATTTTTAATAAGTTCCTGCATAAATAAATCCTCCTACTTTTCAGTTACTAAGGTTCCGTTGTGGTCGCCTAAAACGGCTCTAACTATATTATCGGGGTTGTTAAGGTTAAATACAAGGATATCGATATCGTTATCCATACAAAGTGATGCGGCGGTACTATCCATAACATGAAGCTGTTTAGCAAGTACCTCATGGTGAGAAAGGGTATCGTATTTTTTAGCGTTGGGATTAAGTTTCGGGTCGCTATCATAAACACCGTCAACATTAGTGGCTTTAAAAATAACATCGGCGCCGATTTCTGCCGCACGGAGAGCAGCTGCCGTATCAGTGGAGAAGAAAGGATTACCTGTTCCGCAACCAAAAATTACTACTCTTCCTTTTTCAAGATGTCTTATAGCTTTATTTCTAATATACGGCTCAGCTATCTGCCTCATTTCAATAGCGGTCTGAACTCGGGCGGTAACATCTAACTGCTCGAGCGCATCTGCAAGTGCCAAAGCATTTATAGAAGTTGCAAGCATTCCCATATGGTCAGCTCTTGTTCTGTCCATTTTACCGCTAGTTCTGCCTCGCCAGAAGTTACCTCCGCCGACAACGATGGCTACCTCTACGCCAAGCAGTACACATTTTTTAACACTTTCGCAGACCTCAATAACCTTATCGAAATCAATACCGGTCCCCTTATCTCCTGCGAGAACTTCACCGCTGAGCTTTAAAAGCAAACGCTTAAATACGGGTTTTGCTTCCATCTCGACACTTCCTTAACCTTATAAATTTATATTTATATATATTTTACTATATACCCGCCTCAAAGTCAATTATTTTAAAATAAAAAAACCGCAAGCTTTTATACTACTTGCGGTTTTGAATTTGAACATATTTTCAATAAGGTTAAAGGAAAATCATGGGCAATAAAATCAGTCCTATTACCCCCGGAAGTCCCAGTACCGAAGAGGATGTCACTGACCACCAATTTATCGGTACATGTATCCCTGTAAAAGAGGTAGTAAGATTTATTAGAATCAATGCCATAATACCCGAAAAAGCGTTTAAAATAATGGATTTTATAGGTTTTCTGCTCTTTATAAACAACACCAAAAGTATTAGGGCAGTAACCGATAAAACCACTAATGCCGAAATTTTTAAAAACTGCATAAAAAAACCTCCATACAAATTGTATGGAGGTTTTTAAACTTATATGAAAAATTAATCTTCAATATCTTTATCCCTATCAACTATCACACCAGTTTTTGCATTGATTTCATAGGAATATTCATGGGTTTTAGAATCAAAATCGATATCGTAAACTAAAACACCGTTATCGTAATCGAGATGATTTTCTATCATACGAACATCTGCCTTTTTAAGACCCGCGTCTTTAAGAGCAATATCAAGGGCTTGGTCGGCGCTAAGCTTTGCATCATTTTGTGCCGAACTCTGAATTCCGGTACCCTGACCGCCGCTTGAATCGCCGACGCCGTTCATATCTCCCGAGCCGTTTGAATTCTCACCGCTCATAATACCGCTGTTTTCACCTTGGTTTCCGCCGCCACCCATGTTATCTTTGGTGCCGCAGGCAGAGAGCGCCATAATAAAAATCACGGATAAAAGAATCGCTAATATTTTTTTCATAGTGTTTCCCTCCTGCTTTTATTTTTTGAATGTTTTTTAATTTTATTACTTGAAAAATTTATCAATTTTTAGGCTTTATAGCTTTATGATAATGAGCATAAGTGCAGGAATTACCGTTACCTAAAACCTTGGCCTCTGTAACATCCCCGACAAATAGAGTGTGACTTCCCACATTTGTCTTATCAATCACCTTTAAAGAGAAACAAGCGTTAGTGTATTTAGGGATATACTTTATGCCGTTTGACATACGGAAATCCGCTTCGCAATTCGCGAATTTATCCACATCTCTACCCGACTGCATACCAAAATGCTTTATAACATCAAAGGGTACATCATCGGTAAGAACACAGATATTAAGCCGACCCGTTTTTTCGATAATTTCTTTAGTTAAGCTGTTATTTTGCAAAGATACAGCCATACGGTCCGGCCCTAAAGCCACTTGAATAGCCGTATTGGAAATGCATCCGTTATCCTTATCTTTATCTTTTGCCGTTACCACGAATAAGCCGTAACTTAATTTATGATAGGCCGATAAATCTATTTTGTTATTATCCGCGAAAGTAACGCTCCAAAAGGCCCTCAAATGCCTTGCCGTGACGGGCTTCATCGCGAGCCATTTCATGAACGGTATCATGGATAGCATCAAGGCCTAATTCTTTAGCAAGTTTAGCAAGTTCGAATTTGCCGAGTGTAGCGCCGTTTTCAGCATCTACACGCATTTCGAGGTTTTTCTTGGTAGAATCAGTTACAACTTCACCTAAAAGTTCAGCGAATTTAGAAGCGTGTTCTGCCTCTTCATAAGCAGCTTTTTCCCAATAGAGACCAATTTCGGGGTAGCCTTCTCTATGAGCTACACGAGCCATAGCAAGATACATACCTACCTCACAGCACTCGCCGTTAAAGTTTTCGCGAAGACCTTCAATAATTCTCTCATCAACGCCTTTAGCAATACCTACAACATGCTCTGCTGCCCAAGTTTTTTCACCGGACTGCTCTTGGAATTTAGAAGCGGGAGCGTGACAAATGGGGCACTCGCTTGGTGCGCTATCTCCCTCGTGAACATAACCGCAAATTAGACATACATGCTTTTTCATAATAAATGACCTCCGAAAAAATTTAATATAGATTTTTTGACAATTTTAAATCATTTACCATTACAGTTACGGCAAATTCCGTAAACTACACAAACAGCGTTTTCTATGCAAAAACCTTCTTTACCTGACATAACCTCAAGGGTTTTATCATCCACAGGCACATCGGTAATAGAGCCGCATTTTTTACAGTGCAGATGCAGATGGAAGGAATTATCGCCGTCAAAATGGTCGTTTCCATCACCTACCACAACACTTATAATTTCGCCATCCTCCACCAAAACCGCCAGATTACGATATACGGTGCCTAAACTTATATTAGGTATCTCTTTTCGCACTTCATCGTACACCTGCGAGGCGGTGGGATGAGATTTTGAATTTCGCAATACCTTTAATATTGCCTCTCGCTGCTTCGAGTAATTTCTCATCGCCTTCTCCTAAATTAGTAATGATTACTGATTTTATTATACATATCTTTTTCTATTTGTCAATACTTTTTTTAAATTTTCTTGACATTTTTTTATCAAAGTAATAGAATTGTTGTGTAATAAAAAATGAAACGGGTGATAAGGATGCAGTTTAACGGCATTTCCGATTCGGTTATTAAACGATTACCCCGATACTATCGATTTTTAGGCGAACTCAAAAACGAGGGCGTTACCAGAATTTCTTCCAGACAGCTTTCCGAAAAAATGGGATTTACTGCAAGTCAGATAAGACAAGACCTTAACTGTTTCGGTGGTTTCGGTCAGCAGGGTTACGGATATAATGTAGAACTTCTCCGTGAAGAAATCGGAAAAATTCTCGGTCTTGACCGCAGAGATAGTATTATATTAATAGGTGCGGGAAATTTGGGCAGAGCCGTTGCGCAACATATAAGTTTTGAGTCTTTGGGCTTTAGTTTAATAGGTATATTCGACCGTAAGGAAGCACTTATTGGTCAGGTAGTAAGAAATATGCCTATCAGGAACATATCTAATCTTGATGAATTTTGTCGGGAAAATAAGCCTACCGCCGCCGTTCTTTGTATACCCAAGGAACAAGCTAAGGCTATAGCCGACCAACTATCCAAGCTTGGAATTAAAGGTATATGGAATTTCAGTCACTATGATTTTGGCACCGAGTATCCGCAAATCACAGTAGAGAATATGCACTTTGGTGACAGTTTGATGACTCTTTCCTATAAATTAAACAGTGATGAATAATTAAAATGCTCCTGAAATTTCAGGAGCATTTTTTATCATTTCTATTGCTTTTTAATATATAATGTATAATAATTTCGAAGGAAGTGATAATATGAAATTTTTCACCAATAAAGAATCTTTAAGAGAATATTCCATAACTGCCTATCTTCACGACGAACGGTGCAACTGCGAACTTCACCGTCACGAATATTTTGAAATAGAATTCATATTATCGGGTAGCGGCACCTACGAGGTGGATAATATCGGTTATACTATGGAACGGGATATGCTATTTTTCACCACACCCGCTTCCTTTCATGTTTTAAACACTGATAAACCCTTCCGCCTTATAAATATAGCCTTTAACTTTGATGTGTTTACGGAACTTGGTATGGACCTTTTTGTAGATACAACCGCCCCCGTGGCAATAAAACTTTTAGGCGACGACCGCGAGGTCATGCACACATATTTTAGAGAACTCATTTTTGCCCATCGAGAACATAATGAATCCTATGAAAAATGCCTTTTATCCTGCATTCTTCAAAAGATTGCAAAGATTTCTCCCGAATACACACCAATGGGCAACAATCATATCCGAAAAGCTCTAATATACATATCGGGCAACATCGGCTTTGAAATCACATTAGAGTCTGTTGCAAAGCATCTTGGCATTTCCTCGGTTTATTTATGCACATATTTTAAAGAAACCGTGGGAATGAGCTTTAAAAGTTATCTTGATAATATCCGCTTTGATTACGCCTTAAAACTTTTAAAATCCACCGAAATGAGCACAATAGAAATCGCCCATTTATCAGGATTTAAAGATTATTCAAATTTCATGAGAAGATTTAAAAAGCGTTACGGCATAACACCTAATGAATTTCGATGCGAACAAAAAGAACTGTGATTTTATCACAGTTCTTTTTATTTTAGTTCTATTATTGCGGCTAAATTCCCGCGCTTTTCGCCCATCACTCTATGGGAATAAAGATAATCGCTACAGCAGCAGGTGCAAATATCTGCGATATCTATATTTTCTTTCCTTATACCCGCTTTTAAAAGTATTTTTTCATTAGCAAGGCGAAGGTCTAATTTATAGTGGCCTTGACGGGCGGGAGTAAATACTCCATCCAAATCAATATCGGTTTTTTTGAAAGCCTCTAAAACGGGGTCATCCACTTCGTAACAATCCTTGCACACACAAGGACCGATGGCGGCTATGATATCTTCTGCTTTACATCCAAACTCATTCACCATTTTATAAACAGTTTTTGCGCCTATTTGCTTTACGGTACCTCTCCAACCCGAATGAGATGTGGCTATAACCTTTTTTACAGGGTCACAGAACATGAGAGGTGTACAATCGGCATACTGGGTTACAAGGGTTATTCCCTTTTCATTTGTTACGAGTCCGTCAATATCGGTAAATGAAGGCTTGGTAAACCCCGTACCCAAATGCTCCTTAGTTACGGTTTTCAGATTATCGGTATGGGTTTGATGGCTTAAAACCAAATGTGTTAGGTCGCTGCCGATGGCATCTAAAATTCTTCTGTAATTTTCAGTGGTTGCTTCACGAGGCTCACCCTTGCTAAAACTCATATTCATCGAAGAAAAATACCCACTGCTCACGCCGCCCATTTTAGTGGTAAAGGCATGTTTTACCGCGCCGCAGTTTTCAAGTTTCGGAAAGGTTATATAAATGAGTTCACCCTGGGTTTTTATATTTACAGTATTACTTTTCATCTTGGTCACCAAAAATTTTTTTGCACAATTTATCAGAGTTTATTAAAAGTTGTCTCCTATAATTTTCACCGCAATTTTCGGCAATAACATCAAGGGCCTCGGCCATATAAGGCGGACGGTTTTTCACCGAATGGGTATCGCTTCCCAAAATATAAATATACCCTTTTTTAATAAGTTTAAATATTTTTCTTTGATTTCCAGCTACAACCGACGAAGCATTTACCTGAGCTAAACACTTGCCCTCTTTTATAAATTTCAAAATTCTTCGAATTTTTTTGCAACCAAAATATCTTTCAATATGGGCGAAAACAGGTATGTATCCCATTTTGCAAAGATTTTCAATGGTTTCTACCACAGTATCCGTCATGGATGACATAACGAGTTCTAAAAGAATATACGGAGATTTTCCCAAAGTGAAAAATTTTATATCACCTATGGTACCCATATGGTCAAAATAATAAAATTCGCAACCTATATGAAGGTGAGGTAGGTTTTTACCTAAAACCGCAGAATTGAGTTTCTCCTCCGCTTTCTTACGCAACGCAAAAAATTCTTCATCGTTCATAAAATGGGGATAAAAATGAGGTGTTAAAACCACATCTGTAACCCCTTGCTCTTTAAGCATCCCGAGGAGTTGTAACGATTCTTCTACATCTTTTGCCCCATCATCAATCCCAGGCAAAATGTGGGAATGGATATCCATAAATCTCATTTTTATCACCTTCCTTTTTTTAAAAAAGGGGATGTTCGAACGCCGACATCCCCTTTTAAAATTTTAACCGTTATAATTTTTACGGTATTTTTTATAATAACTTTTTTTGCTCTTGGCTCCTGCCGCATTCATTACTGCGCCAAGAACCTTAACATTGGCAAACTCAAAGGCTTCAATAGCTTTTTTGAGAGCATCGCTCATTGTAAATTTATCGCGAACTACCAATACAACGCCATCACTTTTAGGCGCAACTATCAAAGCATCGGAAACCACATTAACAGGCGGAGTATCAATTATAATGTAAACATATTTCTCTTTGAGTTCGTTTATGAGAGCTTCATATCTTGCAGAACCCAAAAGTTCTGAAGGGTTGGGCGCCTGATGACCCGAAGTCAAAACATCAAGATTTGGATTTACTGTCTTTACTGCATCCTCAAATTCCGCAAAACCTCCAAGAATATCGGAAAGGCCTTTTTCGTTATCTAGTTTAGTTTTCTTGTGAATTGAAGAACGGCGCAAATCCCCATCAATAAGCAAAATCTTATCGCCGAGTTGAGAAAAGGCAATAGCCATATTAACTGCGGTTGTAGATTTACCCTCGCTTATATCAGAGCCTGAAACCGTAACTACATTTCCCATCTTCTTGTTAAGCAAGAACATAAGGTTTGTTCTTATAGATTTATATGCTTCCGCTACCGCAAAGGGAACTTTAGAATTTTTAATATCGCCGTGTTCCTGAACCTTTTTATTAGTTTCCATATCGGCTTCCTCCCTTCGCATAATAAGCGTCATTACCGCTTCCTTCGAAATCGGGCACGGTACCTAAAAGCGGAATCTTATATGTTTCAACAAATTCGTTTTGGCTATCAACCGTTTTATTCAAATCTTCTGCAATAAAGAGAGCCACATAGAGAAGAATTGCTCCTGCAAAAGCTGCGATAATGGTAACTCTTACAGTATTTGGGAATGCCTTACGGGCATTATCTGCCTCGGCAGCAACCAAAACGTTTGAATAAGGAACAAATTTATTTATATACTCGGGAACTAAAGCAGCATAAGAATTTACTATTCTTATAGATTCGCTAGGTTCAATGGTGGTAGCGCTAACATTTATAATGAGAGTTTCGTCACCTTTGCGCTCAGCGCCAATCATTCCTTTAAGCTGTGAATATGTATACTTATTGCCGAGCTTTTGAGCGAGAGTTTTATAGATATCAGGTGTGTTAAGAAGGTCTACAACCGTATTGCTTAAAGACAGAGATGCCGAAATATCAGTGCCCTGAACCTTTTCATAACCAACATTATTATCTACTATCGCACCGTTGGTAACCATTACCGATGCAGTTGCAGTATATCGGGGAGTTGCTACAAAATAACAATATGAAAATGTTGCCGCTGCGCATATTATTGCCGCACATATAAGCGCCCAGATTCTTTTCCAGGCAAACTCAAAAAGATAAACTACGGTCCACTTTTTCATAACTATCTCCTTTTCAATTCTTAATTTTATCCTAATAATTATATCACTATAGTTTTGTTTTTGCAAGTATATTATTTTCTATAAAACGGGCGCTTTCAAACACCTCGCTTTTATCCTTATAACAAAAATCATAAACCTCAATAATAGCGTCGCCTTTATACCCTTTCTTTTCGACTTCGCAGAAAAGTTTATTAAAATCAAATGTGCCATTTGATGGCAAAAGGCAATCGCCCTTTTCGCTATTATCACTAATGTGGATATGGCGGATATTTTCGCCTACGCTAGCTACCACATCGAAAGGCGAATAACCGCCTCTTATGGACTGCTTGATATCAAGACAGATATTGGCGTCTTTTCCCAGCGTTTTAACCATGAGTTTTAGATAATCAAGGTCTCCAGCTCTGAAAAGCACAACATTTTCCTGCAAAAGCATAGCGCCGTCTTCTTTTAAAGCACTTGATAACTCAAAAAATTTATGGCAATATTCCTCATTTGTCATAAATTTATTAGGTTTTCCGCCATGCATAATAATATATTTAGCGCCCAGTTCTTTTGCAGCATCGGCATAACGCTTATAAAGTTCTATGCCCTCTTTAAATCTCCGCTCGTATCCCGCAAAAAACACATAGGATTCTGCAAGAGACATAGTAGGATGCAACGACACTACATCAATGCCGTAATAATCTTTAATACTTTTTAATTTCTTAACAAACGATTTTTCAAGTTCACAGTTTGCATTAAAAAATATTTCGGTAGTTTTAATCCCGTTTTCACCCACTAATTTTAAGGATTCTTCGGTAAGTGTCGGGTAAAAGCACGATGTAGATACACCTATTCTCATACTGAATTCTCCTTTTCTATTGGATTTACAAAAACGGTTTTATTGGTGGTATATATAACAATACCGGGTTTTGCACCTGAAGGCTTTTTCACATATTTAACGGGTGTATAATCCACAGGTACATTGGAAGATTCTTTGGCTTTACTGTTTTTTGCGGCTAAGGTTGCGGCAAAAACAATAGTGCTTTCTGGTAGTTCCTTGCCTTCGGTTTTTACCAAAACATGTGAGCCGTGGATTTCTTTTGTATGAAACCACATATCCGTTTTATCGGCAATTTTGGTGGTAATATAATCATTTTGAATATTATTTTTACCAAGAAGGACTTTAAAACCATCAGGACTTATAAATTCTTCGATTTTGGGCGAAGAAGGTTTTTTGCGGAAATTTGGCCCTTTTTCCTTTATATAACCTGCCTCGGTGAGTTCTTCGCGAATTTCGGCTATATGGGCAGTTTTTTCACATTTTGAAAGTCCTAAAAGCACCGTTTGGAGATACTTTATCTCCTCTCTGTCCTTCTCGGTAAGCGCCGTTAAAGATTGTTCGGCAGAATAACTTTTTTTATATTCTTTAAAATATTTTGCCGCATTGTTTTGAGGGCTTAAGGTAACATCGAGAGGGATTTCTATTTCTGCCATATTCTCGTCATAAAAATTAGGCACTCGCGCTACGGGTGTTCCCGCAGAAATAAGATGAATATTGGCTTTAATCAGTTCGCCGTATATCCTTAAATGTTCACGGTTTTTACATTCTTCCAGTTCTTTAAGGCGAAGATTCAATCTTTTATTTGCCCTTGTTATAAGATTATTTACAAGGCGGGTGAGTTCCCCAGATGCCTTACCGATTCGGTTTAAATTATCTCTACCGCTATAAAAAGAATCGAGAAGTTCGCTATACGAATTAAATTCTTTGAGTTTGTAGTAATTTCCGTATTGTTTTATAGGATAAAACGAAAAATCTTTAGGCGCAGAGTTCTCATCCAGAAGCATAACAGGTTTACCGCCCTCTAAGAGTGCGGTTTTTATATCGTTTATAGCAAATATAAGTGGCTTTTCATCCTGAATTTCGGTATTTAAAATTTCTTTGCCGAAGGCCGAAAATTCAATCTCTCTGCATACAAGGGGTGACATTCCGTCGGCCACCGATAAAATCGCCTTCCACAATGGCATCTCGGGGAGAGATTTAATAAGTTCGACTATTTCTTCGGCAGAAATTTCGGTTATATCTTTTTTAGAGAGAGATTCTGGATATTCATATTTAGCGCCGGGCCAGATAATTCGTTTTGCCGTTTCAATATCACTGCGGCGGACTGCGTCGATAATTTTCCCCTCATCCGAAACCAAAATAATATTGCTTTGATTTCCTATAAGTTCGCAAATAATTTTAAGTTCTACTCTATCGCCCATTTCGTTTGACGATTCGAAGGTGAACTCTATTATTCTTTCAAATCCCTGTTGGTGAACACTTATAAGTTTTGCGCCGCCAAAATGCTTTCGCACAAGCATACAGAAATTAGGGGGAACGGCTGGATTTTCATACTTTTCTTCGGTGAAATTCACCCGAGCCGAGTTAGGCCTTGCACTAATTAAGAGCTTCCGCGCAAAACCTTTTTTGCGCAACAAGAAAACCAACTCGTCTTTAGACGGTTGGTACGCTTTATCAATATGACAATCTACGGCCGCGTTTAGTTCGGACGTAAGTTTTCTAATAAATCCGCCATCAAGCGCCATTTCTTGCCTCCAGAATCTTTTTAATTTGTGAGGCGATACCTAGCGCCTCGTTATATTCTTCTTCCTTGCCCTCAATATTTTTTAAATCAAAGGCTTTTTTATTTACAATGTTATATTGTTTTTCTATGTAGGAAATGTTTTGTGGCGTGGTGGGACCTAGTATGCCTATTCGCTTTTGGGTAGGAGATATCATCCGCTCTTCCCCATCATATCTCACAGCCATAACGGAATATATTTTACCGTTTTCAGTTACCGATTCTTCTTTTTCGGCATAAAATCCGTTTTTATATAATTTTTCTCTTAAAAATGAGGCGGCAGTTGTGGGTTGCAGAATGAGTTTTACCCTCTCATCTTTCAAAAAGGGCGTTCGCTCAATAATTCCCCATATTACCTCTCCGCCCATACCTGCAATAATAACATTATCCGCATCAACCCTTGAAACGCCCGAAAGCCCGTCACAAAGAACGAGCTTTACATTTTTAACACCTAATTTTTCTAGGTTTTTACGGGCATTCATAAGGGGCTTTTCATTTATATCCGTTGCGGTGATTTTACCGTACTTACCCGAAAGGGAAAGGGCGGCCGAAAGATATCCGTGGTCTGTTCCCACATCGCAGATATTCTTGCCTTCCTCCGCAAATGATAATAAAAGGGAAAGCCGCTGACTCAGAGGTTTCATTATTTATCGGCAAAAAACGCGTTGAGTTTTAAAAGTAATGCGTCACAGTCAGTACCATGAACATTACAAGCCTGCTCAATGGTTTCGCCTCTTGAAGCGGGACAACCGAGGCAGTGCATACCTATCTCAAAAAAGTAGGTTGCGGCGCCTCTATCCATATCCAGTACATCGCCTATAAGCATATCTTTTGTGATTTTCATTTCTTTTAATTCCTTTCAATATTAGAATAATTTAGGGTCTTCTTTTAAATCTACGCGGTCGTGGTTATAGAGTTTGCGGTTATCAAGAGCCCACAGACGCGCAGAAAAATCATCTGCATTAAGACCTTCTACGGCCTCTCTCATCTCATAAACTCTCGAATCCATAAGGTCAAGTTGCGAAAGCAGTTCAGCCTCTATAAACATAGGTCTTACGGCGGCGCCGAAATCGGGTTCGCCGTGGTGGGATAAAATCATATGCTCTACGAGCATTGTGGTTTTGCGGTCAATACCTAACCTCTCGGCATATTTCTCTATCTTAACTGCGCCCATAGCCAAGTGGCCTAAAAGGTTGCCTTCTACGGAATAATTTTCCGCAACCCCTGCCTCATTTACAACAAATTCCTCAAGTTTGGAAATATCGTGAAGCATAGCCCCCGTAAGAAGCAAATCCTTATCCACAAAGGGATAAACCTCGCATACCATTTCAGCAAGGCGGACTATTGATAGTGTGTGCATTAAAAGTCCGCCGCGAAGGGCGTGATGAAGCTTATATGCGGCAGGCCAATATAAAAGAGCCTCGCGATTATCTTCATATATGGCTGTAACTAGTTTCTTAAGACTTTGGTCAGAAAAATCTCCCGCAATAGACATAAGTTCATTATACATATCAAGGGAAGAATATGCTACTGACTGAACAAAATCCTCCATAGTTACATTATCCTGCTCGATGCAGTGACGGATACGCTCAATTCTTAACTGGTCTGCTCCGTTATATTGAGATATAGTACCTCTTATTTTTACCAAATCATTATTTCTATATTCGCCGTGCTCAGCAGATGTATAACGCCAAAGTTTTCCGTTGATTTCCCCATCCTTATCTCCGAGGGTAAAATCTAAATATGTATCCCCTTTGGATGAGGTTTTCTGCTCGACCGATTTAACAAGGCAATAGCCCTCGACTCTGCCCATATTGTCAACAGGTGTAAAGTTCATAAAAACTCCTCAAAATTTTATTTTTTTATATCTTTTCTATCGAAAATATTATACTTTTTAAGCAGTAAAACCATTGGTATACCAAGGAGTACGCAAATAACAAACTCGCTTATTCCTATGGAAAGGGCAGTGAGTCCAAAGCCCCAAGGCGTAGCGCTTAAAAGATATAATTCTGCCCCGATTATAATCGCATTAAAAAATACGGGTGATAAAAGTGAAAGGAAGGGAATTCCTTTTATAGCCACTTTTCTTAAAACATAGGTGGTAACCGCAGCTAAAAGGGTAGCAAATGTGCCGAAAATCATATCCATAGCGTTAAAAGACGCTATGTTTGCTATAAAGCACCCCACCGTAAGACCGGGAATTGCCGCAGGGGTGAAAATGGGAAGCACAGTTAAAATCTCGGCTATTCTGAACTGCACCGAGCCATAGGAAAAACCTATTCCCGCAAGGGTAAGTCCTGCATAAAAGGCGGCAATCAATGCCCCTTCAACCAAAAATCTTATTTTTTTCTTTCTATCCATTTACTTTGCCTCATAGGGATTTATAAAAATTAACTGCCAGTTGGTCGCAACGCTCATTTTCAGGGTGACCCGCGTGACCCTTAACCCAGTCAATAGTAACCTCGTGGGTTTTAATTAAATCAAGTAACTTTTCCCATAAATCAGGGTTTAAAGCAGGTTTTTTATCCGCCTTACGCCAATTGTTTTTACGCCAGGATTCCGCCCAACCTTTAGTGACACCGTCTGCCACATATTTTGAATCGGTGACGAGTCGAACCTTACAGGGTTCTTTAAGGGCGGAAAGGGCTTTAATGACCGCCGTAAGCTCCATTCGGTTATTGGTGGTTTCCTTTTCACCGCCAGAAAGCTCTTTTTCTTTATCGCCGTAACGGAGAATAGCTCCCCAACCCCCAGGGCCTGGGTTACCCGAACAAGCGCCATCGGTAAAAATCTCTACATATTTTAACATATAATACTACCCTTTTCAATACTTTCTGTAACTGCCGATTACCTTGCCGAGCACCGATGGTTTTTCGGGGTGAATAGGCTCAAAATCAGGGTTTTCGGGAAGGAATACAATGCTGCCGTTTTTATCTATACTAAGACGCTTAACGGTGGCTTCATCTCCGTCCATACCGATGATAATATCCCCGTTTTTGCAAGGAGAGTTTTTATCTGCAACCACGATATCCCCATCTAAAATTCCCGCATTTTTCATACTGAGTCCCGATACCTTAAGGGCAAAAAGGCCTTCGGAATTTTTGGTAGGATAAGGTATATAATCCTCTATCTGCTCCACAGCAAGTATTGGTTGACCCGCCGTAACCTTGCCCACAAGTGGCACCATAGCAGAATCATAGCCGCTATCAATTTTTATGGCTCTTGAATAACCCGCATTTCTCGTTATGTAACCCTCCTCCTCAAGTACACCTAAAATGCCGTGTACCGTAGAGGTGGATTTAATTCCCGTAGCATTGCAGATTTCTCTGACTGTGGGGGGAATTCCCTTTGACATCTGTTTAACTAGATAGTTATAAACATCGCTTTGTTTTTGCGTGAGCGGGGTTTTTGACATAACTCTTTCTCCTTGCGAACATTTATTCGTTTTTTATTATAACATCCCACCGTGTTACTTGCAAGGTTTCTTTGTAAAAAATATTTCTTTGAGTCCCAAAAGAGTTATAAAACCGCCAAAAAGTCGTGCTGTCCACACCCCACCTATAAAATCGGCAAGAAATATTCCTCCAACCGCCCCTAAAATTCCGCCGAGAGCCAAAGGCAACACTATTTTCCATTTTATCTGTTTTTTAAATGCATAAATACAAAGCGCAGTAAGGGCGATGGGGACAAAAAAGAGCAGATTTATTCCCTGCGCCGTCAGTTGCTCAGTTTCCTTAAAAACGGTTAGATAAATAATCAGCACCGCGCCGCCACCAAGGCCCATTCCGCCTATAATTCCCGATAAAAGCCCTGCTAAAAGGGCGCCCATATTCATCGCAAAATCAGGCGGATGCCTGCATAAACCATAAATCCGCCGAATATTCTTTTAAGCCAGAAGGGTGAAATTTTCTTTAAAATCAGAGTACCTAAAACAGAACCGATTACTCCCGCGGGAATAAAGGGCAATGCATCAGAAAAACTCACATACCCTTTCCACAAATAAATAATTCCGCTTATAACGGTTATGGGCAGTATTACCGCCACGGCGTTAGCGTGGCTTTCTTTTACCTCCATGCCGCCCTTTTTAAGAAGGGGTACAGCCAGCATTCCTCCACCTGCGCCAAAGCAACCGTTTACAATGCCTATGAGGGCACCTTTAAAGGTATTATTTAAGAAATTTTTCGATTTTTCCTTCATTTTATCACCCTTAATATTCTTACCGCGTAAGTATAATAATATTATTTATTAAAAACTCTTTTCTTTTTTAGAAATGTTTGGTATAATAATCGTAACTATGATTTTATGAAAGGCGGAATACCCACAATGGTTGTTAATATTGACGGACTTAATATTGAATATACCGAAAAGGGAAACGGTATACCCGTTTTACTTTTACACGGTTGGGGCTCCTCCTTTGATGTTTATAAAGGGGTTATGTCTGCCCTTGAAGATAGATGCCGCCTTGTAGCCCTTAATTTCCCCGGTTGCGGTAATAGTGACACTATGGAAAAACCTTGGACTCTTGATGATTATTGCGACCTTGTTATTAAATTCATTAAAGAGGTGGGGCTTGAAAATCCCATACTTATAGGTCACTCCCACGGCGGCCGTGTAATTTTAAAACTTGCGGGGGATAAACTTCTCTCGCCCCCTAAAATTGTTTTGCTTGACTCTGCGGGACTTATTCCTAAAAAAACCTTCAAACAAAAAATAAGAGCAAAAAGTTTTAAAGCAATTAAAAAAGTCCTCACCTTGCCACTTATTAAAGACAAGTCGGAAGGTCTTCTTAATAAAGCCAGAGCTCACTACGGCTCTGCCGATTATAATTCCGCTCCCCCTGTTCTTCGTAATACTATGGTATCCCTTGTTAATACAGATTTAAGGGATATTGTTCATAATATAAGTTGTCCCACCCTTCTTATTTGGGGTGAAAATGATACGGCAACTCCCCTTGCAGACGCTAAGATTTTGGAAAAACTTATTCCCGATGCAGGACTTTGTGTGATTAAGGGTACAGGTCATTACTCATTCTGTGAAAAGCCCTACGAGGCCCACGCAATTCTTCGAAGTTTTATTCATTAATTAATAGAGGAAATTTTTATGGAACTTGAATTATTAGCAGTTTCCCTTATACTTTTATTTTCTGCAGTGGGAGGAATTTTCTCCCTTGTAAAACAACTTCAAATGCTACAGCAGAATTCATATTTCCCCTCAAGATATATGAAATGGGTTTTAAACTCTTTTTCCACTGAACTTACCCTTAACACCTTTGTTTTCTGTGTAGCATCATTACTTTTTGCTACCCGTCTTTATTTCGCCGAGGCAGGTCTTTTGGGAATTTTTGCCGCTTGGAAAGTTGCAGATGCGGTAAATGTTCAGAAAAAATCCATTAAAAAACTTGCGTTTACAGGCAGAGTAAAGCGACTTTTCGGCGCCGCTCTCATTATATTTATAGCCCTTTCGGTGCTTTTCGCCATGGATTTCAGAAAGTTTACCTTCTGTGTAATTCTTTCTGTTGTTTTGGGAGTAGTTTCTCCCCTTCTCACCCTTCTTATCTGGGCTTTAACCAAACCTATCGAATGGTGTTTTGGGAAATGGTATGTTGCCGATGCTAAAAAAATCCTTAAAAAGCAAAAGGGACTTACGGTCATCGGCATTACGGGTAGTTACGGCAAAACCACTACCAAGTTTATATTAACCCGAATTTTAAGTGAAAAATATAATACCCTTTGCACTCCGCAAAGCTTCAATACCCCTATGGGTGTTGTTAGAACTATAAGAGAACACCTAAAACCCCAAACCCAGATTTTTGTCTGTGAAATGGGGGCTAAAAATATAGGTGATATTAAAGAAATTTGCGATATCGTTCATCCCGCCCACGCTATTATAACCTCGGTTGGACCCCAACATCTTGATACCTTCAAAAGCGTAGACAATGTTTTTAAAACCAAGTTTGAACTGGCCGATGCAGTTGGTAAGGTTTCGGGCAAATGCCTCGTTAACGGCGAATGTGAAGAAATTAAAAACCGAATAGGCGACCGCACCGATGTTATTACCTTCGGTGAGGGCAGTAAATATTTTGCAGAAAATATTAAATATTCGGCAAGCGGCTCAACATTCACTTTAAATCTTGACGGTGAAAAGATAAATGTTACTACCCGCCTTCTCGGCAAACATTCGGTTGCTGATATCGTTGCCGCTGCAGCGCTTGCTTATATATTGGGTGTAAATCACGAAGATATTGCCTTCGCTATATCCTCACTTAAACCTACCGAACACCGCTTAGAACTTAAATCCTTCGAAAAAGGCTCACTTTTAATTGACGATGCTTATAATTCAAACCCCGTAGGTTGTCTTGAAGCCGTTAATATTCTCGGCTCCTTTGAGGGTATGAAGAAGGTTATTATTACCCCAGGTCTAATTGAGCTTGGCGAAAAGGAATATGAAAGTAACTTCAGTTTAGGTCTTGCCGCCGCAAAATTCTGTGATATAATTATCCTTGTGGGTAAAAACCGTTCCGTGCCTATGCGCAACGCCATTGACACTACGGATTTTAACAAAGATAATCTTTATATAGCAAATAGCTTTAAAGAAGCGCTGGATATCTACCGCACAAAACTCCATAGTAACAGCGTTCTCTTGATAGAAAACGATTTACCCGATAACTACTTAAATTAAAGAGGTTTTTTTATGAAAACAAATATTGCCGTATTTTTCGGTTGCCGCTCGGTTGAGCATGAAGTTTCTATTATTTCTGCCGTTCAGGCAATGCACTCTATAAACCGTGAAAAATACGATGTTACCCCCGTTTATGTTGCTAAAGACAGCTCAATGTATAGCGGTGAAGCCCTTTTAGAAATAGAAAATTATTCTAACCTTGAGGGACTCATAAAAACTTGCGATAGAGTAACCTTTATAAAGGAAAAGGAAGGCGTATTTATGCACTTCCTTGATGGCTCTCTTTTCAAAAAGAAGAAGGATATAGAAATAAATCTTGCTTTCCCCATTGTTCACGGCACCAACTGTGAAGATGGCACTATGGCAGGTTATTTTGAGTTTTTGGGTCTTCCTTATATCAGTTGCGATGTTCTTTCCGCCGCAGTGGGAATGGATAAGGCGGCATTTAAGGATGTGCTTAAAAATGCAGGTCTTCCAGTTCTTGATTATATCACCGTAAGAGCCAAGGAATATGCCCTTAACACAGAAAGTTTCATAAATAAAATCAAAAACGAAGTAGGATTTCCTCTTATTGTAAAACCTGTAAATTTAGGCTCAAGTGTTGGTATATCCAAAGTTAAAACCGAAAACGAACTTGCCGATGCAATTTCTCTCGCCTTCTCCTTCACCGATAGAATCCTTCTTGAAAAAGCAGTGGAGAATTTAAGAGAAATCAACTGCTCGGTTTTAGGCGATGCTGACAACTGCGAAGCCAGTGTTTGCGAAGAACCCTTTATGCACGATGAAATCCTTTCCTACGACGATAAATATAAAGGCGGCGGCAAAAGCGAGGGCGCAAGTAAGGGTATGGCATCTTTAGGCAGAAAAATACCTGCTGATATAAGCGACGAAAAGGCGGCAGAAATCAAAAAACTTTCCTGCGATATCTTTAAGACCATAGGCGCTTCGGGGGTTGTTCGTATAGATTATCTTTACGATACGGCTACCGATAAGGTTTACGCCAACGAAATCAATACCATCCCCGGCTCTCTTGCCTTCTATTTATGGGAAGCTACAGGCCTTAAATATACCGATATGCTCGACCGCCTTGTAGATATCGCCTTCAGAAGACAAAGAAATCGCGATAATCTCACCTTTACCATAGAAACAAATATTCTTTCTGGAATTTCTTTCGGCAGTAAAGGCGCAAAAGGAGCAAAATTTTAATATGACATCCCTTCTTACTAAATTATTCATTAAGAACAGGGATAACACTAAAGACAAAAATGTCCGTAACGCTTACGGTAATCTCGCAAGCATTACGGGCATTATCTGCAATACCCTACTTTGTCTTATGAAGATTATAATAGGTGTTATCCTTAAAAGTATTTCCATTGTTGCCGACGGACTTAATAATCTATCGGATATGGGCTCATCGGTCATATCACTAATCGGTTTTAAACTCTCTGGTAAACCCGCCGACCGCGACCATCCCTTCGGTCACGGCAGAATTGAATATATGTCCGCCTTTATTATTTCGGTGCTTATTCTTATAGTTGGTGGAAATTTGCTATTCAGTTCCGCTAAAACACTTATTATGGGTGGTACTGCACCCATTTATGATATATGGACAATTATTATTCTGAGCATTTCTATCATTATAAAGCTCTGGATGTTCTTTTTTAACCGAAGAATCGGCAAGAAGATAGATTCTACCGCCCTCATAGCCACCGCAAAAGATTCTATAAATGATGTGGTTACCACTTCAGCAATTCTTATATCTTGCTTAATTAGTAATGTTTGGACTTTACCCTTTAATCTTGATGCTGTTATGGCTCTTTTGGTTTCCCTATTTATTATCCATTCAGGGTTAACCTCTGCGAAGGATACCACAGACCGACTTTTAGGCGGTCCGCCAGATAAAGAACTCATTAAAGAAATTGAAGATACTATCCTCTCCTTTCAGGACTTTATAGGAATTCACGATTTGATAGTCCATAACTACGGCCCAGGCCGTCAAATTGCCTCCGTACATGTTGAGGTGCCATACAATATAAATATCGTAGAATGTCACGAGCAAATAGATAACTGTGAAAAATTGGTGTGTGAGAAAACGGGCGTTGAACTTGTTATCCACATGGACCCAATTGATACGGATAACGAGGTAGTTTCTAAAGCGAGAAACGATATGGCCGATGCCATTAAAAACATCCACCCCGCTATGACCCTTCACGATTTTCGTATGACACCTACCGCCAAAAACCGTACAAATCTGATTTTCGACGTAGTCGTCCCTTCAGACCTTAAACTTTCAAAGGAAGAAACAACTGAAAAAATCGAAGAATTGGCAAAAGAAATAAACGAAACCTACTGTTGTGTTATCACTTTAGATGTGGATTATATAGGAAATTAAAATTCGTAAACTTTGCTAAAATGACAAAAACCGCGTAAATACGCGGTTTTTTTGTTTTGGCAACCAACGGTTGACAAAAAGTTGTTTACAATAATTGCTTGACGGTGTGTAAATACTATATTAGAATTGGTATTTGTAAAAGGAGGTCATATATATGACATTAGGACAAAAAATTTCTATTCTCCGCACCGCAATGAAAATTTCTCAAGAGCAACTTTCAGAAAAACTGGAGGTTTCAAGACAATCCGTTTCCAAATGGGAATCAGATAAATCCATCCCTGAAATCAATATTGTTTTAAAACTTTCAAATATTTTCAATATTTCTCTTGACGATTTATTAAAGAATGAAATTCCTCTGGCTCCCACCTATACCGAGCCTCTTTTCACTCCTAATGAAGTTGTTGATTATAACTTCAAATATTTCGGCACCGACGGTTTCAGAGGTGAGGCAGGTACAGTTCTTACTGCCGACCACGCCTATAAAATCGGTAGATTTTTAGGTTGGTATTATTCTTCATCTATGTCGGGAAACCGTGACGGACACAAGACAAGAATCGTTATGGGTAAAGATACCCGCCGTTCAAGTTATATGTTTGAATATGCTATCGCAGCAGGTCTTTCTGCATCGGGCGCTGATGTTTATATGCTCCATGTTACCACCACACCCAGCGTTTCCTATGTAGCCCGTCAGGATAATTTTGACTGCGGTATTATGATTTCCGCATCTCACAACCCCTTCTTTGATAACGGTATTAAACTTATTAATACCTACGGCGAGAAGATGGATGACTATACTTTATCCCTGGTTGAAAAGTATATGGACGGTGAGGTTACTGAATTTGGTTTTGACGATGACCTTCCCTATGCTACTAAAGAAAATATCGGTAAGATTATCGATTATTCAGCAGGCAGAAACCGTTATGTAGGATATCTTATTTCGGTTGCCGCCAATTCATATAAGGAACTAAATATCGCCCTTGACTGCGCTAACGGCTCTGCTTGGATGATTGCCAAATCCGTATTTGACGCTTTGGGCGCTAAAACCCATATTATAAATGCCCAGCCCGACGGTGTAAACATTAACAACAATGCAGGCTCCACCCATATCGGCAACCTTCGCAAATTTGTTAAGGATAACCACTGCGATGTTGGTTTTGCCTTTGACGGTGACGCCGACCGCTGCATCGCTGTTGACGAAAACGGCGATATCGTAAACGGCGACCACGCTGTGTTTATACTGGCTCAGATGCTCAGAAGAAAGGGTCTTTTAAAGGGCGATACGGTCGTTGCTACCGTTATGTCTAACCTTGGCTTCTTCCGTGCTTGCGATAAAGCAGGTATCAAATATATCCAAACTACCGTTGGTGACAAGTATGTTCACGAGGCAATGACCAAAAACGATTGCAGTGTAGGCGGTGAACAGAGCGGTCACACCATTATAAGAAAGTATGCTTCAACAGGTGACGGTATCTTAACCGCCATTATGCTCACCGAGTGTATGGTAGAAACTAAATCCACCCTCAGTACTCTTGCCGCTCCCGTTCAGATGTATCCTCAAACTGTTAAAAATATTGCAGTTAAAGATAAATCTGCCGTAACAGGTGACGAAAAGGTACTTGCTGCCGTAAAGGAAATTGGCGAAGAACTTGGTGATACCGGTAGAATTCTCCTCCGCGAAAGCGGCACAGAGCCCGTTATTCGTGTTATGGTTGAATGCCAGAGCCAGAAATCCTGTGAACTTTACACCGAAAAAATGGCAAAACTTATAGAAGAACTTGGTTACACCAAATAATTTTTCTTGTAATGTAAGCGGTTTTATTATAAAATATAGGTAACGGGGTTGCCCCCATATATAAAAGGAGGAATTCTATGCCAACCATCAATTCATTCAAAATCGAAACTAAGCGCAATAACCTTCATCTGCGTGTAGCCAAGGGACATTTTGCTACCAGCAACTGTCACACCAACTACTATATTGATGTTGCAGCACAGAAATCCCGTCTTTCTGAAGCCAAGGCAATTGCCGAGGAAATCAGTTCCTATTATTATAGTGATACTATCGTTGATACCATTCTTTGTCTTGACGGTACAGAGGTTATAGGCACCTGTCTTGCCGACCATCTCACCAAGGGCGATTATATTAATATGAACGCCCACCAGACAATTTATGTTGTAACTCCAGAATCGGTAAATTCAAGCCAACTGCTTTTCAGAGATAATATCGTTCCAATGATAGCAGGAAAGCATGTGCTTATTCTTGCCGCATCGGTTTCAACGGGTAGAACAGTTGAAGCCGCCATTGAAGCCGTTAGATATTACGGCGGTATGGTGGTAGGCGTTTCCGCCATATTTGCAACAGTAGAAAATTGCGGCGGTCTTCCCGTTCACTCCGCCTTTAATCCCAATGACCTTGAAGGTTACGGCACCTGGAGCGCTCACGAGTGTCCTATGTGTAAACGCGGCGAAAAAATCGACGCCCTCATAAACTGTCACGGCTTCTCAAAGTTATAAAAAAGCAGTGCCCGAGGTTTAACCTCGGGCTTAATTTTTGACATTATTTAAAAATAGTGACTTTTTTGTCGAATTATGTTATAATGCAGGTAATATACTAAGGGGGCCCCGATATGTTTTTAGATACTAAAGAAACCATACCCGAGGGCGTTGGTTTCACTACCTTTGGCACTACCCACCTTTTATGGCTTTTAGGATTTGCCTTTACTATTGCCGCCGCCATCATAATTTATAGAAAATTAGATGCTAAATCAAGGAATATAATGCGAATTATTTTAGGCGCTTGCGTATTTTTCTTGGAAATGCTTAAAAATGTTGTGGCTATCTGCATTAATGATTTCGGCGTAGGAAATCTTCCATTTCACCTATGCGGCATCAGTGTTTTGCTTATAACTTTTGATATCATTAAGCCCACAAAAATAGCCCGTTATTTCCTCTATTATCTGGGAATCCCCGGAGCGCTTTTAGCGCTTTTATTCCCCAACTGGACGGTGCTTCCCTGCCTTAATTTCTCCCATATTCATAGTTTTGTAATACATATAATGCTCGTAATGTATCCCGTGATTTTGGTGACGGGCGGCGAGTTCTTACCCGATATTAAGGCAATGTTTAAATGTATACTATTGCTTATTTGTATGGCAATTCCCATCTACTTTATAAATTTACTTTGTGATACCAATTTTATGTTTTTAATGGACCCCGAAACGGGCAACCCTTTAGAACTTTTCGAAAAACATCTTGGCAATCATCTCTGGGGATTTTTCATTCTCCTTCCTATTGTTATGTTTATGATGTATTTCCCTGTTCTTATTGCCAAGAAACTTAAAAAGAACAAAACGGCTGAAGAAAAACAAGAAGTTACCGTTTAAAAGGAGTAGAATTATGAAAAAACTATTATCCCTTTTATTAGCGTTATTACTGATTTTAACCCTTGCATTTGGATCGGCAGGTTGCGGTAAAAATACCCCCGAAACACCAACGGCTCCTCAGACCGAAACGGTAGCAAAACCCGATGGTTATATAGATTTCACCGAATCCGATTTAAAAAAGGCCATAAGTCAGGAATACACCAAACCAAAAAACATTATCGTTATGATAAGTGACGGAATGGGTCTTAATGATTTAGTTCTCGCAAATAAATTCAGTGACTTTTTATTTGATTTCGGCATCACCTTCGAAAATTTTGAAAATAAGGGCGATATGATAACCAATTCTCTTTCGGGTATTACCGATTCCGCCGCTTCCGCAACGGCTATGGCTACGGGTCAAAAGACCGAAAACGGATTTATCGGTATGAAACCCGATGGAACAATCCTCAAAAACGCCCCTGAACTTGCCAGAGAAAAGGGCAAAAAAGTAGGCATTGTAACCAATGATAATATTTACGGCGCAACCCCTTCCGCATTTGCTGTGCATAGCGCCGACCGCGATAATACCGAAGAAATCGTAAAGCTTTTTATAGAGTTTACACCCGATGTTTTAATCGGTGACGGATATTTAAAATACCAAAGCAGCGTTCAGAAATTCAAAAGAACGGGTGCCGTAAATGAAGAAACACTTGCTAAAATAAATGTTGCATCAAGCGAAAAAGAGTGGGAAACAAAGGCCGAAGAAGACCCGAATAGCGAAAAGGCATTTTTCGGATTTTTAGAGGCCGACCTTAGAACTAACAGTTATTCCTTAGCCCATGCCACTGGAGTGGCCCTCGAACGCCTAGAAAATGAAAAAGGCTTTTTCCTTATGGTTGAGGGTGCCGCTTGTGATAAGGCGGGACACAATAAAAACGCGGCTCAAAAACCCGTAGGCGTTGCTACCTTCGATAAGGCGGTTGCCGTTGCAATAAAGTATTGTATGGAAAACCCAGATACCTTGCTTATTATCACCTCCGACCACGAAACAGGCGGTGTAACCATACCCGAAGGCGAATATAAGCTAAATAAAGACCTTTTTACCACCGATTACCATACCGATGCAAATGTAGGCGTTTTCGCCCTCGGTTACGGCGCAGAATATTTTAAGGATAAAACTGTAGACAATACCGACCTTGGCAAATTTATCCACGCCGCAATTAAGGGCGAACAATATAAATAAAAATTAACAGACTTGGGATTTCCAAGTCTGTTAATTTTATTGCTTTTTAAATATTTTAAATATAGGTGGAGTATCACCGTAAAGATTAATTTTACCCGAAACAAGCCGCGAAATTACCGAAGCCACCGCAAGATATAAAATTCCCCTACCGCTAAATAACTCTAGACAAAGCAAAACTGATGATACCGTACAGTTAGTTACCGAGCAAAAGGATGCTGCCAGACCTACTGCTGCAGCTATAGGAACAGACACACCCAAAAGCATTCCTATGGCACCGCCTAATGCAGCGCCGATAAACAAAGAAGGAATTATCTGTCCCCCTTTAAAACCAAAACTAACGGTAATAACTGTGAGTATAAATTTTAAGGCAAAAGCCTCGTATTTTATCTCTCCATTTGAAAAAATATTATGAAGTGTAGTTATAGAACTACCGTTATATTCGTAGCTGCCTATAATAAGTGTAATTACAATAACCAATAAAGCACCTATAAATATCATTGAATAATCATTTTTAAAAAATTGTTTTGCCTTCTCACCAATAAACTTAAGAGCAAAACAAAACACTTCGCCTACAAATGCCGCCGCGATTGCAACTACAAATAAAACCAATATCAATTTAGTGCTTACATCATCGATTAACGGAATATGTAACCTTTCGGGGACAACACCCAAAGCATTAGCCGTTATAAAACCTATAAAAGCCGATACACCTGTGGGCATCAATTCCAAATATCTTTCTTTTTTTAGCCTCGCGGCTTCTATTACAAACACTGCCGCAGTCAAGGGAGTACCAAAAACCGCCGCAAAAAGTGCCGCCATAGCGCAAAGAATTAAAGTTTTCTGGCGGTTTTTATCTATTTTAAATAATTTTGATATCGCCGCAGAAAGTCCGCCGCCTATTTGTAACGCGGCTCCCTCTTTACCTGCCGAGCCACCACACAAGTGGGTTAGAACCGTTCCTGCAAATACCGAAAAGCTTAGATTTAAAGGCACAGATTTTTCCGAATCCTTTGAGCAATCTATTACCGCTTTGGTACCAAATCCCGAAGACCTTAAGCCGCCCGAAACCGCAACCGATAAAAGACCTGCTACAGGCAACAAGAATATGAGCCAACTATTATTTTCTCTAATTACGGTAACCGCACTCACCGACAGAAATAAACCTGCACCGATAGCACCACCTAAAACACCTATCATCACGGATAGCCCAAGCCATATCCATATTTCTCTAAAAACCTTTTTAAAATTCATATTTAATATTCCTTAGGATATAATTTCATACCAAACTATTCTATATCCAATGTAGAGTTTTGTCAATAAAAAAGGACCTGGGATTTTCCCAAGTCCTTATATTTTTATAATTCTTATAGGTTTGTTATATTTTTTCGCATACTCAATCATAGATTTGGTGCCTTTGCTTTTCCCATTCCAAAAACAAATAACACAATCGCCAACCTCTGCCATTTGTTTGTTTCGTCTGGGTCCGGCGCTTCTACCGTATTTCTCCCACTCGGCAGGATATTTTTCAACCTTAAACCTGTTTTCTTCTGCATATCGTTCACCAATAGCATCTGCACCGCTCGCGCAACCCGAAACAATAATAATATCGTTTTCTTTACGGATATTTTTAAGGTAATAATCAATATGTTTTTTCGCCTCTTGATAATTATTGTAATCTCTGCACCCTGCTATAACTATTCTTTTTTTAAATTTTTTCTTAAACATATCTACCTCAATAAAAAAGCACACCCCGAAGAGTGTGCCGAAAAAGTGCTTCCCTCGGTTTCGCTACCACACTACACCGATAAATATCCGCATACGAGAATATAGGGATAACACCTTTTACCAAGGTATTATTCCTCGTATACGAAAGAAAAATTATCGAATATAAAATTGTAGTGTGGTACATTCACATAATACCATATTAATATGGTAATTGCAAGAAAAAAAGGACCTGGGATTTTCCCAAGTCCTTTTAATTTTAAAACAGATTATTTATTAAGTGCTTCGTTAACTGCAACTGCGCAAGCAACAGTCATACCAACCATTGGGTTGTTACCTGCACCGATAAGACCCATCATTTCAACGTGAGCAGGAACGGAAGAAGAACCTGCGAACTGAGCGTCTGAGTGCATACGGCCCATTGTATCGGTCATACCGTAAGAAGCGGGACCTGCAGCCATATTATCGGGATGAAGGGTACGGCCTGTACCGCCGCCCGAAGCAACTGAGAAGTACTTCTTGCCCTGCTCGATGCATTCCTTCTTATAGGTACCTGCAACGGGGTGCTGGAAGCGAGTGGGGTTGGTGGAGTTACCTGTAATGGAAACGTCAACACCCTCTTTATGCATAATAGCAACGCCTTCGCGAACATCGTCTGCGCCGTAGCAACGAACCTTGGAACGCTCGCCGTTTGAATAAGCAGTTTCGTTTACAACGGTGAGTTCACCTGTATAGTAATCAAACTTGGTCTGAACATAGGTGAAACCGTTGATACGGGAAATAATCTGAGCGGCATCCTTACCAAGACCGTTAAGGATTACGCGGAGAGGTTCTTTACGAGCTTTATTAGCACTTCTTGCGAGACCGATAGCGCCTTCAGCAGCTGCGAAGGATTCGTGACCTGCAAGGAATGCAAAGCACTTGGTTTCATCACGGAGAAGCATAGCGCCGAGGTTACCATGGCCGATACCAACCTTACGGTCGTCAGCAACAGAACCGGGAATGCAGAAGGACTGAAGGCCAAGGCCGATTTTCTCAGCGGCTTCAGCTGCTTTTGCTACCTTATCCTTAA
The DNA here is from genome assembly GCA_045648365.1 of Acutalibacteraceae bacterium. Taxonomy (GTDB): domain Bacteria; phylum Bacillota; class Clostridia; order Oscillospirales; family Acutalibacteraceae; genus UBA737. The sequence continues at coordinate 34,345 of JAZRNX010000010.1, forward strand.
GAGCGATAGGGCATCCTACAACATAAGCCCAAGCGGCATTTTCAAAGCAGATGGGCTGAATGCCTTTAACGATATTATAAGCATCAACGCCTGCTTTATCGCAGATTTCTTTTGCTTCCTCAATGGAGGAAATGCCGTGCTTATTAAGCTCTGCG
>JAZRNX010000011.1:0-17645 GCA_045648365.1 Acutalibacteraceae bacterium
AACCACCGCTTTCGCTTGTCCCACGCCCTCAAAACCGATTTTTCCGTAAAAGGTATTATAAATATCAAGTGCCATCATTTGTGTCTGTTTTGATGGCGCTCCAGCAGTAAGAGCAAGGTTTTGGTCAAAAAGTTTAAAACAGTTTGTTATGGTTAAAAAGAGGCAAATTGTTATAGAAGGCATAACCGAAGGAATTATTATATTAAATAGTATTCTTGTTTTACCTGCGCCGTCAACCCTTGCCGCCTCTAAAATATCAATAGGAACATTTTGAATTCCTGCGATATAAATAATCATCATATATCCAATCATTTGCCAACTGATTAGAACAACCAGTCCCCAAAAGCCAAATTTAGCATTTGAGGTAAGTGAAAACCCAAATTTATATAAAACACCGTTAATTATAACCTGCCATATATAACCGAGTACAATTCCGCCTATAAGATTGGGCATAAAAAATACCGTTCGGTATATATTTGTGCCTAAAATATTTTTGGTGAGAACTAGGGCGAGGGCGAATGCTAGAACATTAATAACTATTACCGAAACAATAGTAAATCTGACTGTAAACCATAGCGAATTTAAAAAGTCACTGCTTTCGGTAAAGGCTCTGACATAATTTCCAAAACCTATAAACTGGGCGTCGGAAACAGTTCTGAACTCGCAAAAAGAGAGATAAATTCCAATAATAAACGGTATTAAAAAGGCAATAAGGAACGCTATAAATGTGGGCGCAACAAAGACTGGGAACCATCTTTTTAAGGTTTTTTGCATTATTTATCTTTCACTCTTCCATTTATCCTTAACTGTTTTAACAACATCTTCCCATTTTTTACTACCCTGTGCATATTCAAGGAGTGAATTGCCAACCTCTGTTTTAAAGTTTTCACTTGGGAAGGAGGTAAAAATCCAAGGAACAGTAGTGTAGTTTCCATCTTGCATATATCTTACAACTTCACGTGCCAGAGGGTCCTCAGGTAATTCGTTTTCAGCAAAAGTATTGAAGGGAGTTATAAAGTCAAGTTTTTTAGTTACAAAGTTTTTACCTGTGCTACTTGAGAATAGCCAATCTAAAAACTCAAGGGAAGCTTTCTTTTGCTCATCGGTGGCGTTTTTATTAATCGCTAAATAGTTTTCAGTACCGATACATAGTCCGTCATATTCTTCACCTGCAACGCCAGTGTAAATCGGTAAGAATTTAATATCACTGTTTTTAACGGTATTTCCGTTAACATTAGCAATCTGTGACCAACCCCAGTTACCGTTTTGTACCATTGCCACTTTACCGAGCGCAAATTCAGACATTGAGTCGCTTGTTGATTTTGAACCGAGTAAATTTTTATCTGTAATTGAATTATTAAGATATAAATCAAATATATTTTTAAAGTTTTCCGAATATCTAAAAGCAATTTCCTTTGCGTTAAGTCCTGCTACTGTGGGGTCATCATAATCAATATTTTCGTTTAGTTCGTGATAAATCGGTATATTTAAAAGATGGGTTTGCCAACGCCAATCTTCACCCGCAGAAAGAGAAGTAGAGGCAAAAACGCCCTCGATACCAAGTTTGTCTTTATTTGCAGTCATATCTTCAACAACAGACTTCAAAACACCGAAATTTTTTATTTCCTCTGCACTATTTATTGTTGTTTTGCGGTTTGAAAGAGTAAAATATTTTTGCATAATAGCATTGTTATAAATAATGCCGTATCCCTCAACTACATAGGGTATACCGTAAACGCCGTCACCATCGGTTATGGCTAAACTTTTGTCGTTGAGATATGAATAGAGCTTACTATCACTTAAATCAAGACAATAATCTTTCCACGACTGGTAGCCAATTGGTCCATTAATCTGAAAAATAGTAGGCGCATTAGATTTAGCTATTTCGGATTTCAGTGTTTGCTCATAGGTATTTGCTGCGGCGGTAACCACCTTTACAGTAACACCTTTTTCTTTTTCATATTCCTTTGCTATTTCTTCATAAACTGCGGCGGATTCGGGCTTGAAATTTAGAAAATATACGGGATATTTTCCGTTTTTTCCACAGCCCGCCAAACTAAGCGTGAGTGTTAAAGTCAATAACACTAAAAGTAATGATAAAATTCTTTTTTTCATAATTTTCCTCCTAAAAATGAGTTTATTTTAAATATTCCCAGTTTTTTGAAGAAAAATACAAAAATTAAACTACTACCTCAAAATGAAGTAGCAGTTTATAAATTTTAATATGGTTCAGCACCGAATTTTACAAAGGCATATCCATCGTTCCAAGCGTTAGTGCCATCGGCTTTATTTGTGTCTGTGAAGGCGGAAGGGTTTACGCAATATAGTTCACCTTCAATTCTATGATGTGGGCCTAAAATATTGCGGTTACCCGAAAATAATTTAACAGTAACTTTATTTTCACCATCAACTAGAAGATTGGTAGCATCAACCTTATGCGGCGCAAAGCTTATATCTCCTGCAAATTTATCATTAATATAAATATGTGCAGCGGGGCAGTTAAGCTCTTTGAAACCTATATAATAATTGGTGTTATCATTTTTGTTTACACAAATATTTTGCGTAAGTTCCATTTCGCCTTGGAAAAACCAGAAATTTTGCTCTGTGATTTTAGTAATATCAACAATGTCCGTCGGCTTAACGAGTGAATAATTTTCATCGCAGAAAATGGCTTTTTTATCGCCGTAGGTGCATTCACCTTCAAATTTAACTCCGAAATTTCCCGTTAAATAACAAGCTTCGAGTTCTGAATCATAGGTGAGTTTATTAAGTTCCGCTTCATGAACACCATGTGTAAAGAGCAATCTATAAACATTATCATTTTGCCAAAATTCGCATTTTAATACAATTTGATTTTCGCCGCAAGAAACAAAATCGCTAATGTCAATACCAAGGACACTCTTATCGTATAATTGGCAAGAATTTGAGAAATCGGCTTTTTTACCGTTAATGCTAATTTCGTACTTTTCGGGTGTTTCGGTGAAAAATCTGAGACCATTGATGATTTCTTCATCGGAAACATTAAATTTATAACGCAGTTCAACTGTGCAAGGTTTCCTTAAAGCCAACAGCTCTTTTTGAATATGCAAAATATATTTTTTATCTTGCCACTCGCCATTATTGATTTTATATTCGCACTTATCAAGGGTAACAGTGTTTGCACTCATAGAGGCGATTTTAAAGTTGCTATCAAGTTTTATTATTTTGGTTTTAGCAGTGTTATCGAAACTGGATACACCATCATTAACCTCTAAAACAAAACTTCCGTAAGGGGCAAATTCTAAAGTAAAAACGGTATATCCGTCTTCATAATTTAAAGCGATATTTTTTATATTTTCACTTATAGGACAGAAATCTTTAATAGATTTCTTGCCTTTGATTCTAATTGTGTTAGTCATGGCTTCATTTTTGATATTTACAAGGTGATAAATATCAGTGCCGTCAGGTAGGGTTTTAATAGCGCAGTTAAGGTCGTCATTATACTCAGTTATTATTGCTTTGTCATCGTTAAGGATAATTTTTAGTTCTTTAATATCGTTAACTGTAGTTATATTTAATTTGTTTAATGAACTATTAGCTCTGCCGTTTACTAAAGTCGGAGCGTTTCTATAGGCATAAATTTTGCCTCCGTTTTTTGAAAACTCAATAAGTAAATTTAGGGTACTTTCATCAATGCATAACATATCGGGCAATAAAACACTTGTATACTTGCAACGGCCAACCTCTATTAGTTTATCGGCAACTTTACCATAATGCTTTAATATAGTTTCGTCACCGTAGTGGTAGGCAAGATGGTTGCCGTTTAATTCTGTGGCTAGCGCAACGAAATCTCTGTTGATTTTACCCATTACAGACAGATTATTAAGATTAAATGAAGCATAAGCAGATTTTATAGGGTGAATAACCAGAAGTGGAGCATATTCATTGCCTTCATCAAGAAGAGCACCTAGTTTTGTAAAGTAATCAGCGAATTGCTTAAAAGAATTATCAAACCAGGGTTGTTGAATAAATAGGGAAGCGGGCCAATCTCTCTTTCTTTCGCCTCTGGTTGAGTAACTTTCAAGATGAGTGCACACAGAGGTAACACCGTGAAGATATTGGAACTGTGCAATTCCTTTTAGTTCGTTTAATGAAACATCCCAACCGCAACCGGCAAAGGTTTCGGTCATAGTTTTCTTATTTAGCTGTGCTGCAATACTGCCAAGTTGTTTGGCAGTAAGAGCGTTTTTGCTTGTAATTCTAAATAGCCAATCTATACCGGGTTCATGCATATATTCGTACGAGGGCATAACACCGTAATTTGCGGCCATTTGGGAAGAAAGATTATCCTCCATCATACTGTGACCCGTAAACTTACAATTATGAGCTTCGCACCATTCATAAATCTGCTTAAAATATGATTCGGTGAACAGTTCGTTTACCAGAGAGTAAAAATCATATCTAAAAGCAAAGGAAAAGTCTGTATCATTATATAAAAGTGGTAGGTTTTCGATTAGCGAGTAATTATACTTTTCCTCAAATTTTTCCGGAAGAACAAAAGACCAAGGCGCTATATGAGAGTTGCCTAAAGCGGGTTCATCGGTGAAAAATCCCTTTAAGGATGTACCGAATCTATCGGCAAATTTTTCATAATATTTTTCGTAGGTTTCGTTGATGAAATCCTTAATTACATCAGCATTCATTATATCTATGTAGTATGGATTAATTATATATGATATGATTATGTCACCGTTATTAGCTGTGTTTTTTAAAGTGAATTCACCATCTTTGTAGCTATATATACCAATGATATTTTCAGGCAGTTCTGTTTTGGGGGAGAATATTGTGTATTTTAAGTGCTTTTGTTGATACTTAACACCTTTTTGCGGAACAAGTCCGTTGGCAAAACCACTGGGCCAACCGTTTTCATCATAGGCCCACGCTTGCATACCAAGTTCATCCGCCTTATCAAGACACACTTCGATTTTATCAAACCAATCTTCGCTCATATATTCGGTGATTAATCCACCACGAGCGTGCATAAAAAAGCCTTCTATACCATTTTTCTTCATTATTTCAATCTGACGGCAGAGTTCTTCTGCTTCTAATTTGTCATTCCAACTCCAAAAAGGCTTAATGGCATTTTGTTTCGCTTTATTGCTTAAATTATTAATCACGGTATCACAACCAAACATAATTTTATTATAAGTACAATATACCATATTTATATAATTTTTCAATGGTTTTTTCATTGACTTTATTACTATTTTGTTATAATATATTTATAGCAAATTTTGGAGGTTTAAAATGAATCTATTGGGTTTTGATATTGGCGGAACTAAATGTGCTGTTATTTCTGCTTCGTACATAGATGGTAACATCAAACTTCTTGAAAAGAAAAAAATCGCTACCGATTTATCAATTGCTCCGGAGGAAATGATTGATAAGCTAATCGAGTTAGCTGATACTTTAAAATTCGACGGTAAGGTTGATTCTATAGGTATTTCTTGCGGCGGTCCATTAAGTTCTGCAAGAGGTGTGATTTTAGGACCTCCTAATCTTCTTGGTTGGGATAATGTTGAAATCTGCAAGCAGATAAATGAACATTACGGTGTGCCTGTTCATCTCCAGAATGATGCAAATGCCTGTGCGGTTGCTGAATGGAAATTTGGCGCAGGTAGAGGTAGTAACAATATGATTTTCCTTACCTTTGGCACCGGTCTTGGCGCAGGACTTATCCTCGATGGTAAGCTCTATGCGGGAACTAATGATAACGCGGGTGAATGCGGTCATATCCGTCTAGATAATTTCGGTCCTGTAGGTTTTCACAAAGCAGGTTCTTTTGAGGGATTTTGTAGTGGTGGTGGTATCGCGCAACTAGGGTTTACCATGGCACTCGAACAAGTTCAGAAGGGTAAATATCCAAGCTATTTTGAAAAGGGTATGACTCCCGCTGATGTTACAGCAAAGACTGTGGGTGATGCTGCTGATGCGGGTGACGAAACCGCCATTAAGGTTTATGCTACTTGCGGTGAGTATTTAGGTAAAGGTTTATCTATTTTAATCGATATTCTTAATCCTGAAAAGATTGTTATAGGAAGTATTTTTGCCCGTTCTCATAATCTTATATGGGAACACACTAAAAAGGTTATTGATAAAGAGGCACTAACACCTTCTGCTCAGGTTTGCGAGGTTGTACCTGCGGAACTTGGCGAACAAATCGGTGATTATGCCGCTATCGCAACTGCGCTTTTATAATTATAAGGAGATTTATTATGTTAAATGAATTATTAACCCGTTATCCAGTTCTCGAATCTTGCAAAGATGATATCGTTAAAGTTGCTGAAGTTTGGATTAACTGCTACGAAAACGGCGGTAAAATTTTGCTTTGTGGTAATGGTGGCAGTTGTGCCGATTCTGACCATATTGTTGGCGAACTTATGAAGGGATTTTTGAAAAAAAGACCGATTTCCGAAGTTAAAAAGGCCGAAATGAAAAAAATTTGTCCCGAGCTTGATGATGATATTTTAAATAAACTTCAGTGTGGTCTTCCTGCCGTAGCTCTTACCAACTTAAATGCTGTTAACACCGCGTTTTGCAATGATGTTGACCCTAATCTCATTTATGCTCAAGCCGTTATGGGACTTGGTAAAAAGGGCGATATCCTTGTTTGCATGAGCACTTCTGGTAATGCAGTGAACGCTAATGCGGCCGCAAAAGTTGGTAAAGCTTTAGGACTTACAGTTATTGGACTTACAGGTCAAGGCGGCGGAAAACTTTCAGAGGTTGCTGATTTGTGCATTAAAGTTCCTGAGCGCGAAACATTTAAAATTCAGGAATTACATCTTCCTGTTTACCATTATTTATGTGCTGCTACCGAAGCGCATTTCTTTGATTGTTAATTTTTACGGATGGCCTTTTGGTCATCCGTTTTTTATTTTTATATTGTCATATAAAAGCATTTGTCCGCATATTTATCTAACAGTGTAGTGTGAATATAAACGCGTTACAAATATAAAAGATAATGGTTTCGGAGGAATGTTTATGGCAACCAGCATTTATCAGGATATAGCGGCAAGAACGGGCGGAGATATTTACATAGGCGTTGTGGGTCCCGTAAGAACGGGCAAATCCACCTTCATTAAACAGTTTATGGAAAAAATGGTGTTGCCTAATATTAAGGAAGAGTATGAAAGAGAGAGGGCAAACGACGAGTTGCCGCAATCTTCTTCAGGCAGAACTATAATGACTACAGAGCCCAAATTCATCCCCGAAAAAGGCACACAGATTAATTTGGACGGTAATATAACCGCTAATGTCCGTTTAATAGATTGTGTTGGCTATATTGTGCCAAGCGCTCTTGGGTATATTGAGGGCGACCAACCCCGTATGGTTATGACTCCTTGGTATGACGAGTCAATACCATTTAATATGGCGGCAGAAATTGGCACTCAAAAGGTTATTAACGAACACTCAACTATCGGTCTTGTTATTACTACTGATGGTAGTATTAGCGATATTCCACGGGAAGAATATGCTGAGGCAGAAGAAAGAGTAATTAACGAATTAAAAAATATAAATAAGCCCTTTATAGTGTTATATAACTGTTTATATCCTGATTCGTCAGAGGCAACAGAAAAAGCAGCGGAACTTACAGATAAATACTGCGTACCTGTAATACCTGTAAACTGTCTTGATTTAAATGATGCGGATATTAAAAGAATTTTATCAAGAATTCTTATGGAATTCCCTGTAAAAGAAATTTGTATAAACTTCCCCCAATGGATTAATTCTCTATCCGTCGACCATTGGTTAAGGTCGGAACTTACAAATTCTATTAAAAATGCGGTATCTGATATTAAACACATACGCGATATTTATAATTTTGAAAAAGCATTCCACGACAGTAAAAATGTATGCGGAGTACGGATAGATAGCATTGACCTTGGTAGCGGAAGCGCCATGATAGATATAGATATTGTTAAAAATCTTTTCTATAAGATTTTAGGCGAGCGTACTGGGTTTACCATTAACGATGAGCAAGAATTAATGAACAGTATAATAGAACTTGCAGCTATTAAAAAGGATTATATGAAGGTTAAAGATGCGCTTGATGAGGTTGAGGCAACAGGATATGGTATCGTTATGCCCGATATTGAGGAACTGACACTGGAGGAACCTGAAATTGTAAAACAAGGCGGAAAGTACGGTGTTCGCCTTAAGGCATCTGCACCATCAATCCATTTAATGAGAGCAAATATCAACACCGAAGTAAGTCCAATTGTTGGCTCCGAAAGACAATCTGAAGACCTAATTATGTACCTGCTCAAAGAATTTGAAGAAGACCCGGTTAAAATTTGGGATTCAAATATATTTGGAAAATCTCTTCATGAACTTGTTAATGAAGGATTACATTCAAAGCTTGCCCGTATGCCAATGGATGCAAGAATGAGAGTGCAGGAAACTATAGAGAGAGTAATCAATGACGGTTGCAACGGTTTAGTTTGCATTATTCTATAAACAAAAATAACGCCGAGATTTCGGCGTTATTTTTTTGATTTCGCATTTGCCAATGGATTAGATTCAATAGCGTTTTTAATTTGTTTGTCTGATATATGCGTATAAATCTGAGTAGTGCCTAAATTTGAATGGCCTAATATATCCTTTAAAACTCTTATATCAACATTACCATGCTGATACATTAAGGTTGCGGCAGTGTGACGAAGTTTATGTGTTGATAATCCTTGGTCACCGAGTCCTGCCTTTTCAAGATAGGTTTTAACAATATGCTGAACGGTTTTATTGCTTATTCGCTTTTTATTGCGACTGATAAATAGGGCGTTTTTATCGGTATAAACGATATCTTCCGTAGGTCTTACGGCAAGATAATTTTTAATGGCTTCATTACAAGAATCGTTTAAATATACAATTCTTTCTTTATTACCTTTACCCAATAGCCGCAGAGTGCCATCTGCGCGGACATCGCTCAAATTTAGACCGCAAAGTTCGGATAAACGCATACCGCAATTAAGAAATAATGTTATAATGCAATAATCTCTTTCTTTATTAGGTCCGTCAATACTGTTAAGCAGTTCCAATGCATCTTCAAGGGTCAAATGTTTGGGAAGGGATTGTTTAATTTTGGGAGCTTCCAACATTTCGGCAGGATTTACTTCAAGTAAATGTATTTGAGAAGTAAGATATTTAAAGAATATACGAAGGGTAGATGTTTTTCTGGCTCTTGTAGCCGCATTGTTTCCGCGTTCTTCTTTGCAATAGACAATATAAGCATATAAATCGGAAATAGTTACCGAACTAATCAGTTCAGCATCAACACATTCAATATTTATTTTATTAAACTCGGTTTTTTTATCGACTTTACCGCGAATTAAGAGAATATATCTGAAAAAGGTTTGTAAATCAAGATAATATTCATTAACAGAACGGGAGGATTTGCCTTTAATGGTTTCACTATATGTTAAAAAATCTCTTATTATCGGTGGTGCTGATAATAAAATTTCGTGTTTCAAGGTTGCATCCTCCTTTATTTTGTAATATAATATATTTATATTAACATTTCTTTTTGAAAAAAGCAAGTTGTGTTGGAGTGTTTATGAAAGTTTATAATGATTTTACCGAGCTTATCGGCAATACACCTTTAGTTAAACTTAATAAATTAAAAGAAGATTTATGTTTTGGCGGAAATATTTACGCAAAGCTTGAATATTTTAATCCCGCTGGCAGCGTTAAGGACCGTATTGGTTTCGCTCTTATCAGAGAAGCGGAAAAACAGGGAGTTTTAACCGCAGATTCTGTTATAATTGAGCCAACCAGTGGAAATACCGGTATTGGTCTTGCCGCAGTAGCCGCTTCAAGAGGATATAAGGTTATTCTCACAATGCCCGAAACCATGAGCATTGAAAGACAAAAACTTTTAAAAGCATACGGCGCAGAAATCGTTCTTACCGAAGGTGAACTTGGTATGGTAGGCGCTATTAAAAAGGCGGAAGAGCTTGCCGCAGAGTTTCCCAATAGTTTTATTCCTTCACAATTTGATAATCCCGCAAATCCGAATGAGCATTATTTAACAACGGGTCCTGAAATCTGGAAAGATACTGACGGTAATGTTGATATTTTCATCGCCAGTGTGGGCACAGGTGGTACTTTAAGCGGTACGGCGAAGTTTTTAAAAGAAAAAAACAGTTCCATAAAGGTTATAGCTGTTGAGCCGCATAGTTCTCCCGTGATTTCTAAAGGTATTAGCGGCTCTCACGGAATTCAGGGTATTGGAGCAAATTTCGTTCCAAAAAACCTTGAAATGAGCGTTTTTGATGATATTTTGACCGTTACCGAAGATGAAGCGTATGCTACTGCAAGAGAACTTGCAAAATGTGAAGGTTATCTTGTTGGTATTTCCTCTGGCGCGGCGCTTTCGGCGGCTATAAAAGTTGCGGCCTTAAAAGAAAACGAAAATAAGAATATTATTGTAATTCTTCCAGATACCGGCGAAAGATATCTTTCGACCAAGTTGTTTGATTGATTTTGAATATCACCCCATCTATTTGCAAATATTATTTGTAAATAAATAGGGGTGATTTTTTTGGCTAAAAGAATTGGAAACAGAACTATAATTTTAGAAAACAGACCTTCAATAGTCGGCTACGGCTCTGTAGTAGGTAAATATGAGAGCGAAGGACCACTAGGTAATGAATTTGATGCCTACGACCAAGACGCAAGATTTGGTGAGGAATCATACGAGAAGGCGGAAAGCCGCCTTCAAAAAATTGCGGTTGAAACGGCTCTTCGTAAAAGTAATTATACCGAAAAGGATATAGATTGCATTTTTGCGGGTGACCTATTAAATCAATGTATAGGAAGTTCATTTGGTATAAGAAATATGAAAATTCCCTTTGTTGGTCTATACGGTGCATGTTCTACTATGGCGCTTAGTATCAGTATGGCTTCGATACTTGTAGATAGTGGAGCGTTGAATAGAGCTATTGCCGTTACTTCATCACATTTTTGCTCTGCCGAAAGACAATATAGATATCCTCTTGAATATGGGAGTTTCAGAACTCCGACTGCGCAACGCACGGTTACGGGTTCCGGCGCATCAATAATTGAAATAGGTGAAGGTAAACCCTATATAAACGCTGTAACCATCGGCAGAATAGAAGACCTTGGTGTAAAGGACGCTAATAATATGGGCGCCGCCATGGCTCCAAGCGCATATTCAACACTTAAAGCATATTTTGAAGATACAAATACCGGTCCCGAAGATTACGATGTTGTATTTACGGGAGATTTAGGCAAAGTAGGCACTGATTTATTATACGAACTATGTGAAAGTGATGGTATTGATATTCGTTGCCGCCATAGTGACTGCGGTTTAATTATATATGATAGAGATAATCAGGATATGCATGCGGGCGGCTCGGGTTGTGGTTGTAGCGCTTCTATTCTAAATTCATTTATAATGCATAGGTTTGAGGAAGGGGAGCTTAATAACATTTTATTTATGTCTACAGGCGCATTACTTTCGCCAACCTCTACAATGCAAGGAGAAAGTATCCCCGGTATATCGCATCTAATTAATATCCGAATATAAAAATAAGCAGGGAAACCTGCTTATTTTATGCTTTATCAATTGTTATAACTGTTAATACTTTATCATTGACTTTAAAACTTATTTCAAAATCAGAAAAATTCATTTTATAAACCCTATTACTATTATCTATATATGAAGGTCTTGGGTCATCACTTAAGCATTCCATCAGAGTTGTTTTAAGTTCCGTATCCAAAATATTATCGCAATTATTTGTAAATTTAACCTCTAATTTGTGCGAAAGATTTTGGTCGGCATAGCTGCCTTTAGCGTCGGGATGGGAATCGGTATATGCTAAGTAAGGTTTAATATCGTATATTGGAGTTTCATCTAAAAGGTCAACACCCGATACTTTTAAAACATAACCGAATTTATTATCTTTATATACCGACTCCAATTTAACAGAAGATAATCCTAAAGAGTTAGGTCTAAAGGGTGAGCGTGTAGCGAATACGCCCATTCTCTTATTTCCGCCAAGACGGGGCGGTCTAACTGTTGGTGACCAATCATCCATGTGTGCGGCAGAAAAATCAAATATGAGCCAAAGATGCGAAAATTCTTCAATACCCTTAAGTGCGTCTATATTACGGTACTTTTCATTAAATATTATTCTGCCTTTGGCGGTAGGAGATTTACCGCTTTGGCGGGGTATACCGAATTTTTCTTTAAAATTAGTTTTAATATAAGCGATAGGCTCTATTGTTTTCAAATTTCCACCCTCTAATATTTGCTAAAAACAGTATAACATAAGGTGATTTAATAAGCAAACATTATATTTTGACCGCCGCTTTAGTTAAATAAAGCAATAAAGTGACACAATATTTAAAATTTTTTGTGCATATAGCCAAAGTTACAAAAAAATCCAAAAAACACTTTACAACTTTAGTTTGATGAAGTATAATAATACCATCGACAACGCGCATGGAGGAAAAAAGATATGAAAGTCCACCGAAACTAAACTGAATACTTATTATTTTTTTAACGGCATACTTTAGTTAACTAAATCCTTAAAGTGCGCTACACAAACTAAAACCAAAAACATATTTGAAGGAGAAATTAAAAATGAAAAAGATTATTGCAATGATGTTAGCACTCGCTATGCTTTTATGCTTCGCAGGTTGCGGAAACAAAGAGGAACAGAAGACTGTTGTTGTTGGTTATACAATTTATGAACCGATGAACTATGAAGATGAAAACGGTAAACTTGTTGGTTACGATACAGAACTTGCCGAAGCTGTATTTGGCAATTTGGGTTACAAGGTTATTTTCCAAGAAATCGAATGGGAAAGCAAATATAGTGACCTTAATTCTAATACTATTGACTGTGTATGGAACGGCTTTACCTGTAACACCGCTGATGATGACGGCGTTCTTCGTTCAGAAAAAGTAGATTTCTCATATAACTATATGGAAAACCGTCAGGTAGTAGTTGTTAAGAACGATTCCAAGATTAAGGCTGCTGCTGACCTTAAGGGTAAATTCGGCGCTGCTGAAAGCGGCTCTGCCGGTGAAACCTATGGTAAGGATTTCGAAGGTGCTACAATGAAGGGCTTTATTAAGCAGACCGAGTGTCTAACCGAAGTTAAATCAGGCACTGCCGATTTCGCCGTTGTTGATGCTCAGCTTGCAAAGAGTTACTGCGGCAAGGGTGACTATGAAAACCTTATGATAGTTGAAGACCTTTCCAGTGATGTTGAATACTATGCTATCGGTTTCAAGAAGGGTAGCGAACTTACTGCCAATGTCAACGAGCAACTTGAAAAACTTGGTGCAGACGGCACTATCGCTGAACTTGCTGAAAAGTACGGTGTTTCCAACACTGCCATCACTGATTTCTCAGACCAGAAATAATTTAATCCTATAGGGAGTTTAAAATGTCATTTTTAGAAGTAACGCTATTTTTACTTGATGGCTTTAAAATATCTCTGCTAATCTTTGCGGTGACGCTGCTTTGCGGCGCACCGCTTGGTTTGCCTATAGCTTTTTGTTCTATGAGCAAAGTAAAAGCAATAAGAGCTATTTCTAAAGTAATTGTATGGATTGTAAGAGGCATACCTTTAATGCTTCAAATTTTTATTATCTATTATGTACCGGGACTTTTGTTTAATTATCAGATATTTGGTCAGATAGATAGATATATGTACTTAAACTACGATATCGCCGATGCGGGCAGAATAACGGCAGTACTTATTGCATTTTCTCTCAATTACGCTTGCTATTTTTCTGAAATCTACAGAGGCGGTATAGAAAGTATTTCAAAAGGCCAGTACGAAGCAGGGTATGTATTGGGGCTTACCAAGTCACAAGTTTTCAAAAAAATTATTTTAAAACAGGTTGTTCAGCGTATAGTTCCGCCAATGTCTAATGAAATAATCACACTCATTAAGGATACAGCACTTGCTAACTGTATTGTTGTATGTGAAATTATTAAACAGGCAAAGGAATTAGCGGCCACAAAAGCGATGATTTGGCCTTTGTTCTATACAGGCGTATTCTATTTGTTGTTTGTTGGTATTCTTACAATAGTACTTACAAGATTTGAAAAGAAACTCAGCTATTTCAGGAGTTAAACCATGTCAGTTTTAGAAATTAAAGATATAAAAAAAAGCTTTGGCAATACTGAAGTGTTAAAGGGTGTTAGCTTTTCTCTTGAAAAAGGAGAAGTTCTTGCTATTATAGGTTCTTCGGGTGGCGGTAAAACCACATTACTTCGGTGCCTGAATTTTCTTGAACTTGCCGATGAAGGCACCATTTCGGTTAATTCTAAAGTAATTTATGACGGTAAAGATAAAAACAGTCAGAATGATGATGTGTTACGCAGTAACCGTCTGCACTTTGGTTTGGTTTTTCAGTCCTTTAATCTATTTCCGCAGTATAATGTTTTAGATAATGTTACACTTGCGCCCACTTTATTAAATCGCGGTACCAAAGAGGAAATAACCGCCAATGCAATGCAGCTTATCGATAAGGTTGGTCTTACAGAAAAAATAAATAACTATCCTTGTGAGCTTTCGGGCGGTCAGCAACAGCGTGTAGCTATCGCAAGAGCATTGGCTTTAGACCCCGATATTCTCTGTTTTGATGAGCCCACAAGCGCTCTTGACCCCGAACTTACGGGTGAAGTATTAAAGGTTATTAAGTCCCTTAAAGACCACGATAGCACGATGATTATCGTTACTCACGAAATGGAATTTGCGAAAAATGTTGCTGATAAGGTAATATTTATTGCAGACGGTGTTATAGAAGAAATGGGTACGCCCGAAGAAGTTTTCGATAGTCCCAAGTCAGAGAAAACCAAAGCATTCCTCAGCAAATCTTTTGAAGAAATATAAAGGAGCAAAATTATGCTATCTAAAAAAATTTCCGAAGAAATGATTCAAGAACTTTTCGATTTATTTATAAGTTTAAAAAGTAGGGAAGATTGCGAAATATTATTTGAAGACCTCTGCACAAATAAAGAAATTGAACAGATGGCTCAGCGTCTTAGAGCCGCAAAGCTTTTAGTTAATAACAAAACATACAATGAGGTTATAAAGGAAACTGAAATTTCATCAGCTACTTTAAGCCGTGTTTCTCGTTGCGTTCAGTACGGGAACGGATATACAAAATTTCTTAAATAATTTTAAAATTACACTTGATTATTGCAATACTTTATGTTATAATAATCCACGCTGTTGAAAAACAGATTTGCGCTGATAGCTCAGTTGGATAGAGCATCTGCCTTCTAAGCAGAGGGTCGGGGGTTCGAATCCCTTTCAGCGTGCCAAAACGAAAATCCTGTCGATTTTTGTCGGCAGGATTTTTGTTTTGTATTATTCGCTATTCATTTTTCAATATTCATCATTCATTTAAACGGATTTTCGTAATGAATAATGAATGATGAAGCCGCTTCGCTGATGAATAATGAATAATTGATTTCGTCTTAAGTTTCTGCTATAATATGTGAAAAGGCGGTGCTTTAAATGAAAGAAAATTTACTCATAGATAAATCTATTGCTTTTGCAGCACGAATTGTGAAATTGCATCAGCATTTAATTAAAAACAAAAGGGAAACAGTAATCTCAAAACAAATCATTCGTAGCGGTACAAGTATCGGTGCGAATATCAATGAGGCAAATTACGGGCAAAGCAAGGCTGATTTTATCTCTAAAATGCATATTGCCCTAAAAGAAACTGCCGAAACAGAATATTGGCTCAAACTTCTCTATATGTCAGAATACATAGATGATAAAATGAGTAAATCTTTACTTGATAATTGCTTAGAGATAAAAAGAATTCTCATTTCTTCTATCAACACCGCAAAGGAAAATAAAAAATGATACAGTTAAAACCTATAAGCCTTCATAATATAGACGATTTCAATGGTACATCATACGATAAAATGTCTTTTCACGAAAAGAAAAGTATGATATTAGAAAGTATAAATAAAATTCACAACAATCAGTGTTTTGAATTTCTGGTTGTATATAAAAATGATACCGTAATCGGTTTTACGAATCTTTTTGCTCATTCACAACATATTATCAGTTGCGGACCTGCAATTAAAGAGAATTTTCAAGGCAAGGGTTTCGGCTTTGAGGCAGAAAGGTTAGCTTTAAAACACGCAAAAGAAAAAGGATTCACTATTGCAGTTGGCGGTGTAGATGAAAATAATATGGCAAGTATTAAGTTGCACGAAAAATTAGGTTTTGAATTAGATAGAAAATACTCTAACAATCAAGGTAGAACTATTTGATTATATATCAAAGCATTATAATTTTTTAATATGCAGTGGTTCGAATACATAGGTCAAAAATCAAAAAGCTTCGAATTTGTACAACCTTTCCAATTAAAAGAGAGTGGTATCGAAGATACTGCTCTCTTTTTATTTTAATACAATATGGGATTCTAACAACGGCGATTTGCTGAAAGAGAAATTTCTACCTTACGCATTGATTTCAACGAAAATATATGTTATAATCCAATTGATAAATAAGAATCGGAGAAATTATGTGCTGAAGACTGATAGATTATTGTTGCGCCGTTGGAAGGAATCTGATGCCGAGGATTTATTTGTATACGCTAAAGACCCAGATGTCGGTCCAATTGCAGGTTGGCCGCCACACCAAAGCATTGATGAAAGCTTAGAAGTTATCAAGAATATTTTTAACCGTTCTCAATGTTATGCTATATGCGAAAAAGATACTAACAAAGCCATTGGCGCAATTGAACTCAAACTTAACGGATATACAGATATGTCCGATAAGGATGACGAATGCGAACTGGGCTATTGGCTTGGAAAACCCTTCTGGGGAAAAGGTTATATGACTGAAGCAGCAAAAGAATTGTTGCGTTACGGTTTTGAAGAACTTGGAATGCGCATAATTTGGTGTGGATATTATGATGGAAATGATAAATCAAAGCGTGTACAAGAAAAGGTTGGATTTGTATATCACCATACATGTAAAGAAGTTTCCGTTCCACTGATGAACGAAATCAGGATTGGTCATACTAATTATATAACACTGGAACAATGGACAGGAATGAACTATAACAATAATTAATTTATATTTAATAAAAACATAAAAATTTCCGTTAAAATTGCAATTTTTGGCTTGACAACTGGGTATAATGTTGATATAATATCAATGTTGTCTACGTGATCCATTAGCTCAGGTGGTAAACCCCTTGACTTTTAATCAAGGTGCCGGGGGTTCGATTCCCCGATGGATCAAGCTTTTTATCCCGCCGATTTTTCGGCGGGATTTGGCTTTTTCTGCAATTGGGGATTTCGCTTTATTAAAAAGTGTGATATAATGCAAAAAAATATACGCTTTTGCGAAAGGAAGCAAAGTGAGATGTATTGTGTAGAGAAATTTGCGGAAATGTACCGGCGGGATCCCCAGGATGTGGCATTTTGCCCCTACCGGGTGTGCCCCATGGGCGCCCATTCCGACCACCAGTTTGGAAAGATTACCGGCCTTGCCATCGATAAGGGTATCCATATTGCCTATGGCCCCAAGATGAACGGCGTTGTGGAAATGAGCAGCAAGCAGTTTACCAAGCGGGCCCAGTGGCATAT
>JAZRNX010000012.1:0-16018 GCA_045648365.1 Acutalibacteraceae bacterium
GGTTTACTTGGTTTCACCTGAAACAGCCGTTGCGGCAGCAATTACAGGTGAAATTACAGACCCCAGACTTTCAGGTGATATGCCCGAAATCAAAATGCCCGAAAAATTCCTTATTGACGATACTGCAGTTATTGAGCCCGCACCTGAAAATGAGGCTGAAAAGCTTGAAATTTTAAGAGGACCCAACATTAAGCCTTTCCCGACAGAGACTCCTCAGGAGGATACCTTGTCTGCCGAGTTAGTACTTAAAGTGGGTGACAATATCACTACCGATCATATTATGCCTGCAGGCGCTAAAATTCTGCCTTACCGCTCAAATATTCCCCACCTTTCACAGTTCTGCTTCGGCGTTTGTGATAAGGAGTTCCCCGAAAGAGCAAAAGCCCTTGGGGAGAGCATCGTAATAGGCGGCGCTAACTACGGTCAGGGCTCATCCCGTGAACACGCAGCCCTCGTTCCTATGTATTTAGGAGTTCGCTCGGTGATCACAAAGAGTTTTGCACGCATCCATGTAGCAAACCTTATAAATGCGGGAATTATGCCTTTAACTTTCAAAAATCCCGATGATTACGATAAGATAAATGAAGGCGATAAACTTACTTTATCTAATGTATTTGAAGGTATGGAAAAGGGCGAAATTACCCTTAAAAACGAAACTAACGGTGAGGAAATGACACTTGTTGCCACCTTCACCGAAAGACAAAAAGACATATTAAAAGCAGGCGGTCTGCTTGCATATACAAAGGAAGGTAAATAACTATGGAAAAGTATGTAGATTTAGCGGTTGAGCATTTTAGAGAGCTTTTAACCGAGCAGATTGCCAGAGAGCGCAGAATGGAACAGGAAGATAAAAAGGTTGATTACGCAAAACTCGATAAAATTATTATCGGCGTTTGCGGTGGCGACGGTATCGGCCCCATTATCTCCGCAGAAAGCGAACGCCTTTTGCAGTTTATCTTAAAGGATGAAATTGCCGCAGGTAAGGTTGAACTTCGCACTATAGAAGGTCTTACCATTGAAAACCGTATTGCTCATAATAAGGCAATCCCCGATGATGTTCTTGCCGAAATTAAGGCATGTAATGTAATTCTCAAAGCCCCTACCACTACCCTTAAGGGCGGCACACTTGAAAGCGCCAATGTTGCAATGCGTAGAGAACTGGACCTTTATGCTAATGTTCGTCCTGTTCAGGTACCCGAGCTTGGCATTGACTGGACCTTCTACCGTGAAAACACTGAGGGTGAATATGTCCTTGGTAGCCGCGGCGTAGAAATTCCCGATACCTTGGCCTTTGACTTTAAGGTTACCACCAATGAAGGAACTCGCCGTATCTGCCGCGCCGCATTTGAGTTTGCAAAGAAAAACGGCAAGACCAATGTTGCTATTGTAACCAAGGCAAACATTATGAAGAAGACCGACGGTAAGTTCTCTGAAATTGCCCACGAGGTTGCTAAGGATTACCCCGAAATTACCGCAGAGGACTGGTACATTGATATTATGACTGCAAACCTTGTAAATGAGCGCGTTCGCTCTAACTTCCAGGTATTTGTAATGCCTAATCTTTACGGCGATATCATTACCGATGAGGCTGCTCAGATTCAGGGCGGTGTTGGTACCGCAGGCAGCGCCAATATCGGCGACGAGTATGCTATGTTCGAGGCAATTCACGGCTCCGCGCCTCGTATGATTGAACAGGGAAGAGGACAGTATGCTAACCCCACAAGTATGTTCAAGGCAAGTGAAATGCTTCTTCGTCATATCGGTTACACCGAAAAGGCAGATAAGCTCGATAAAGCCCTTTATCACTGCACAATGGTGGACAAGAAATATGTTATCACAGGCCGTAGCGACGGTGCTACCTGCTCCGAGTTTGGTGACTATTTAATGGAAACCATCGAAAAAATGTAAACTAAATTTTTGGTTTTATGCTAAAATAAAATTAAACTTGACATATTACCCAGAAGTATTGTATAATATCGTTTGTGATAATAGTATAAAACCCCTGCTATTCTGCGGAGGGAGGGAATAAGAATGAGTCAGGTTAGAATTAAAGAAAATGAATCACTAGATAACGCTTTGCGTCGTTTCAAAAGACAGACCGCTAAAGACGGTGTAATTCAAGAAGTTCGTAAAAGAGAGCACTATGAAAAGCCCTCTGTAAAGCGTAAGAAAAAGTCGGAGGCAGCTCGCAAGAGAAAGTTCCGCTAATCAGTGAGTTTTAAAAGGCGGTAGAATTACCGCCTTTTTTATTTTGTTTACCATTATTTAGGAGAAATAATATGCTTTTAAAGCCCCATATAAAATTCAAAGGAATAACCGATATAAAACCCGAAACTTTAAAAAAATTCGGTATTAAGGCATTGCTCTTGGATGTGGATAATACTATGTCCACCCACCATGGCACTATCCTTACTGATGGTCTTCTTGATTGGATAAAACTAATGCAGGAAAGCGGCATACAACTTATGGTTTTATCTAATTCTAAAAGGTGGAGAATTGAGCCATTTGCCAAAAAAATCGGCCTTCCTTTTATATCTCTTGGTTGTAAGCCGCTACCTTTTGGATATCTTCGCGGTAAAAAGCGCCTCGGCGTTAAAGCAAAAGAGGTTGCTATTGTGGGCGACCAGATTTTCACCGATATTTTGGGCGGCAGATGTGTGGGTATAAAAACCATTCTTTTAACCCCCATAAAACTTGAGGATGGTTGGAGCTTCAAAGTTAGAAGATACCTTGAAAAAGGCGTATATAAATTACACAAGATAAAAGATTACGAGGAGAAATAATATGTCTGCAAAATTCGGTCCCGCAGGTAACTCTTTAAGTTTCGCCGCAATGGGATATAAACATAGTTTGCAAGTCCCTGAATATCTTACCAAAATGGGACTTAATGCCTTTGAATATCAGTGTGGCAGAGGTGTGAATATCGGTATTGATAAAGCAACAGAGCTAGGGAATATCGCCAAGGAAAAGGGAATAACCTTATCCCTCCACGCACCTTATTATATCTCTATGTCCTCGATTGAGGAGGCAAAGCGTCTTAATTCAATAAATTATATTTTAGCTTCTGCCAGAGCGGTTAACGCTATGGGCGGAAACAGAATTATTGTTCATACCGGCTCCTGCGGAAAAATAAGCCGTGAATATGCATTGGAACTTGCTATAGATACTATGAAAAAATCCATTGAGGCTCTTGATAATGAGGGTCTCGGCCATATTCATATCTGTCCTGAAACTATGGGAAAGGTTAATCAGCTCGGCACACTTAGTGAGGTTTTAGCCCTTTGCTCTATTGATGAACGGCTTATTCCTTGTATAGATTTCGGTCACCTTAATGCCCGTGATTTAGGCCTATTCAAAACTTTAGCCGATTACGAAAAGGTATTTACTCAAATCGAGAATAAATTAGGAAGTGACCGCCTTAAAACCTTCCATTCCCACTTTTCTAAAATTGAATATACCACAGGTGGAGAAAAGAAGCATCTCACTTTTGAGGATACGGTTTTTGGCCCCGATTTTGAGCCCGTTATGGAGCTTACCTATAAATACGGTGCTTCACCTACATTTATCTGCGAATCCGATGGTACTCAGGCTGAAGACGCACTCCTTATGAAGAAATACTACGAACAAATCTCCAAATAAAAGGGGAATTTTATGAAGATAAAAACTAAAGTAATGCCCTATAGCGAGGTTATAAAACTGACCCCGCGAAAGCACAAAAAGCCCTTAAAACCGAGCATACTTCTCGCTTTAGTTATAAGGGTTTTATCCTTCTTTACTCTTTTAGGAGTGGGCTTTAAGTATGAAAAAATCGGTATGGATAAACTAGGAAGGAAAGAACCTGCCCTTATTTTGATGAATCATTCAAGTTTCATTGATTTGAAAATCGCAAGTGCTTTGCTTTTTCCCCGAAGATACAATATTGTTATGACTTCCGATGGCTTTGTAGGTAAAAATCTTTTAATGCGACTTATCGGTTGTATACCCACTCAAAAATTTGTAGGTGATAGCGTTCTTGTCCGCGATATTCTCCACTCGGTAAAGAAAAATAAAACCTCAATTCTTCTTTATCCTGAGGCTAGTTATAGCTTTGACGGTACTGCGACAACCTTACCTGAAAGTCTTGGTAAACTCGTTAAAAAACTGGGAATACCCGTAGTAATGATTAAAACCTTCGGAGCTTTTGCTTACGACCCTCTATATAACGGACTACAGATAAGAAAAACCAAAATTTCCGCTACATCTAAATATTTGCTTTCTGCGGAGGATACAAAAGAAAAATCCTTCGAAGAAATCAATGAGATTATAAAGTGCGAATTTTCCTTTGATAATTTTAAGTGGCAGCAGGAAAACGGTGTAAAAATTACCGAGGATTTCAGAGCCGATTTTTTAAACCGCGTACTTTACAAATGCCCTAATTGTAATGCGGAAGGGCAGACCGAAGGCAAGGGCATAACACTAAGCTGTAAAAACTGCGGTAAAGTTTATGAGCTTACGGAAGACGGTTTTATGAAGGCCACCGTAGGCAAAACCGAGATTCCTCATATCCCCGACTGGTATAAATGGGAAAGGGAAAAGGTAAGAGAGGAAATATTATCGGGCGAATATAATCTTGATATAGATGTGGATATCTATATAATGATAGATTCTAAATGTGTCTATAATATCGGTGAAGGTCGCCTCACCCATAATAAAGATGGTTTTCATCTTGTGGGAGATGGGGGACTTGATTACCGCCAGGAGCCCAAGGTCTCATATTCTTTATACGCCGATTATTTCTGGTATGAAATTTCCGATGTTATTTGTATCGGCAATAGCAAAGCCCTTTACTATTGCTTACCGAAAGAAAAAGGCGATATTGTCGCCAAGACCCGACTTGCAACCGAGGAATTATATAAATTATGTAAATAAAAAAGAGCCGATTAAATCGGCTCTTTAATTTTTAAAATTTTATAAATGTGTGCAGATAAGTTCGGCGGTTCCCGAAAGGATAACGCGCATATTTGCGGGGATAAGTACGCTATCGCCCTTCTTGATATTCATATTTCCAAGGGGATAGGAAAGGTTTGCTTCGCCGTCCAAAACCAAAATGGAGATAAAGCTATCTTTTTCGTAAAGACCCGCAGAACCGTTTAGTGTTAGTAGGTCGGTGGTGAAAAGGTTGCATTTAGCGAGATTTCTTGATACACCGAAAGGATAAAGAGTAAGTTCGCCAACATCACCGTACTCTCTTTCGGGTGGTACAGTTTTGGTAACATCAAGGGCTTTCTCGATATGTAAAGGACGGGGTTTTCCGTCGGCGCCAAGG
This sequence comes from Acutalibacteraceae bacterium, assembly GCA_045648365.1. GTDB lineage: Bacteria > Bacillota > Clostridia > Oscillospirales > Acutalibacteraceae > UBA737. The sequence continues at coordinate 5,306 of JAZRNX010000012.1, forward strand.
CGTCCGTAGTCGCTAACTCTATATGTAGTATTTGAATTTTGCTGAATTTCTGCAATTAGAATTCCCTTGCCGATGGCGTGAAGGGTACCTGCCTCAATAAAGAAAACATCACCCTTTTTAACGGGAACAACATTGCAAACAGAGGTTATAGTATTATCCTTGATTCTGCGTTCAAATTCATCTTTGCTTATATGGCGGTTAAAACCGTAAACCAGCTTGGCATCTTCTTCGCAGTCTACCACATACCACATTTCAGTTTTGCCGTATTCACCCTCATTTTTAAGAGCGTAAGTATCATCGGGGTGTACCTGAATTGAAAGGCGGTCTTTAGCATCAATCAGCTTAATAAGAATGGGGAAATAGGGAAAAGCAGCGGCATTTTTGCCGATAGCTTTCTCGCCCCATATTTCCAGTACTTCACTTAAAGTTTTTCCTGAAAACTCACCGTTTTTTACTATGTTCTGGCCGTTTTTATGGCAGGAAAGCACCCAAGCCTCTGCGGCTTTTTCGCAAGCCGCTTCGTAACCATATTCATCCAAAAGTCGTGTGCCGCCCCATAAAAAATCTTTAATAGGCGCTTTTAATAATAGTGGATACATAAATTCATCTCCCATATTTCTTCACTTATATACTAACTATGCGGTTTGATAAAATCTAACCGCTTTTTCCATAAAATCAGGGGTTACGCCAAAATATTCCGCCAAAGAATATAGGTTATCATATCCCGAAGTTAAAGCTTTTTTATAACTGGTTTTTGGTATAAGTTTTTTAATAGCCCAGTTCTGAGCTCTTTTTTCGTGTTTTTCCCTTATATCAAGGTCGGAATAAATATTATAAAAACTGAAGGTTACGCAGTGGCCGAGTTCGTGGGCTAAACATACCTTTTCTCTTGCGCCCGAAACTTCATCATCAATACCTATATAAAGGCGGTTGCCGTTCTTTACCGAAACAGAGGAGTTTTGGGGCAGAGAAAATCTGTCCACAATAATACCTTCTCGCTCTGCGATGCGGTAAAGCTTATTTGTGTCCATTCTCTCTCTCCTTAATATATTCGGCGTACCTTTTAACCTCGTTCCACATTTCATCGGTAACATTTGCCTCACCGCCGAAAAGAGCCACCTTTAAGGCGTCCTCGTTAAAAGACGAGGGTTCCTTGCCATAGAGGAAGTCAACACTAACGCCGAAATAATCTGAAATTTTAGATAATGTTTCAGCAGAAAGGGATTTAGTTCTGCCGTTTTTAAAGTCCGAGAGGGATGCTCTCGGTATAGAACATTCATTGCATAAAAAGGTTATATTTATGCCCTTTTCAGCGCATAAATGTTCTATTCTTTCATAGATGCCTGTCATAACTTTGTCCCCTTGTTTTTTAAAAAAATTCGAAAATCCGTAAATTTTCGCTTGACAATTACGAAAATCCGTAATATAATAACCTTGAGGTTACGGAATTCCGTAAATTCCCCTTCGCAAATACAATTATATTACACAATTCCGTAATTGTCAAGTATTATTAAGGAGAAGAAGTAAGGATGTACAATTTTCAGGACAACCAAGAAATCAGACACTGCCATTACTGTGGCGCCCGTATTAAAGGAACACCCAGAGATTATTGCGATAGGGAATGCAGAATTAAAGGTCAGTTGCTTTGGGCACGGGAACAAAGGCGAAGAAGAAGGTGGCTTAATAATCCCATAAACCGTATTGTTCATGAACTCGAAAATTATAATAAAATAAATAAAACCAACTATAGTTACGGTCAGTTTGTGGCGTATTGTCTGCCGAAGCTCATAAAGGAGGGTTAAAAATGACGGTAGGTGAAAAGAGAGAATTTTTAAGACAATATAGGGTGCTTACCACCAAAATTAAAAGGATAGGGGAAATGCTTGAAACTGCCACCGACCGCAAAGAAAAATACATAAAAGATATAAATACCGCTCGAGGTATAAGGGATAGAATTGAAGATATGATAGAAAGGGTAGACGGTGGAATTTTGAGCGAGGTGCTTTTTCAGAAGTATATTTGCGGAAAGTCCATTGAGGCCACCGCCCTCACCCTTAATTATAGCAAACGTCAGATAGAGCGGTTGCACCTTCGCGCTTTACAAAAACTGGATATGGTTTTCTAATATTTAAACTTTACAAATGGCCTTTTGGGCTATATAATATTTTATACAAGAACATTTGTTTGGAGGAATAATATGTCTGATAGAGTTATTTTGCACTGCGACCTTAATAACTTTTTTGCTTCCGTTTCCCTTCTTTCAAATGTAACACTTTATAATCTGCCTGTGGCTGTTTGCGGAAGTGTTGAGGCGCGACACGGTATAGTTCTTGCCAAAAACGAAATCGCCAAGTCCTACGGAGTTAAAACTGCGGAGGCTATCTGGGAGGCGAAACTTAAATGCCCCGACCTTGTAACACTTCCACCCGATTATAAAAAGTATAATGAATATTCACTTCTCGCCCGTAAGATTTACGAACGATATACCGATTTAGTTGAGCCTTTTGGCATTGACGAATGTTGGCTCGATGTTACGGGAAGCACTAGAGTTTTCGGCTCGGGTGAGGAAATCGCTAATAGAATTAAAAATGAAATAAAAAGGGAACTGGGTATTACCGCTTCGGTAGGCGTGAGTTTCAATAAGGTTTTTGCAAAACTTGGCTCAGATATGAAGAAACCGGATGCAGTGACCGTCATATCCCGAGAAAATTTCAAAGAAAAGGTATGGCCATTACCTGTGGGCGACCTTTTGTTTATAGGTAAAAATACTGCCGAGAAATTAAGAAATTCGGGAGTTTTTACCATAGGTGATATAGCCATTTGTGAAGAAAATATGCTTTCTCGCCTTCTGGGTAAAAACGGGCTCATGCTAAAAACCTACGCTTTAGGCGAAGATATTTCCCCTGTAACCCCGCCCCGTGAAGACGATATGCCTAAAAGTATCGGCAGGAGCGTCACCCCAGACCACGATATAAAGGATAGGGAAGAGGTATGGCGGATATTTCTCGAAATTTCAGAGGATATTTCAAGGCAGCTTCACGCCAAGGATTTGTATGCTTCCTGCGTTCAGGTTCATACCCGTGATACATCTCTTAATATAAAGGAATTCGGCAAGACTTTTTCCACGCCTTCAAATATATCCATAATGTTAGCAAAAAGGGCCTTAGCTATTTTTGAGGATAACTATAAATGGTCATTGCCCTTACGCTCGGTTGGCTTTAGGGTTACGGGACTTAAAAATGATAATGTTGCTATTCAGCAAGATATATTCGGCGATATAAATGATGATAAAAAAGCGGAGATTATTGAGGATTCTATCCTGACTTTACGGAAAAAATTCGGTGAGGATAGCATAAAGCGGGGAAGAAATGTAAAATAGTTTCTCTTTTTTACAACTTAATAATTGACCGCGAAATGCGAATTTGATATAATAATATCAATTTATTGGAAAAGAAGTGTTCCCTATGAAATATGTTGTACTTTTATGTGACGGTATGGCCGATACCAAGAGTGAAATTTTAGGCGGTAAAACCCCTATGGAACGGGCCTGTAAACCCTATATGGATAAACTTGCCAAAAAAGCCATGGTAGGTATGTGCCGTACCGTTGCCGATGGTTTAAAACCCGGTAGTGATGTTGCCAATCTTTCGGTTATGGGTTATGACCCTATGATTTGTTATACAGGCCGTTCTCCCTTAGAGGCGGCTTCTATAGGTATTGATTTAAAGGATACTGATGTTACCTTACGAACTAACCTTGTAACCCTTTCAGACGAAGAAAATTTTGAAGATAAAACCATGGTTGACTACTGTGCAGGAGATATCTCCACCAAAGAGGCTGAGGAGATTATTAAAACCGTCGAAGAAAAACTCGGAAACGAAATTTATAAATTTTATAGCGGCGTAAGTTATCGCCATTGTTTAGTTGTTGATAAGGGTACCACCGATTTAGGTGAAATGACTCCTCCTCACGATATAAGCGGTAGGGTAATAGGTGAGTATTTAAGTAATAGCGAAAATGCGTTACCTCTCATTGACCTTATGAAAAAGAGTAATGAGTTTTTAAAAGACCATCCTGTAAATATAGAAAGAGTGAAAAAGGGGCTTCGCCCCGCAAATTCTATCTGGCTTTGGGGTGAAGGCACCAAACCTCAAGTGCAGGACTTTTATGAGAAAAACGGGGTAAAAGGGTGCGTTGTAAGTGCAGTTGACCTTCTTAAAGGTATCGGCAAATGCGCTGATATGCTGACCCCAGATGTAGAGGGTGCTACCGGTTATCTTGATACTAATTTCGAAGGAAAAACCGAGGCGGGTATAAATGCACTTAAGGAAGGATATGACCTTATATATCTTCACTTTGAAGCCCCTGATGAGTGTGGCCACAGAGGCGAAGCAGAGAATAAGGTTAAGGCTATAGAGTATATTGATGAGAGGTCTTTAAAACTCTGCTTAGAATATTTTGAAAATTCGGGCGAGGATTTTAGAATCTTAATTATGCCTGACCATCCTACACCTCTTGAAACCAAAACCCATTCAAGAGAGCCTGTTCCCTTTATGATTTATGATAGCCGCAAAGACTTTGGCGGAGTGGAGTCCTTTACCGAAGAAAATGCCGAAAAAACAGGCGTATTTATTGAGCACGGTCCATCCGTTATGGATATACTTTTGGAGAAAATCTAAATGAAAAGAACTAAACTTCGGGATAGGCTTTTACCCGATTATACCAGAGGCGAAGAAATTTTCAATATGGTAACTCATATAGTGGGCGGCGGCTTTGGTATAATAGCCCTTGCTACCTGTGTAGTCAAGGCCTTTTTAGTAGGTAACGCTTATGATATTGTGGGCGCATTTATATTTGGCTTTGCTATGGTTATTCTTTATACAATGTCAAGCGTATACCACGGTCTTAAACCTGAAACCGCCAAAAAGGTTATGCAGATAATGGACCACTGCACCATATTTATTCTTATTGCAGGAACTTATACCCCAATTTGCCTTTCTGCCATAAGACCCGAAAAGCCCGGCTGGGCGTGGACAATATTCGGAGTTGTTTGGGGCGTTTCAGCCCTTGGTATAATCCTTAATGCTATCGACCTTAAAAAATACAATGTATTTTCCCTTATTTGTTATATTGCTCTTGGTTGGTGCATTGTTATCCCAGGTAAAACCGCAATTTCCGTTCTCGACCCCCGCGCATTCTGGCTTATACTCGCAGGAGGTATTTCTTATACCATCGGCGCGGTGCTTTACGGTATTGCAGGGAGAAAGGTGCATAGATATATGCATTCAGTTTTTCATATTTTCGTAGTTATAGGCAGTGTGCTTCACTATCTTGCAATATTGTTTTATATCATATAAATCAAACCGAAACCTAAAAATTTTAGGTTTCGGTTTTTCTTATTGTAATTATGTCAATAATATAGTATAATACTATATTAGATTGGAGTGTTATGCCTTGTTAGATATTATAAGGGGAGGGAATTTAACCCTCGTAAATATCATAATCTATCTGCTTTCTACGGCAGCGGTTATATTTATAACCCTTCCTATTCACGAATGGGCGCACGGTTTTGCCGCTACCCGCCTTGGCGACCCCACTCCAAGGTGGCAAGGCCGCCTTTCTCTAAATCCTCTTGCGCATTTAGACCCTATGGGTTCTTTATGTATTCTGCTTTTCGGTTTTGGATGGGCGAAACCTGTAAGCGTAAATCCAAGATATTTTAAAAATGTTAAAACGGGTATGGCAATAACTGCCCTTGCAGGTCCTCTTTCAAATCTTATTATGGGATTTATCAGTGTGCTTTTTGGTAGTTTATTAGTTTGGCTTACCCTTATTACCAATATAGGAATTTTCTATTATATTGCCGTTTTCTTTGCTTTTGTAGCCCGTATAAATATATCCCTTGCAGTATTTAATTTAATCCCTATTCCGCCCCTTGACGGTTCGCGGATTTTGGGTGTTATCCTTCCCGATAGAATTTACTATCGTATTATGCAGTATGAAAGATATCTTTTCTATCTTGTAATATTGCTTCTCGCAACTAATGTTTTAACAATACCACTCGCTATTCTTTCGGGCGCAGTTGAAAATTTATATTTGCTTATTTCATCCATTATCTTCCCCGATAATGCGGTGCGATATATTAGTTATTTATTATAATTTAGAGGTATTTTATGTCTGAAACGGTTTTATCCTATAAGCTTGAAAGCTTTGAAGGTCCTCTAGACCTACTCTTGCAGCTTATAGCGCGAAACAAACTGAATATTTATGATATAAAACTTTCGGTGCTTATCGACCAGTATCTTGAACAGATGGAGTTTTTCAAGGCTCAAGAGATGGAGGTTGCCAGTGAGTTTTTAGAGATGGCAGCGCGTCTTATCTATATGAAATCTGTAAGTTTGCTTCCTCGTCACGATGAAATAGTCAAACTTAAAGAGGAACTCACGGGTGAACTTTTAGAGTATCAAGTTTGTCGCGAAATTGCAGCGAAACTTGCTACTATGACTGATGGATTTAATCTATTTGTAAAATCCCCTGATGATGTGGAGTTGGACAAGACATATGTGCTTACCCATAATTCCGAAGTTATGTATGAATCGTATCTCTCGGCGGTTGGTAGGGGACAAAGGCGTCTGCCTCCCCCCGTAACACCCTTCACCAAGATAGTTGCAAAGAAAATCGTTGCGGTTTCAAGCAAAATCGTTTTCGTTTTGAGAAAACTGGTTAGAGGCGGCAGAAGTAGTTTATCTGGCCTTTATAAAACTGCCCGTAGCCGTTCCGAACTGGTTGCTACATTTTTAGCGGTTTTAGAGCTTTGCAAAGCCAATAGAATTGAAGTTGAAGGCGAAAATGATGAAGCCGAGATTAAACTGATTAAGGATAGGAAAAAATAATGAATAAAGAACAAACTTTAAGCGCTTTAGAAGCCGTTATATTTGCCTCGGGTGAGCCTATAAGCATAGATAGGCTTTCAGAGGTATTTGAAATAGCCCCCGAAAAAATCGAAAAAATAGCTGCCGAACTTTCGGAGAAGCTTGATAATAATAAAAGCGGAGTTAAACTTGTTCGCCTTGAAAATACATATCAAATGGCCACCCGCAGCGACTTTTCAGAATATATTAAAAAGGCCTTTGATATGAAAAGGCGCACCCCGCTTTCTCCTGCTGCTTTCGAGGTTTTAGCGGTTATTGCTTATAATCAACCCGTTACCCGTTCCTTCGTAGAGCAGGTGAGAGGCGTTGACTGTTCCGGTGTTATAACCACCCTCGTTGAAAAAGGACTGATTGAGGAGTGCGGACGCCTTGACCTTCCTGGTAAGCCACTTTTATATAGGACTACTAAAAATTTCCTTCGTTCCTTTGGTATTAGTGATTTGAGTGAACTTCCGCCCCTTCCAAAAGCAGAGCATGAGGTAAACGATGTGGGAGAGCAGCTTTCAATTGACGAGGAACACAAAGAAGAAACAGAATGAAGAGGTAGAATATGAGCGAAAATAATATTCAGGGCATAATGGATGTCACAATGGAAAAACTTCGCGCTATGGTTGATGCCGATACCATTATCGGCACACCTATAAAGGCCGATGGCATAACCTTGATACCCGTTTCCCGTGTTTCCTTCGGTCTTGCAACGGGAGGAAGTGACCTTCCGAATAAAGCGGGCAACCGCATTTTCGGCGGTGGCGGCGGCGCAGGCGTTTCTATTGTGCCTATCGCATTTATCGCGGTAAACGGTAGCGATGTTAAAATGATGCCTATTTACAATGATATGAACACCCTCGATAAAGCCATTAGTATGGTACCCGAACTTATTGATAAAGTTAAAAGTTTATTCGCAAAAGAAGAAATTAAGTTTGATGAGGATGGAAATATTCAAACTCAGTAAATGATTGTTATATCCGTGCTAAAAGCGCGGATATTTATCATATTATTTAAACGGTGATGCCGTTTGAAAAAATTATTTTGCTTAATACTTTGTTTTATTATTTGCTTTTCTCTAAACTTTAAAACTAGTGCAACTTCTGCTAAAGGATGTATAGTTATTTGCGGAGATACGGGGCAGATGATTTATGGAGAAAATGAAGATTTCCGTCTTCCAATGGCAAGTACTACTAAGATTATGACGGGACTGCTTTTGTGCGAATACGGAAATTTAGATAGAGAAATCGCAACCACCAAAGAAATGGTAACGGTGGAAGGTTCCTCTATGGGACTTTTAGAGGGTGATACAGTATCCCTTAAAACCCTTCTCTACGGTCTTTTACTCGCCTCGGGTAACGATGCCGCAAATACTATTGCTATTGTGGTAGGTGGCAGCGTTAAGGGCTTCGTAGATATGATGAATGATAGGGCTATAAAGATGGGACTTCGCGACACCCACTTTGAAACCCCTTCGGGTCTTGATGGAGATACCCACTTTACTACCTGCCGTGAACTTGCCCTTATAGCAAGGGAGGCTATGAAAAACGAGGATTTTCGCGAGGCAGTAGCCACCGAAAGCATAGCGGTAAGTTACGGAAATCCACCCTACAACCGAAGAATAACTAATCATAACCGCCTTTTAAAAACCTACGATGATGTAGTAGGCGTCAAAACGGGCTTTACTAAAAAATCGGGCAGATGCTTAGTTTCAGCCGCGAGAAAAGACGGCAAGTATGTAATCGCCGTAACACTAAATGACCCAAACGATTGGCAAGACCACCGTGCCCTATTGGATAAAGGACTCGACGAGGTGGAGTTGGTTAACATAAAACCAAATAAGGAAGAAATTAATATCCCAGTTATAAATGGAACGAAGGATAATATTTCTGCGAAAATAGAAGGTTTGGAAATCTGTGTAAAGAAAAATTCTCAAGCCGAGTGCAAGGTTAACATAAAACCGAATATCGTAGCCCCCATAGAAGAGGGGGAACTCTTGGGCGAAGCGGAGTATTTTATTGATGGGAATAATGTCGCTCGAAAAGAAATAAAAGCAAGTGAAAGTATCCCGCAGGTAAAAATTAAAAAATGGGATATTTACTTAAATATATTTGAATTTGTAGTATCGTATCTTTAATCAGGAGATTTAAAATGAAGGATAATAAAATCAGATTGCAAAAACACCTTTCGGAATGTGGCGTTGCTTCAAGAAGAAAGGCAGAAGAACTAATCCTTGAAGGTAAGGTTAAGGTTAACGGAAGAGTTGCCTCTTTAGGCGATAAGGTTGACCCTAAGCGTGATAAGGTGCAGGTAAGAGGTAAAAATGTTGTACCCGTAAACGAGAAGGTTTATATAATGTTACATAAACCCCGTGGCTTTGTCACCACAATGGATGATGAGCGTGACCGTAAAACCGTTGCGGATTTAACCCGTGATGTAGGTACTAAAATCTTCCCCGTAGGCCGCCTTGACCGAAATTCCGAAGGGCTTCTTATAATGACTAACGACGGTGAACTTGCGAATATTATTACTCATCCGTCGAGCCTTGTGAATAAAACCTATAGGGTAACCGTAGGTGGTAATGTAGCCGAGGAAACCCTCGATAAGCTTCGTACGGGTATAGTAATTGAAGGCAGAAAAACCTTGCCTTGCGATGTTTTCGTTATTGAAAGAAAACCTGATAGAACGGTGCTTAACTTTATAATCCACGAGGGCAGAAACCGTCAGATAAGAAAAATGTGCGAGGCAGTTAATTTAGAGGTTTTGCGTCTTAAAAGAACAGAAATTGCCGGCGTTAAACTGGGTATGCTGCCCCAAGGCTCTTGGCGACCTCTGAATGAGCGAGAACTTACCCGCCTTATGAATATTTCGAAAACCAAGGAGGGCGAAAAATGATAACTGTTTCACCTCTTAAGGATAAAAATGAAATCTGTTCGCTTTTTGAAAAGCAGGGTTTTGAAGTTAATGAAAATTCAGGCGCAGTTGTAGCCCGTGATAAAGAAGAAATACTAGGTTTTTCCTTGTATTATCTCGATGAAAAGAGTATAACAGTTCTGTGCGTTGAGCCTAAAGAGGATATTATGCTCTCTGATGGTATTCTTCGTAGTGCGTTGCATGTGGCTGCCAGCCGTAGTGCTATGGACGCTAAGTACGAAGGCGAGTGTTATGAAGAGCTTTACAGAAAACTTGATTTTATTAAGGATAAAGATAATAAAACCCTTGATATAGACAAGTTATTTGGCGGTTGCAATTGCGCAAAATAAAAAAACTGTTGCAAAATAAAACTTTATGTGGTAATATATATAACACTTGATTTTAAATAACCAAATTATATGGAGGAAATAAAAATGGGCGCATTGGAAATCATTCTTGGAATACTCGTTATTATCGTATCTCTCGTTATCATTGCTGCAGTTCTTATGCAGCAGGGTAGAAGAGCAGGCGTAAACGGTGTAATCTCCGGCGGTGCAGATACCTTCCTTTCAAAGAATAAGGCACGCACACTTGATGCAATTTTAGCTAGATGGACAAAGTATGTTGCAATTCTTTTCTTTGTTCTTGCCATCGTTGCAAATGTAATTGCTCTTAATAAGTAATCAAGTCCGAGGTTTAACCTCGGACTCCTTATGCCGATGTGATGGAATTGGCAGACGTGACGGACTCAAAATCCGTTGGGGTCAAACCCGTGTGGGTTCGAGTCCCACCATCGGCACCAAAATATCCGCTCCCTCTTTTGAGGGGGCGGATATTTTTATGTAAATAGGGACTCGAACAGGAGGGAGCGAAGCGGAAGAAA
>JAZRNX010000013.1:0-9457 GCA_045648365.1 Acutalibacteraceae bacterium
GGTTTTGAAAACTGAACTTTCAGGCAAAATAAAAGAGGTTGTCACCGATAGCGGAAAATTGCTTTCAAAAACGGTTGTTATCAAGTCGGAGGCCAAGCGGTCTTAGGAAGACAACCACTGGATTCAACTCCTTGGCTCACAGAACGACATGGCTACGATCCGACTTGGTTTTGAAAACTGAACTTTCAGGCAAAATAAAAGAGGTTGTCACCGATAGCGGAAAATTGCTTTCAAAAACGGTTGTTATCGCCACGGGTGCGGACCCAAAGCGACTTGGTATAAACCGCGAAGATAAACTTACGGGAATGGGTGTGCATTATTGCGCTCATTGTGACGGAAGATTTTATAAAGATAAAATCGTTGCGGTTATAGGCGGCGGAAATTCTGCTGTAAGTGACGCTTTGTATCTTTCCCGTCTTGCTAAAAAGGTTTATCTTGTTCACCGTCGGGATACTCTAAAAGCAACCAAGATATACCACGAGCCTTTGATGAAGGCTGAAAATGTTGAATTTATGTGGGATAGCATAGTGTCTGAACTTGTTTTTGAGGATAGTTTTAAAGGGCTAAAAATCAAGAATTTAAAGACCGAAAAAGTAATTGATTTGGACTGTGACGGCATGTTTATAAGCATCGGCAGAAAACCCGCTACCGAGTTTTTAAAGGGACAAATTCCCCTTGATGGGAGCGGATATATTAGGGCTGATGAAACTACTAAAACGGCAATAGAAGGTGTATATGCGGTGGGGGATGTAAGGACAAAACCTTTCCGTCAGGTCGTAACAGCCGTTGGCGATGGGGCTACGGCAGTCCATTTCGCAGAAGAATATTTGGCTAACTTATAAAGGAGAATTTATATGGCAGAAAAAATAAAAGCCCCTGATTTCACCCTTAAGGATAAGGATAATAACGATGTTTCTCTTTCTGATTTTAGGGGTAAAAAAGTAGTTTTATACTTCTATCCCAAAGATAATACCCCGGGTTGTACTCGTCAGGCTTGTGCCTTTGCTGGACTTTACAGTGAATTTGAGAAAAGGGGAGTAGTTGTTATCGGTATTAGCAAAGATAGCGTGGCTTCCCATATTAAGTTTTCCGAAAAGCACAATTTGCCCTTTATTCTGCTTTCCGACCCCGACATTGAAGTCATCAAGGCATACGGAGTTTGGCAAGAAAAGAAAATGTGCGGCAAGGTTTCTATGGGTGTTGTCCGCACCACCTTTATTATAGATGAAGACGGATTTATCGAGAAAAGGATGGAAAAAGTAAAACCCGATACCAACGCCGAAGAAATTTTAGCGGAGTTATAAGATTTTAAGAGAAAAGGAAGCAATCTGTTATGGTGCTTCCTTTCTTGTTTATGGTTATAAAAAATTAACTTTGTCTTTTTTTACATTTAATAAATCTTTTTGTCATTGATTCGGATGTTGTATAATGTTATGATTAAAATGATATTGTGTACTTAATAGCATATATAGTGCAGTACTGTTTGACTTTGGAGGTGCCGTATGAAGAAGTTTTTAAAGAAAAACATATCAGTGTTTCTTATCTTTTTTATCCTTTTATCCACAGTATTACCGGTTTTAAACGGAGTATTTGCTAAAGCGGAATCTGCTGAAATTATATTAGCGGTTGAAAATTTAAAGCAAAAGTGGAAAGAACTTGAGATTTATGAAAATGACGGTACGCTTCTTGTTAACAGATGGTACGGAGCTGCCGGTTCTTATGATTCATCAGTTACTGCCAAAGCATCATCTACATATACAGAAACTGTGCCAAACGGTGTAATGCTAGGCAATAGATATATGCAGATGACCCTTGCGGGCGCAGGGGAAATGACGGGTAACAAACAAATTATTTTATTTGAAACAGGCAGCACCACGGTTAATGCGAGTAGCATTAAGGATGTTGTTTTCTGGGCAAAACCCATATTTGCAGGTGCCACTGATGTGACCTTTAAATTTAGAGTTCACGGCGGCGGACTTTATCAGCCAATCGAACTATTCACGGTTTCTGCAGATAGCAGCGGTGATTGGGTAAGGGTTTCTTTGAAGGAGACTGTAGGTGAGGATACATATACAAGTGTATTTTCTAAAAAAGATGCGCAACTGACCCGTTTGGATGTGTGCGTATCAGGCAATAACGGTGATGTTATTACCGTGGGAAGTCCCATTCTTGCTATGGCTGCAACCTTGCCTGAAAACACGGATGATTGGTATGGAGAACAGTGGCTTGATGCCGCCAAGTCAGTAACACATATTGCTAATGATGATACTCAGTTTAGAGCGGCAATAATTAATCTTGAGGCGGCCATTAAAAATCAGAAGCCTAAGGAGTTGGCGCTCAAAAACCTTAAAAACGCTTGGAAAAATCTTGGCGCTCAGGTAGATGGACTGGGTGTAGGAAGATATTTTGATTCCGAAAATGTAAATATGGGATATATTGAAAAACCATCCGATATATATGCTGAAGATTTGCCTGAAGGTGTAGACCTAGGTCGCTATTTTGTAGAAATTATTTTGAATGGCAAGGGCGAAATAGATGCAGATTCCCTTAATCCTATATACAAACAGGTTGTTTTGTTTGAAAAAGATGGAGCGGCCAACAAAGTAGGCGACATTGAGGATGTTCGATTTTGGGTGAAACCTACCTTTGCAGGTACTAAAGATATAACTGTTAAAGCATCTGTTAATTTTAATGCCCGTAATATTTTCGCGGGTGAATTTATAATCCCTGTATCTAAAAACGGTCAATGGGTTGAGGTTTCTATTGATGAAATTGCGGGCGGTGATTGGAAATCCAATTTACAAAGCGCCTTAGAAAGAAAACCTGGTCGTTTTGATATTTGTTTTTCGGGTAACAACGGCGATTCCTTGATTGTTGGAAGCGCCCTTGAAGTTATTTCTGAAACCAGAGAACTTCCTGAGAATTCTTCAAAGTGGGATTGTGCAAAATGGGTAACCGAGGCGTACGCGCTTGATATTTCCGATGCTGTTAATGTTTTTCAGTTTAAGTCCGCTATTAGAGATATTGAGAGTGTTTTAGGCGATGAATTGTTGGCGGATATAGCCGTTCTTAAACTTAAGGATGCATGGAGCGAGTTATATAAGGCAAATAATAGTGGATATGTGACTGATAGATATTGGGTTGACAATGAATCTTCAACTCATGTTTCTAAAAATGTATCAAATTATACGGAAATATTACCCCAAGGCGTTAATCTTGGAAACAAGTATGCAGAATTAACCCTTTACGGCGACGGCAGTATTATAGACCCTCGTCATCAACAACTGTTTTTAGAGGGTAATTCGGCAAATACCATTGGCGCTATTGATGATATTGTTTTCTGGGTTAAACCTACCTTTGTGGCAGATTCTAATATTTCCTTTAGTGTTGCAGTAACTTTCAGTCAACAAAATATCTACGAAACCCATGTTAATATTCCGGTTTCAAAAGACGGTCAGTGGATAAAAGTTTCCCTTAACGAACTGGCAGGCGGAAATTGGAAAGAAAAATTTAAAGATAAATATTCAGATAAGTTTACCCGAATTGAACTCACTTTTTCGGGTGGTGAAGACGATAAAATTTTAGTGGGTAGCGCTATTGAGGTTACTGAAAAAATTCCGCTACCTGTAGATTCAGATGAATTCACTCTTACAGAATGGATAGATGCTGCATCGGCTGTTGATGCTTACGGTTACCAAGGCGAATTGGCCTTTAGGAAGGCGCTAAGAGATGCCATTATCCTAAAAGATAAGTTATCTGAAAATTTGGCTATTGCTGAACTTAAGCAGTCCTGGACCAACCTTGGATATGCGATTAACAGTCCTTTTGTTACAGGCAGATATTGGCTTGACGATAAATCTGTAGGTCATATTGGAACAAACAGTTCTAATTATCCGCAAATTTTACCCGATGAAGTTAATTTAGGCAATGAATATGCCCAGTTGACTTTATCGGGCAAAGGAAATATTTTTGGTCCCCGTCATCAACAGTTATTTCTTGAAGGCGTTGGAATAACGCCGGTTAAAGATATTGAAGATATTGTATTTTGGGTTAGACCTACATTTGCGGGAGTTTCGGATATTTCCTTTAGTGTTACAATAACATTTAACCAACAAAACACCTACGAAACTCTTATGAATATTCCGCTTTCGAAAGACGGTCAGTGGACCGAAATTTCTCTTAACGAACTGGCAGGCGGGAATTGGAAAGAGGAATTTAAGGATAAATATTCTGATAAAATTACCCGCATTGAATTGACATTTTCGGGAAATGAAGGAGATAAAATTCTTGTTGGAAGCGCAAGAGAAATTATCTCGCATACAAGAAGTTTACCTGTAGATAGTGAAGATTGGACGGTAGACCAGTGGGTAGAGGCTGCCGGAGAGTTGAATCTAACTAATGCTATTAATGTTTCGCAGTTTAAAAATGCGCTTTCCGAACTCTATAAGTATGCTTCGGTTTTGGAAGAGGAAGTTGTTGCTATAAATAATCTTCGCGCATCATTGGAAAAAATGAGCATAGTTTGCAACAGTTCAATGGTCGTTAAAAACTATTATAGCAACGGCTCTGCCACAGATATAGGGGTTTATTCCCAGGAGTACCCATATTCTATTCCCGATGATGTTATGCTTGGTGATAAATACGGAAAAATAACCCTCTCAGGCAACGGCTCATTTGAAACAAACAAATAAGTGCTTTATCTGGAGGGTGGTTCGTCACATATCACTGCAGATATGAACGATATTGAGTTTTGGATTAAGCCTACCTTTAACGGTGAGCAAAATATCACCTTAAAAATCGGTGTGTTTTATACAATACGCAATGAATATTCCGATTGTTTCACGATTCCCGCATCTAAAAACGGCCAGTGGATAAAAGTTTCACTTAACGAACTTTCCGGTGGTGATTGGAAAAGTGGATTTGGCTCGGTAGCATCAAGAAATGTTGGAAGGATTGAAATTTGTTTCTCCGGTAACGAGGGTGATAAGTTAGTTGTGGGTAGCGCACTTGAGTCTATATCCTCTACATATCAAATCCCCGAGAACACAGAAAGTTGGACCCTTTCTGACTGGCTATACGCTACAGCCAATATTAATCCAAAACATTATAACAATTCTGAGGATTTCATAGCAGCAAGAAAGTTTGCTTATAATGTTCGAGATAATCTTCTTATTGCGAGAAGTAGTAAAATAACTGAATATTCAACATACAAGGATGCAGAAACTTACATTGATGCTATTGATAATAAAAACATTATTGCTGGAACAATTCCTTCGATTTCTGTTTGTAATGGCAAGATATTAGCAGATATTCTTGATAACGATACCGTAAAATATATTACCGACCAAAACAGCAATACGGAATTTGTTCTAAAGGGTCTTGCAATAAGAGATTCTTTTGTTGATTTTACCTTTGATGCGCAAGGTAGCGCACAAGTAGAAGAATTTATATTTGCAAACGGCACCGCAATGCCCCCCGAAAGATATTATATCTATGTTGGAGACACCCGTTCAGAGTTGTTCACTTCTAACAATCTTGTTACAGCATATACTCCAAACGGCGATAATCAGATTCAGAGTTTCATATTTAAAGAAAAAATGCAACCGAGTGGTAAATTTATCGGTCTTAGAATTTATAATAACGGTAGCACTATAACAATTCCTGAATTTTATGCTTTTGGTCAGGTTTCAAATTATACTGTAGAAACTGGCACTTTTGATGATGCTAAAATTGAATCCATAGGTGAAAATCTGATTAAAGGTATCGAACCAAAGTTTAAGGAGGCAACGGGAAGTAGATATTCCTGGTGGACATATAAGGGAAGTTTTTCAGCCAACTCTACATTTGAAAATCTTACCGACGGTAATGCAGGAACAGGCATTGGTTACTATCAGCAACCTGTTGAATCGGCGGACGATAAGACAACACTTCATATCTTCTATGATTTAGGCGATACATATACCGTAGAAAAACTGTTATTATGCCACGCCGATATTCGTTATCATCAAACCGGTGAATATGAAATTTACGCCTCAAATGATATGGCTACTTTGTTCTCGGGTAAGAATAAAATCATTACCTACGATAACAGAGTTAACGGACCTAACGGAACAAGCACTTCACAGGTTCTTACCCTTAACAAGCAAATCAACGCCCGTTATGTAAGCTTCTGCATTAAGTTCCCCGTTTCTGATTATGAAAAATTGATAAGCGGCACCAACCAAGGTATTGGTATTCGTCTTATGGAACTTGGCGTATACGGTCCTCGTTACTATAAACCCTATGCCCTTGTAAACTTGGGAGCCAGAACATCCCTTACTGTTACAAGAACAGATGCTACAGGCAAGTCCACCAAACTTAACGATGGCGAATATGATGGTACCGAGCATAAGTTTACCTACGACGGAAAGACCGATACATACGCTTCTGTAGGTATGGCCGAAGGCGAGAAGCTAGAATTCTTCTATGACCTCGCCGCAGACCAGGTAATTAATAAGTTACAGATTAAGACTAACGCAGGTACAATCAAGCAGATGAAGGTTTATGCTTCAGATAAGCTTGAGGATATGTATAAGAGTACCTCTATGGTATTTAATTACAATGCGGCAGTTGAGGATATGGGCAACGAGGTATTCGTTGACTTTACCGAAAGTCCCAGAAATATGCGTTATGTACGCTTTGTTATTGAAGATATAGAAGGAGAAGTTTTCGAACCCAGTGAGATTGAAATCATCGGCGGAAACGACCAGGAATTCTTCTATAACAACCTCGCAGAAGGAAAGAGCGATACCGCCGCCTTCTTTACAACAGATAAAAACGGAACAGTAGCAATATCCGAACACGCTAACAAGTGGAAGTTTGGTCATACTACTTGGTCAGTAATGTATCACAGCGGAAACGCTCTCGATAACGACCCCGATACCGTATTTGACTTCTACGGCGGTAAAAACGGGGAAGAATCCCTTAATATGCTTATTGATATGGGAACGCTTAACTCCATAGACAATATTCAGATTTTAGGCGGAAGCTCCGAACAATACTGGCCTGATGAAATCAACTTCTACTTTAGCACTAACGACCTTGACCTTTATACCGAAAAGGCTGTTCCTGCTAAGAAGTGGACTTCTAAATCTCAGGACGGAGTTTATAGCTTTGACTTTGTTCCTCAGATTGCTCAGTATGTAAGAGTAGAAATTCTCCGCAGTGATGATACCATCTACTCAGCCGCAGAATACGGCGATAAGATTGCAACCGTTCTCTCTGAAATTCAAGTTAACGGACTTGAGGCAAGAGTGGTTTCCGAAGAAGATTATGTATATTCACGCAAAGAGTTATCTGAAAAACTTTATACCATAAAAAATGCTTACGGTAAAATGTATTCCAAGATGGATTCTCTTCTGTATCCTTCAGGTGAAGCGAAGGATGGCAACGCAGTTGGTTTTATCGGCAATGATAGAATTTTCAATACTGCATTAGAAGAAAAAGAAAAACTGGGCAATAATTATGCATATTATAGCGTTTCGGATAGCAATTTAAAATCTGAAGATTATTATAACGCTCGTGATAAAATTGTTTTCTATACTGATGGTGATATGGATTTAGACGGTGTTGACATAACAAATTACGATGGATTCTATTTCAACGTTTATTATAACGATATTGAAAACAGCGGAGCGGTTGGTTGCACCTTGATAACCAGTGAAAACACAGTTATCTGTGGTAGAAAGTTTAATGTAACTGCGAGAAACAAGGGTAAATGGGTAACATATACGGATATGGATATCTACGAGGGCGGTTTATCAGAAATCAAGGCGGCTCTCAGCTTAAAAAATCTCAGCGCATTAATGCTCAACATCGAGGATGGATTAAGTTTAGATGCGACGGTAGGAAGTATAGTATTCTATAAAAATACTGATAATTCTCATCTAAATATAAACGACGAAACTTTCCTCAATGATATGCGAAGTGTGGATTTAAAAGGGTATGGAAATACCCAGCAGTTTACATATGCGATTATTGATGCCACCAATGAATTATCTCGAAAGTGTTCTTATGATGTCCAAATGACTGAAAAAATTAAATTTGAAGGCGACTGTAACGCCTATGGCGGCACAGATATCAGAGACCTTGCCCGTATAGCAAGATATATTGATTCAAATAGCAAGGAAAATGTTAAAATTGATATATTAGCGTCG
This sequence comes from Acutalibacteraceae bacterium, assembly GCA_045648365.1. Taxonomy (GTDB): domain Bacteria; phylum Bacillota; class Clostridia; order Oscillospirales; family Acutalibacteraceae; genus UBA737. Next base: position 8,196 of record JAZRNX010000013.1, read on the forward strand.
GATAAGGACATAAACGGCATTATAAATTTCGGCGATGAAAACGCCATAAGAACAAAACTTTTATATCAATAAATCATCATGAACTAAACATTAAAAAAGGTAGATGTCTACGAATATAGGCATCTACCTTTTTCTTTTTGATGGTTGTATTGTAGGTGTAGGGGAGGTCGTTTGGGGTCTGTTTAATAAAAAATTAGAGGAACCAACCAAAAGGTCGATTCCTCTTAATTTGGTGCGGGTGACGGGGTGCGGGTGTCCAGTGGACACCTCTGTGCAGAGCACAGAAGCACCGACCGAGGCGGCAGCCGAGACCTTGAACCTCCGGCTATCAAACAGTCCACTGGACTGTTCTCCCAAACTCTTTGCTCATTTCACTCGCAGAGTTTGGAGGTCGTTTGGGGTCCTGTCTAATAAAAAATTAAGAGGCACAGACCTAAAGGTCTATACCTCTTAATTTGGTGCACCTGAGCATTCTATAATCGAACCGTTTACCTCTTTTAGAGTTACGGTTTTGCTTGCTTCTTTATAATTAAATGTTATGACCAATTTGTCGTCGTAGAGATATACGGCGTTTACAAAAATGTCAATAAGTCTCTGTTTGTGTTCCTTCGTTTCCAAGCTCATGCTCTGAATATGCTTGAGCCATAATACTAAGCCCTCTTTCGTGATTGTGGGCTTCTTCATCTCTTCCTTGATGAGCTTTAATTTTATCTCATCTCTTGTCTGCTCCAACTCAATCATTCTTTGTTTTGTGGTTGGAGTTATAATTCCTTCTTCTATTGCTCTAAGCAAATTATTAAGTGCGTTTTCTGTTTCACTAAGCCGTTGTTTAAGTAGTTGTATCGCGGGATTTTCTTTTTTTGCATTCCTAAATACGATACTTGCAATATCCTCAATTACGTTGTCGTCAATCATCATCTCACGAGTGTGCTTAACAACAATGTCTTCAATCCATTCTTTTTTAACCGTCTTTTTATTGCAGGTATGTTTGTATTTAGCGTTGTTGCATTTGTAATATCGGTGAACTGTACCGTTTCGTGCAGTTCCGCTTTCACCGGTCATATACACACCGCATTTGCCGCAAAACAGCTTTGTTGTCAGTAAGTAATCGTCTTCGGCTTTATGTCTTGCTGTTGCTCTCTTATTCTTCGCACGCTCACGCTGCACCTTGTCAAATAACGCTTGGGGGACTATCCTCGGTATACCGTCTTTATTAACAAGTCGGATCGTAGCCATGTCGTTCTGTGGGCCAAGGAGTTGAA
>JAZRNX010000014.1:0-2216 GCA_045648365.1 Acutalibacteraceae bacterium
CCCATATATGTTTGGTTATTAAGAATACGGGAAACCACTCCTGCGTTCCACTTGACTAAGCCTGAAGCGTTTAGGCGTTGCAGACGAGTAAGTTCATTCGCAATAACCATAGTACCTTTTCCACTAAGGTACATATCATAAATCATCCTGACAGTTTCGGATTGGTCGGGGTTCTTAACATAAGTATCTCCCACACGGTCATAACCGAGGATATTTCCGCATCCATAAATCGTGCCGTTAATTCTGCTGATCTGTTGTCCCGCTTTCACTCTTTCGGAAACCTTGCGGCTTTCTTCCTGCGCCAACGTTGCCATAATGGTTAAGCGAAGTTCTCCATCGCCATCCATAGTCCAAATATTGTCCTCTACAAAATACACTTCCACGCCAATGTTCTTCAATTCTCTTGTTGTAACAAGTGTATCTACGGTATTTCGAGCAAATCGGCAAACCTCACGTGTAACGATAAGGTCAAACTTTCCTGCTTTGGCATCTTCAATCATTTGCAAAAAAGCAGGTCTTTTTTTAGCTTGTGTTCCGGTTATGCCCTCATCAATGTATTTATTGAGAACATTCCAATTAGGATGATATTTTGCTTGGTCATCGTACCATTGGATCTGATTTTCAAGGGCAGATAACTGAGCTTCGTGTTCTGTTGATACTCGACCATAAAAGACCATATCTCTTGTTCTGTTACGGTCTAAAAAAGCGTAAGGGTTTCCAACCCTTTGTGGATTGTTTACATTTAACATCTTTATTACCTCCTTTGTTCTGAGTCTATTATAGAAATTATTTAGAGGTTTGTGAAATGTGCGATTGCTCGTCTTGCAGCTGTTGTTTGATTGCTCTAAGTGTAGGCTCGTTTATTAGCTTTTGTTCAAACAATATTTCTGCTAAGGCAATTACCGCATAAGTTCTGTCGATTTTCTTATCCATCACAACACCCCTCAGATGTTGAAGTGCGAGGTTTCTTTTTTATGATAAGATAATCATATCCAAAGGCAGTTTGGCATTTATCGCACCTCTCCTTATCTACTTGAAGCGGATCAACACGGCGTAAGATATTCTCAGGAATATTCATAAACTCAGCTCTGCATTTAGGACAGAGTGTTAATATCAGTCCGGTTCGTCTTGGCTGCGGTCTTTTAATCAGTCCAAATTCGGTTAAAACACCTTGCTTAATTGCATATATGGTTTTTTCATCTCGAACTTCACCAATGTATTCAAGCAGTTCTTTTTCCTTATCAACAGTTCGGATCTGTTCGAGCATTACAACGGAATCCTCTCTTAATCCGCAAGATGTATCAAGTAAAATATGTGTGGGTTGATTTAATTTTTTCAAAACGCTTGAGATAGTTGCAACAACAGTAGTTGGACCATTATTGTTGCCAATGTTGTTTTGAAGAACAAGTACAGGTCTTTTGCCCGACTGAACCGAGCCTTTATTGCTTCCGAGATCACAAAGATAAATCTCGCCCCATTTTACGTTAGTTATGTTTGCATTTTTCATAGGTTTAACCTCATCTTCCATTTTAATGGAAGGGGGTTGTTCGTATCCGGAGTTGAATACCCCCTTCACTTATTTGCAATGGGAAGGGGTGTTTTTTAAGTCTGTTCGAGAAACTTTTTCAAATTTTTTATTCCGCATTGAATTGAATAATAAACTGCGGCACAACTCGTCTTATCCTCATCTGCAATTTCTTGTAACGTTTTTTCCTGAAAAAAGTACCGAACAATTCGACTCTTTTGAAGCTCGCTCAAAGTGTTAATGGCTACTTTAATAAAGTCTATTTCTTCCTTTTGGACAATGGTTTCTAATAAGTCATTTTCAATTAGTTCGGGATGATATGCTTCAATACCATCTTCTGCACTATAAACATCACCGTACAATTTTCTTCTCATTTCGTGTTTATGCTCGTTGCGGATATAAGTATCTCGCACTTTACCAAATGCAGAAGATAAAACTACGAAAGGTCTAAACGTAGCTACTTGTTCGGCATATTTAGCACAAAGTTCTTCTTCAGATAAGTCCGTTATAATCGCCCATTGTTCAATCCCCGTGTAACCGGGATATTCATATTTAAGGTTGATAACCTTGCAGTCTTTTTTGAATTGCTCATCAAGAGCAGAAATAATTATGTTATTCATTATGTAATCTCCTTGAAATTTGAATTTTTGCTATAAAAGGTTGAAATCAAAAATGCGGAGATTACGGGTAC
>JAZRNX010000015.1:0-5592 GCA_045648365.1 Acutalibacteraceae bacterium
CAAAATCGGGTCATCCGGGCGGCTCACTTTCTTGCACGGATATTCTTACATATCTCTATTTTGAGTATATGAATATTCACCCTAAAGACCCCAAAGCTGCAAATCGTGACCGTCTCGTTCTTTCCAAGGGACACGCCGCGCCTGCGCTTTATTCGGTTCTTGCCAATAGAGGTTACTTCCCCGTAGAAGATCTTAAAACTTTAAGACAAATCGGCTCTGTTTTGCAGGGTCACCCCGATATGAAGCATATCCCCGGCGTTGATATGAGCAGTGGCTCACTGGGTCAGGGAATTTCCACCGCTTGCGGTATGGCGCTATCAAGTAAGCATTTCGGTAATGATTTCCGCGTTTTCACTATCCTCGGTGACGGCGAAATCGAAGAAGGTCAGGTTTGGGAGGCAGCTATGTTTGCCGCTAATAAAAACCTTTCTAACCTCGTTGCCTTCGTTGACTTTAATAATCTTCAGATTGACGGCTCTATCGATGAGGTTAACTCTGCAAAGCCTATCGACAAGAAATTCGAGGCATTTAATTGGCATGTTATCACTATAAACGGTCACGATTTCGATGAAATAGAAGCCGCTTTAAAGGAAGCAGAAACTGTAGATAAGCCCGTTGCTATTGTTGCAAATACCGTTAAGGGTAAGGGAGTTTCCTTTATGGAAAATCAAGTGGGCTGGCACGGTTCCGCTCCAAATGATGAACAGTATGAAATGGCTATGGCAGAGCTTAAAGCTCAGTATGCCGAACTTTAAGGAGGGAATTTAAGATGTCAGAAGTAAAAACAGTTGCTACCCGCGCGTCTTACGGAAAGGCGCTTGTTGAACTCGGCAAAAAGCGTGACGATTTTATCGTTCTTGACGCCGACCTTGCTGCCGCTACACAGACAGGTATGTTTAAAAAAGAATTCCCCGAAAGATTTTATGATTGTGGTATCGCAGAGCAGAATATGATTAGTATTGCCGCAGGTGTTGCCGCTACGGGCAAAAAGGTTTTCGCATCTTCCTTTGCTATGTTTGCCGCAGGAAGAGCTTTTGAGCAGGTTAGAAACTCAATAGGTTATCCTCATCTTAATGTAATTATCGGCGCTACCCACGCAGGTATCTCCGTAGGTGAAGACGGCGCTACCCACCAGTGCAACGAGGATATCGCACTTATGCGCACAATTCCCGGTATGACCGTTATTAACCCCGCTGATGATACCGAAGCCCGTCTTGCAGTAGAGGCGGCTTTGGATGCAGATGGACCCGTTTATATTCGTTTTGGTCGTCTTGCAGTTCCCGTGATTTTCGGTGATGATTATAAATTTGAAATCGGAAAGGGCGTAGAAATGAAGGAAGGCAATGATGTTACTATTGTTGCTACCGGTCTTTTAGTTAACGAAGCACTTATTGCTCACGATATGTTAAAAGAGGAAGGCATTAATGCAAGAGTAATAAATATTGCTACCATTAAGCCCCTCGATAAAGACATAATTCTTAAAGCCGCCCGTGAAACAGGCGCTATCGTTACCGCAGAGGAACACTCTATAGTAGGCGGTCTTGGAAGCGCGGTTAGCGACGTGGTTTGCGAAGAATACCCCGTTCCCGTTGTTAAGCTTGGCGTTAACGATGTGTTCGGTCATTCGGGCCCCGCACCCAAACTCCTCGATGAGTTCGGTCTTCGCGCAGTTAATATCGTAGAAAAAGCAAAGCAGGCATTAGCACTTAAAAAATAAACCCTTTAAAAAGGTGAAAAATTATGAAGCAACTTTGCATTAATGTGGAAAGAAAAGCCGAGACTGATGTTCTGGTAATCGGCGGTGGCGTGGCAGGTTGTGCAGCAGCAATAGCCGCTGCCCGTAACGGAGTTAAAACCATACTCGTTGAAAACACAGGTGTTTTAGGTGGCCAAGCGGGTATTGGTATAGTTACCCCTATTTCTGCCACTTCGGATAGAAGCGGAAAAACCTTCGGCGGTATTATGAGAGAAATCTGCATAAATACCCGCGAACTCGGTCAGAAATACTGTGCTGGCAATGATAAAAAATATCCTCATTGGGCAATAGCTTCGCCACATATAATCAAGTATGTTCTTCTTAAAATATGTGTTGAAAGCGGAGTAGAAGTTCGTTTCCATACAACCCTCGTTTCCAGCACAAGCGAAGGCGCTAAAATCAAATCCGCAATTTTGCTCGATAAATCGGGATTTATTGAAATTGAAGCAAAATCCTTTATTGATGCTTCGGGTGACGGTGATTTAATCGCCGCCTCGGGAGCCGAGTTCCAACTTGGAAGCGAAAAAGGAGTTCTCGATTCCCTAACGGCTAATGGCCTTAATGTCCGCCATTTTTCCGATGAAGATTATGAAGGTTATGAGGATGACGAAAAGGTTATGCAACCTGCATCCATTTTCTTTGTTATGGGCGGAGTCGATTTTGAAAAGGCGCGTGTTCTTGATAATAAACACCTTCGTTTCGGCGACCTTGGTATCACCAAAGAACGCTTTTTGGAATGGGAATTCGCAAATACTTATGGCTTTGAAGTTACCGATGACAGTATACCTACCCCTCAGGGCAGAGTGCTTGTCACGAGAGGCCCGCGAAGCGATATGGCGGTTATAAATATGTCTCGCGTAATCGGTGTTGACGGCTCCGATGCAGATAGTTTAAATGAAGGTGAAATCAAAGGTCAACTTCAACTTATCGCGATAGTTGATTTCTTGCAAAAATTTATTCCCGGATTTGAGGATAGTTATCTTATCCAGTCGGCCAATACCTTGGGTGTGCGCGAAAGCCGTCGCCTTAAAGGAAGATATATTCTTACGGGCAATGAAGCAATTCTTTGTAAGCCCCGCCCCGATGCAGTTGCCAAGGGCTCATATATTATAGATATTCACGACCCCAAGGGCAAATCCGCCGCCGTTGGCGGAGATATTAAGGGAGATTCCTACGATATCCCCTACGGTTGCCTTTTGGCTCGCGAATTTGATAACCTTTTGGTTTGCGGAAGATGTATATCCGTTGACCACGTGGCTCACGCAAGCACGAGAATTCAGGGCACCTGTATGCTAACAGGTCAGGCGGTTGGTACCGCTTCGGCGCTTGCTATAAAGAAGGGAATTGAACCCGCAAACCTTGCGGTTCAGGAACTTCGCGCAAAGTTAATAGAAGAAGATATAAAACTTTAAATGATTTAAGGGACTTGAGTTGCCTCAAGTCCCTTTTAAATTTAATTTTAAAAAAATTTAATAAATAGTAAAAAGTTGGTAATAAATATATGATAAGGTGTATTTGAAGGAAGGGGATAATATGCTCAAAAAATCTTTGGCTTTTAAGGCCGCAAAATCTAAAAAAAGAGCAAAAAGAGGCCTTTTTGAAAAGTATAAAAACCAGATATATAATCTTTTGATTATGCTAATAGATGATGAAGAAAAGGCGGCAAAAATCACCGTAGAAGTATTTTCTATGGGCTTTGAAAAAATAAAAAACAGTGATATCAAAGAGGATGAGGAATTCTATAAGACCGTAGTAAATCTGGCGGTTATAAGAAGTATACCCTTTTTAAATCTTGATTTAAAAGGAAATATAAAGGGTGAAGATACGAGTCCATTGGATATCGAAAAGGAAAAATATGTGGGGGAAGTCCGCGAGGGATATAAATATTATAGCGGCGCATTTTCTAAGTTGGAAGAACTTTCGAAAGTTTTAATTGTTCTATATTTCTGCGGACGTTTAAATGAAGAAGAAATAGGCCGACTTTTAAAAATTAGAAGAACAAATATAATAAGTAAACTTAAAACCGCAGTAGAGGAATTTTCAATTCATCTCGAAAATCTTGGCGCAGGGGGGATAAGAAAGGATATTGCCACCGTAAATCAGTTAAGGTCATTTTATAGGGAATATGCGAAAACAATAAAATTACCCGAATGTTTAGAGGATAAAAAGAAAAGTAAAAATCAAGCAAAAAGAAAAAGGATTTGAGTTAAAACTCAAATCCTTTTTCTTTTTTAATTTAGTTCTTTAAGCTTTGCATTGGAGCGGGGATTTTACCTGCTCTATCAATGAATTTTTTGGGGCTGCTGTTTAGATTTACGCTCATAATTGGAGCGTAACCGAGGAGTCCTCCAAAGTTAAGCTCTTCACCCGCTTTTTTGTTTATAGCGGGAATAACTCTTACGGCGGTGGTTTTGGAGTTCACCATACCGATAGCGGCTTCATCTGCAATTATCGCGGAAATGACCTCAGCGGGTGTATCGCCTGGAATGGCAATCATATCAAGACCAACCGAGCAAACGGCGGTCATTGCCTCTAACTTTTCAAGACGGAGATTACCTGTTCTCACCGCGTCAATCATACCCTCATCCTCAGAAACGGGAATAAATGCGCCCGAAAGTCCGCCAACAGAGGAAGATGCCATAACGCCACCTTTTTTAACCGCGTCATTTAGAAGGGCTAAAGCGGCGGTAGTACCGTGGGTACCGCAATTTTCGAGTCCCATTTCTTCGAGTATTCGTGCAACCGAGTCGCCAACTGCGGGGGTGGGGGCTAAGGAAAGGTCCACAATTCCAAAGGGAACGCCAAGACGGCGAGAAGCTTCACTGCCAACGAGTTGACCCATACGGGTTATCTTGAAGGCGGTTTTCTTTATGGTTTCGGCCACTTCGCCTAAATCTCCGTCAGGACAACGCTTAAGTGCGGAATGAACAACACCCGGTCCTGATACGCCTACATTTATAACGCAATCGGGCTCACCAACACCGTGAAATGCGCCTGCCATAAAGGGATTATCTTCGGGGGCATTACAGAAAACAACCAATTTTGCGCAACCGATACTGTCACGTTCTTTTGTTTTTTCAGCACTTTCAACAATAATCTGACCCATTTTCTTTACGGCATCCATATTGATACCTGCACGGGTTGAGCCGATGTTAACTGATGAACAAATATGGTCGGTAACGGCTAATGCTTCGGGAATACTGTTAATAACAGCAAGGTCACCGGGAGTAATTCCTTTATGTACCAACGCAGAAAAACCGCCCAAAAAGTTAACACCAACGTTGTTTGCCGCTTTTTCAAGAGTTTTTGCAAACATAACTGCATCGTTTACTCTTGATGCTGAAGCAATATGCGCGATAGGGGTAACAGAAATACGCTTGTTAACAATCGGAATACCTAACGTTTTTTCGATTTTTTCTGCTTCTTTTACGAGATTTTCTGCTCTCTTTGAAATTTTATCATAAATACGGGTACAAGCTTTGTTTGCATCAGAGTCAGCGCAATCGTAAAGGGAAATACCCATTGTAACGGTGCGCACGTCAAGATGTTGGTTATCAAGCATTTGTATCGTTTCGTTTACTTCATTAAAATTAATCATTTCTTATCTCCATTACAGACGGTGCATGCTGTTGAAAATTTCTTCTGACTGTATTCTTACTTCGAGGTTTAAATCAAAATCCTTAAACTTCCTTATTGAATTCTGGCGTATCAGGCCATTCTTCAATATCACCGAGCCAATAAATTTCTCCGTTTGTAATACGGATTGCTACAGCTGATTCTTCCCACTTTCCAGCGAGAAATTTTTCTTTGTTAATTCTTTTCATTGTTTCTCCTTC
>JAZRNX010000016.1:0-19273 GCA_045648365.1 Acutalibacteraceae bacterium
TTTGTAATGTCAATAATATGAAAACCGACACCTCAAAAAGAGATGTCGGAAAACTTAATGTTTTTTATATTTTAAAAAATGAAAGGAGGTAATTAAAATAAAAACATGTAAAATGCTCGAGGTTAGGAGACAGGAGAACCGTCCCCTTGTCTCCTTTGTCAACACAGGAGAACCGTCCCCTTGTGTCCTTACTCATTTGCAATATCATCAAAAAAGTCCAACAACTTAAGAATTGATGAAAAATCTAGAATAAGGAAATAAAACCATATTATTGGGACAGAAATCAAAATTTCCTTTAACTCTTGAAAAAACAGGCTAGAAATCAACCATAATGGCAAAAATAAGGCAAAAATTGCCGGTGAAACTAAAATAAAAGCAAATATAAAATCTTTTTTGAATATTTTGAAATGTTTGCAAATTAGAAAGGTTTTATATGATTTCAGCTTGTCTTCCTTAGGTCTTTCACCTGTTTCATAATATATTGCCGTTGTAGTTTTGCTGATTTTTCTAAAGTAAAACATAGGAGTATCATCATAAAAAGTATTTTCTTTAAAAATTTTAATGCTGCTATCAACTTGGTCGGCAAACGCTTCCAAATTTTGATAGAAAGCACTGATATTTTTAAATCTCTTAATCTTAATCACAAGATACTCCTCATTTCATACTCATTGAAATAAAAATTGATTCTTATACAAAAGCAAATGCAAGGGGAGGACAAAAGTAAATTAATGCTCCAATAATTATAGTTAAAATTGCATATGGCAATACTTTTAATAATGCTTGTTTTATTTTCTGCCATGCATATTGTAATTGAATTGCACAACTAGCGATTGCTACTGCAGAAGCAACAGCAAGAAGAATAGGAGAAAAATAAAATTTAATACCAATAGATGAATATGCTAGTTTCAATGAAGTATATAATGCTATTGTAAAAGTATTATATATACCTTTCCTTCCTGACGATAGTCCCAAACTATAATTTCCATATATAGGAATAGATACCGTAGTTTCTATTTCATCATTTTTTAGTAAAAAACCTATTATTCCCGAACCGTTTGTTTGGCCAGAGCCACCACCAACTATTTTAATTTTAAAAAAGTTCAAATCTAGTATAGTAGTTTCTTTTACACCTTCGCTAAAATAAAAGTTTGGCCGTAATGCATCATATATTTCTTTTATTTTGTTTTCACTATTTTTATTTTTCCCATAACTATAAGACGGTGAAGAATATGACGGCACATAACTTTCAGGATACGTCGGTACATAACAAAAACCAAAATAGTCAGCATTCTTGGTGGGACAGTTACCACAGTATGCAAACAGGTTTCCACCTTGGATAGATACATATTCAGGTGAGTCGGCATTTATAAATCTGCCTGTGTTTGCATCATAGTATCTTGAATTAAGGTAATAAAGGTTTGTTTCACGGTCAAAATAATAGCCTCTATAGCGGAACGGGTTAATGTTTGCAATATAGCCTGTGATATCAAAATCTATTGTGCATTTACCCCAAGCGTCATAGGAGTATCTTGCAACAGTATCACCGTCATAATTGGTGATGGCTATAATATCACCCTGTAAATTCTTAAGGAAGAAATAGCTGATACCGTTGTAAATAATAGCGCAGACAGAATCACTGTTATCATAAAGCGGAACTACTGTGTTTCCATTCCACGATTCCTTTAATATCTTACTGCCCTCAAGAACATATTCGTGCAGTTCACAGCCATCAACACTCTTTCTTGTTCTAATACCGTTTGCATTGTAGGTATAAATGTGGTCATCAAAGGACTTAAGCTGTCTGCCCTTTTCCCAAGTAAGATTATGTCCTAAATACTCAGTTGGGTTGCCCTGTGCATCGTATGTGATACTCTGACCGTTATATGAAGTCAGCTTATCTTTCCATACGGTATCGTAAGTGTATTCTGTCTTGGTTTCAGGTATAATATCCCCGTTTTCATCTGCTACGCCTTTAGCAAGAATATTGCCGTAGTTATCATACTGGAACTTGGTTGTAACACCGTTTGATGTTTCAGATTCAAGCTGACCTAATGCGTCATAGGTATATGAGGTTACCTTAACAACAGGTATATCATCCACCTCATACATTTCGGTAACAGAGGTTATATGCTCTTCCGCATCATAAGCATAAGACAAGGTTGTACCGTTCGAAAGAACTATCTGACTTACAAGACTTGTTGTAGGGCTGGATTTAAGCTTACCGTTTTGCTTATGCTCATCTGTAACCTTACCTGCATGGTAACTGAACTGACGGGATACAAAGCCGGTGCCAAGCTGAAGTTCATCGAATACCTTTCTGCCGAAAGAGTCGGTCTTTGAATGGCTTTCAACATTTCTGCCGTTTACCTTAACCTTTGTTACAGGGGTTGCATTTTCAGGATATTCGGTATTATATACTATTTCTGAGCCATTTGCTGAAATAGTTTTTTTACTGAGCATTCCCTTTTCATTATATACATAATCTATTGCGGCTACTACATTTTTAGAAATTACATTAAGTATTTCATCAAGCGTAATATCATACTCTGCCGAGCGGGTAATTCTACCGCTTTCGTATGTATAATTATACTCTTTTCTCCTTGTAATGTCAATAGAACGGACAATGTTTCCTGCGCTATCATATACATACCTATAATAAGCCATCGGCTCGGTATCGGTAGCAGAATTAAACCATTTTTCAGAAATGAGCTGACCGTCACCGTTATAAATTGCTTTCATAACGTTTCCGTTAGCAAAAGACATTTCTTTAAGTCTGCCATTACCCTTTTTATAGGTATAGCTTAGCAAGGCATCGGTTTTATCCTTAATTCGTATTTCTGCAAGATTATGGAAGCCGTTATAAATAAGCGAATACTGCATCTGGTCGCCACGAGTAATTTCCTTTAGATTATTAAATTCGTCATAATCATAAGAAACAGTTGATAATACCTCATCATTAGAAGATTTATTTATAACCTTAGAAGTTTTTCCGTTTATATCGTATTCATAAGCGATTTTATTTCCTAAACGGTTAATAATTTCCTCTTTTCTTGAAGTGTCCTCATCAACTACATAAACTGTGCGATTGCCTCGTGCATCTGTTTCGCCCACAAGGTCATTTCCACAATTCTCATATCCGTTACAATCGTACGAATATTCAAACGAACGGTAAATTGTTCCGAATTCACCGTCAGTAAAGGTGGTTTCGGTGATAGCATTACCATACGCATCTTTAACTTCTTCAAACTTACTTGTTTCTTCCTTTGCTACAATTTCTTCTTCAACAGTATCACTTGCAAAATCCTTTTCAGAAAGATTTGTTTCAATACTGTTCCTGATTAACTGGATATTATCAAAATACGCCACACCTGTATTGTAATTATAATTACAATTTACAGTAATTCCTGAAACAGTTTTATATTTTGATTTAGCAAACTGTACAGATGCTGGCTGCCATTCATCCGTACAGGGAGAGAAGCTTGCAGTATGCGTTTCTTGTGTACCGTCTGAGTATTTAATTACAGCACTTAAACTAAATTCATTTGGGTTGCAATTTTCTCTTTCCGTATAAGGAAGACTTTTACCCTTTGCCCAACCGGATAATGTAAATGTTTCTCTTGTACCTTTATTAGCCTTAACAGGCACTTGCTGTTTAACAATGTTTTTCGAATTAAGCGAACCGCTAAGTTTTAAGGAATGTGACATATTAAAATGCTCATCACTGCTTATTTCAACACAACAATCAGATTCCCAACCGATAGAATTGCGTTCAAAGTTAGAGTTAAGCAACATATTGTATTCATTAGCATAAGAATTTTTCTCCAACTGGACCGCATCGTAATAAGCAGCACCGTGACCGTCTAACATCAAATGAACTTTTACGCTCTGCGCACTTTCTAAAGTAAAAGGTGTAACGAGGCGAATATACTCTGTATTATACTTTGATATGTGCTCACTTTCTGCCAAAACATTTCCATCTGTAGTGGTAACCCTAATGTACGCTCCTGAATTGTTTACACCGTAAAATGTTGAAAGTATTCTTATATATGCTGAGAATGTATACTCACCAGCCTCTAATGTAACGGTATCTTGATATACACCGTTATTACAGCAACTGTCTGCATTAGTTTGCATTCTTAATACCTTATTACCAAACTTAGAATATGGCTCATAAGCATAATTGCTTATGTGAACCGTTCCACAGTTAGTAGGCTCTGAAATCCAATTGTCCCTTCCGGTAAAATTATGATTAAGCAAAAGATTGTCAATGTTGTTGATATGTCCTGACGATGCTATAACATTTTCACCGCTGACATATTTTGAATTTATGTCATCAGAGTTATATGAATACTCTCCTATACACTCCCCGTCATCATTAAAGGTATATACTGTATTTATAACGGTGTCTTTGGTTTCTCCCAAAGCTTCATCCTTTGGTTTAGTTGTACTAACTATGGTTCGGTTTGATGCGGCAGAATATTCATAATATGAGCTTTCGCCTAAAACAAACTCATCGTTTTCTACACCAAATTCAGTAACTGAAGCTACCCGTTGCCCGTTAAAAGTATATTCCACTTTATAAAGCGGTGTTTCATTGCTGTCTTTAAGAATAATCGCAGACGGCATTTGAGAAACATATTGAATTTCAGCAATGCTACCATCAGGATAAACAATTTTTGTAAGAAGATTATCCGTATAACCATAGGTTATAGCATTACGATTTTCTGCAGAATAATCAGGAGCAGTTATTGATGTTAAGTTTCCGTTTGCATTATATGCAAAACAAAAATCTCTGCCCGAGCCGTCAGTTACGGACGTTATTTTACCTGCAGTATAATGAATGTTCATTTCATTATTTCCGTTTACTACTTTGATAAGTCTTCCAGAATTATCGAAGAAATATCTTGTATCTTCGGACGTCAAAGCATTCTTTTGATCATCATAATACATTTCGTTACCCTGTGAATCCTCATAAAGCTGATAACATTGCGAGTTGCTTTCACACACTGTAGTTTTGTCACTTAATAGGAAATATGTTTCTTTTCCATTATCGTCGGTAAAAATATATGTGTCCGCATTTGAATCATATTTTATTCCTTGCATAACATTTAGTTTCCAACCTAAACCGACATTCATAGCACTAAAATCTGCAACACTTAGTTTTATATTGTTATTGCTTGTATATTGGTGTTGAGCCAATGAACTGTTGTATAAATGCTTTACCGTAACGGGCATTCTATTGCCGTTCCATGCGAAATCTTCAGAATCAAACATTAAATTTCCGTTCCTCAAATCAACGCTACCCATACCGAATCTGCCAATGCTATGCGTATTACTTTGCGTGCTTTCCAATCCATAACATGGTTCATACTCAATAATAAGTTTAGGCGAATAATCAGAATTATTATGACCAAAAAAAGTGACGCTTGCCGATGTAATGTTGTTTATAAACTTCACCATAAAATTAGCTGCATCTGTTTCACAACTATAAAGCTTATCTATTGAATTTGTAATATCAAATACAATTTTTGATTTATTAGAAATAGTGGTTGATAAACCGGCATAATCTAATATTTCATTATTAGAAGATGGTGTACTATATCCATCTGTAATATTGCCATATACATCATAAATTCCCAACTTGCAAACATCATTAGTGTGATTATACCCTGATGAAACTGTTAATTCCAATTTGGCATTTTTTATTCTGCAGTTAATAGGTAAAACCTGCTTCGCCATTTTCAGATACAATCTGTTTTCTGAAAAACCTCCGCAACCATCATCAAAACAGTTTACTGTATGTGTAGTAGGTTTATACATATACCCATTATTCCACGTATAACTGTCTAGCAGGTTGCTTCCTGTCAGTTGAATCTGAGGGTCAATAACAACAGGGAAAGCACGACCGTCATCATTTATCCAATCACTATCAGCGGTTACAGTAAGCATCGCATCACCATTGGATGCTTTTTTAAGCTCATAGGTTACCGCAGTAGAGATAATACCGTTTGCGTCGGTCATAAACGGAGCAGGAATAAAGAAGACCTCTTCCCCATTCTCATTACTAATAAACGCTACTCGTTTATTGGTTTCATCAAACTCTGCAGTTACATTCTCCATGTGAAGCACGAAAGGATAACGGTAGACATCTGCCTTTTCCTTAACTACAATGTTTTCCTTTACACCATTGCCGGTTACGGAATATTCATAATCCGCACCATCCTGTATAGCTTCAAACACAAGCATATCAGTTCGTTCAAAGCCTTCAATATTCTTTTTGTGAACATGAGGCTTTACACCGTGATTCTTGCGCTTTTTGTTTTTCTTGGCAGAAACAGTTACACGGTGCATACCGCTTTCAATAGAAAACAGTTCGTCGTTTTCCTCTTCACGGCTGAATCTTGCTTTAAAATGATTCTTACCACTTACGAAGTGTCTGCCATCTTCCTCTTCAACGATGGTGTTGTCTACATCATCGAAGGTTTTTGTGTCATTATTGAACACATGAACAGTTTCGGGATAAAATACCGCCTGTTCGGTTCCGTCACTCATTCGAAAAACCTTGCGGTTGTTTTCTCTGAGATCAAGAATTTCACCAACGCGGACATTCTTTTTAGGTTTAGTTTCATCCACTACAGGAACATCCTCGTTTTTCAATTCCTCGATAGGCTCATCCAGAACAAGCTCTTCCGAGGTTTCTGTTTCGGGCATAAGATAAATTTCTTCTGCACCATTTTTCATTTCGTCCATACTTTTAGGACTCCTTTCTAAATTTATTTCTTGTTTCGAGTTTAAACTCTTTTGTAACGTTACAATCGCATTATAAAAAACAACCCTGACAACTAGTGTCAGGGTTAAATATATTTTTTGCAAATTTACCTAAAATTTATTTCCATAATTTGCGGAGCAAAATAACTATCACCTGTTGCAATCACAGAAAAACCTGCACCCTTAATTTTAGGTTTTAAAATCAGTCCTTCTGATTTTGTAATAGTTTTTGTTCGGCTATCGACAAGCAAGGATGTAAAATCCAAACTTTGATAACTACTGTGAGAAGACGAATCAGAAACAGGTGTTTCTCCCGGAATTTTATTATCCCAGTTGGAACCGAAGCTGCAGAATCGTGCCGAAACCCTGTACGCGCTAAGTTCAACATTGCTTTGGTTGAATTTTGGCATGTGTAAAACCGCCTTTTGAATTCGCTTGTCCATAATTTCAGGTATTCTTGAATAATCGAGCCTTGAGTACAACCACTGTTCCCCATAAGCAGAAGAATTGCCGATAAAACCAACACTGCCAAATGCGTTATTTGTTGACGGATTCATACTCTCAACCGTTGTATCCTGAAATAACTTATTTTCATAAAGATTTGCCTCGAAGAGAACATACTTTGCCAACGGACTCGTTGTAGATACAGCGATTCGATATCGTTTATCTGTCAGTTTTTGATATTCAATTCTTGCAGGTGCGATTACATTACCACCTGCATCAATCGAACCTATACACGAGAAAACCACAAAAGGTCTGAATCTCTCCTTCATCAAGGCAAAACACCTATCATTAGCTCTGACATTCAAAAACGGTTGTCCAACATCAACGATAAAAGAACACTTTTCATTGCTATTTACCGAGCACTTTAGTGCAACACCATTTGCAGTAGGGAAAAGAATAACATTTCCGCTATGAGCTTCTTGCGCAGAAAATAGACTAGTGTTTTGGGGCAGAGCAATTTTACAGGAACCTTCTGCATTTTCCATTAGCACACAGTTTGTGATTGTAATATTTGTATTACTACCATTAGAATAAACAGTGCCTCCATTTGATTGGAATTTAATATCAATCATTTTTCTGGTTCTTCTGTTATATATTGGGGTGCTAAAATAATAAGCCGTTTTACTGCCGTTATTTTCCTGAACCACCAAACGATAACGATTGCTATTATGATAATCAATAATAATTGGGGAACCATTTCGCAATTTTGCGATTTCTCCTAAAACAGACCGCACTTTTATCACCTCCAAATTTTCTATATTTACAGCTGCAAATTAAGTATATTAAACAACCCTGACAACTAGTGTCAGGGTTGAAAAAATTGTTATAGAAAAAAAGAGTGATTAGATTTTACTAACCACTCTTTTAATGAAAGAAGAAATTTTTGAAAAGATTTAATTTATTGCATATATGTGCCTTCACGTATTTCAACATTTATTGCCACATCATTTTCGAACTCAATAACATACCATTTTCTTGTAAAACCAGTTAGATATGTAGGATAATTATAATGACTCGCTACATATTCAGCACGTAGATAAATACCGCTTTTATCATATTTGCTATAAGCAAATTCTCCATATTTTTCTATGATGTTCTCTTTTGTATTGCCAATAATAAATCGGTCGTTGAATTTATAGTGAGTAGGATGAAAATACCAATAAAATCCTATTGATAATACTAAAACAATGAAGATGCAAATACAAGAAATTATAATCTTCTTTTTCATAAAATATACTCCTTAAATAAACAAACTATCAATACTCAAAATGTCCCCGTGCATAAGGATATCCATACATATAATTATCGTTATCATAATGTGCATAAGTCTGCTGTTCAACGTACTCATACACCGGAATTGGCGGCACCGCCATGCGTTTCAAGGTCCAACATTGAGCAATAACAAAACTAAGATATCCACTATCAACATATGAATCATACGCTAAATTAAACTCCGCAAGATTCAAAGAAGGCTGCAATATTTCCAAAATGTCTATGATATAACCAGCCATATTATAGGCGAAAGAAGTAGAGAACCCCCTGTAAAATCAGCTCTTCAATTAATTCATCTGTTGACTGTTGTGCTTTAATTTTAATAGTATTAATAAAAGTTGATTGTTGCAATTTATATCCCCATAATATACTATCCTGATTATCCATATAAACGATCTTTTGAACAGACAATTCCACTTCATCCTTGTCATAACTATCGTTTATCCAAACAGCACCTTTGGGATTGGAATAGGCGAGCAACATATCCTTCACAAACTTAAATCTCAAAGTATAATCACCATAACCGGTTGAAGAATTATGACTTACAGCAATATAGTATCGTTTCATGGCTTCGAGGTGAGCTGTAATTTTAAAGTTACCAT
Organism: Acutalibacteraceae bacterium; assembly: GCA_045648365.1. Lineage (GTDB taxonomy): Bacteria > Bacillota > Clostridia > Oscillospirales > Acutalibacteraceae > UBA737. Next base: position 9,147 of record JAZRNX010000016.1, read on the forward strand.
TACCATTTCCGTTGGTATCCGAATCAAGCAACCCACCAGATGCACAGTATAACTGACCGTAGGTATTTGTATCACCTTCAGTATAAATTTCCATTACACAGTTCCTCGCAGGAACAAAAGTGAAATATATTCAATTTTACCTGACTAAGAAAATATCATTACCAGTAATTTCGTATAAAATATCAAGCAGACCATTGAAATTTAATCTATCAAGCACATACTTTCGGTCTATTCCTTTTTTCATATCAAACTCTAAAAATATACTGCTAGCATCTTTAGGAGAAATAATTAGGTCTATTTTATTCGGTACCGTAATTGTAATTTTATTTTGAGAATCTGCTATATAATCAAAATATAGTTTCCTTGGTAAACATTGAAAATGTGCAACTATGGCTGAATTATTATATTCAGCCATATTTATTACTTCTTTTTTATAGTTCACTAAGATTTGGGGATTCATCTCATAATAAATCTGCTCGCCAGCATATTTTTCGTATGTTGTTTTCTCGTAAAATCTAAAAGCTGGGTAAGCACACAACAACAATAAACTTACAATAGTAATTATTGTAATAATAGTTTTTTTACTTTTAAATTTTGCCATATGCTTACCTCCGCATAATTCAGTTTATTTTAAGGTAACTATGGTGAAATTACCTCTTTGATAATCTGCACCATAAAAAATATCGTTTGGTCCGTGTGCTGAATATTCAACTTTATTAGAATAATTTCCCAGTATGTTCTTTTTCTGTGAATTCTTGCCAATGATATAAGTTCCACCATCTTGTACAATATTCCACATCAGCGCATAATCATCTTTTGCGACTTCATCAGGATCCATATTATCATATATAACTTGACCTACATTAAGTGCCAATGAGACAAATTGTGCATAATCCGGAAATAGTGCGTCAAGTATATTATCGCGTAATGCAGAACGCAATTCACTATAAATGCCATTTTCCAATGCGCTTCCTACTGTAAGTTTTTTTGAATTATAATCTTCAATAATACGAATTGCATATGCATCTGCCGAATCTTCGGTGATAAACACCCTACTAATTTCAACATAATCTGAAGATGTTGCATTTGGTGTATCAGTATTTTTCCAAAGTGCTATATTATACTGACCTGATACAGCATTCATCCAATCACTGATAAACTTAAACCTAAGCGTATAATCACCATAACCGGTTGAAGAATTATGACTTACCGCAATATAGTATTGTTTCATGGCTTCGAGGTGTGCTGTAATCTTGAAGTTTCCATTTGCATTACTGTTGTTATCAGAATCCAACAAAGCCCCTGTAGAACAATATAACTGACCGTAGGTATCCGTATCTCCCTCAGTATAAATTTCCATTACACAGTTTCGTGCAGGAACAAAAATATAATAATCAACATCATCCTGACTATGTAATTCTCCATTTATAGATTTGTCCTGATAATATACACCGATAACCTCTGTTGCAGAATCCATAGTGTTTCCATGGTCATCACTAAAATACGATACTCGAATATCAAAGTTGCCTGTATTACTTCCGTATGCTTTAACTCGAATATAATATGTTTCATAATAGTTGAGTTGAGCCCGGAAATTGAAGTTCAACCCATTACTGCCATCGTCATTATATGCAATTTGGTTACCGTAAGAATCATACAGATAACCAACGGTATCTAATGAACCTTGTGTATGAACAGTATACCAACCAGGACTACCATTGGGATGAACTCCGCTTGCATTTGCGGTAAATTTGTACCAAACTTCATTGCCGGGGCAAGTAATACTACCACTTCGCCAATTAAGAAAAGGTAGACTTATCGCCGATGCCATATCATTAGAAGAACAACCATCATCACAATCATCCCCAACGCTAAGCACCGATACACCTTCATCCAGAGACCTTGCATTAAGATCTGTATCATTCGAAACAATATTTTCCTTTTCATTAATTAGTATATCATTTTCGTTGGTTAATGTCAATGTTTCGGCCGTATCCATACCTGCAGTAAGCGACATTTCTGTTCTAATATCTTCAATAATATCTAATGATGTTTTTTCGGGATTTACACACCAATTTTCAAGAATTGTTCCCGCAACAAAGGCAGTAGCGCCTGAAGTTCCAATTACATTTACCGCATTACCGTTAATATCAGTTGTTGTGTGTGAACCGTTGGCAAAACAATCCGTATTTTCTCCACCGTTAGAATAATTGGCAATAGCCTCACCATTCTTAGCACCAACAGATAGTACATTATCAAATGCAGCAGGATACATAATTCTATTTTCGACCTCAAATCCACCATCATTACCAGCGGCTGCAACCATAACAATTCCGCAACTCGATGCACGGTTAATCATATTCTCTAAAAAAGCAGATTTATGATAATCACCAAAACTCATACATACAATTTTAATCCCATTATTGATTGCCCAATCAAGTGCCTGCATAATAGTAGAAGTTTTAGCAAAGCCCCTGTGGTCAGCGACAACGACAGAGTAAATGCTCGGTGATGCAACTTTATTTTCTGCATTTGTAACAACAGAGGAAATAATCCCAGCCATCTGTGTTCCGTGACCGTTTTCATCTCCTATAGAATCGTTAACAAAATTAACAGAACCATTAACTGAAACATTTGTCACACCGGTATCAAAAACAGCCAGTTTCACCTCCTTTTTACTGTTAAATTGAGAATTTACACCTACCAGATAAGAGGAATATTCACTTTCACTCACATCGTTGATAAGGCACTTGTAATCGTAGTCTTTTTCCACCCTTTCAACGCCAGCAAGCGTTTTAATAGCTTTAAGTTGTGCCATACTCATAGACACCGCTATACAGTTCGCAAAATCCAATTGCTTTATTTCATCACAGCCTAATTTTTCAAGTTCGGTTAAGATATTTTCTTTTTCGTTAGCGTCATACCCAATAATAAAAGGATATTTTTCTACATCCAAAGAAATTTTAGCAATCTCATCTGCATTTTCAATTTTTTCTGTTACTGGTGCAAGATAAATTTCCTGCTCTGCACCAATTTTAATTTCGTCCATATTTGTAGGACTCCTTTCTAAATTAATTTTTTGTTTCAAGTTTAAACTCTTTTGTAACGTTACAATCGCATTATAAAAAATAACCCTGACAACTAGTGTCAGGGTTGAAAATATTATTTTGAATTTTTTAAACATTCGAAAAAACGTTGTGACTTAGAACCGCCTTGACCAATGCGGGCAATAAATTCATCGATTCCTGTCAGTTGTTTGGTCGCTACCAAACACTCGCCAATATTCTCAATAAGCGTTTGTGCTCTTCCTTCGCTTTCTTTACAGTACTCGACCTCAAGCTCAAAATCTGTATGACCAAGATAGACATTCCGATCAAGCACCATTTCACACGTTGAATCCTTATGCATAACAATACGATCCGTTACAAGCACTCCTTGGTAATGTAGTCCAAACAGTTTAAAAATTTGCGGATCAAACTCAGTTTGTTCAAGCATATCAATTTCTATGCTGCATTCAGGATGGTCGGCATTGTGCCTTTTGACAGTAGTTTTGTACTTGCCGTCCTTATGACGAATTCTACAGGTAACACCTTTATCATTCATAGACAAATCGCAATTATCAAAATAATAATTAGTTTGGCTCTGCACAGGCACATACTTACACATCAGCATCACTATCGAAAGATACTCGTCGGAAGTAAGCATAATTTTCTTCTCATATTCCAACACAATCTCACCTCCTGAGAATTTTTCCCGAACCGTTTCTAGGCAATTCTTCCAGAAGTTCGATGGAAGCAGGAATTTGATATGTAGGCAGACATTCAAGACAGAGCTGTTTTATCTCGTCAACACTGGAAAAATCTCCCGCAATCTTCATTCCGATTTGCGTACCAAACTTACTTTCAAAACCAAATACCAACACTTCCTTAACCCTCGAATCAATTTTCATTGATTCTTCAATTTCAGTAGGATATATATTCATACCCGCCTTAATTATCATCTGGTCATTACGACCCTTAATTTTCAAAAGTCCGCACTCGTTGATAAAAGCAATGTCGCCGGTACATAACCAACCATTATCTAAAACCTTTTTGGTTTTATCAGGTTCTTCGTAATAGCCTAGCATGACATTATCACCCTTTACCCACAAAACACCTTCCTCATTCTCGGCACAAATCTTCCCATCAGCATTTAAGATTTTAAGCTCTACGCTTTTTAACGGTAAGCCAACACAATCGGGATATTTCCTAAACAGTTCGGGTGGAAGATATGACACTCTGGGACAAGCTTCCGTTAGGCCATAAATGTGATATATTGCACACTTATTAAAGGCATCACAAATTTTAAAGCCAACGGATGCACTCATACACTCACCACTGATGCAGATATGTTTAAGTGTAGTGCTTTGAGCACGGATAAACCTTGCCATCATGCTGAGTAATGTTGGTGTTCCGCAAAAAGCAGTTATTTCATATTTCTTTATCAGTTCTAACATTTTAGGCGGATTAAAAGATTCTGAATAGAAGCAAATTTTTACACCTTTGATCAGTCCCGTCAAGAATTCCCCCGTAAGTACCGCACAATGATACAACGGCCTTGAAATCAAAATGGTATCTGCGGATCCAATATTAAAATAATCGGCAATATCTGAAACATTAGTGATAATATTTTTCTCACTAAGCATTGCTCCCTTAGGCTTGCCTGTTGTTCCCGAAGTACACATAATGAGGGCCGGATGAATACTAGGCTCTTTATATAAAGCATTCTTTATTAGAGTTACCTGCAATTCTCCGTCGAAATCTGTTATGATTGCATCCGGACTAATGGTATCTAAAATCTTATTGCAATGCAGCTCCCCATACCTCATCGAAAGTGGCACAGCGGTAACTTCAGCAGCAAAACAGCTAATCAATGCTAGTGCAGACAGCATCTCATTATTACAAAGTATTGCACAACATTTAATCCCCTTCAATTGCTTAGAAAACATTTCCGCAAAAGTAACGATTTCCTTATAAGTCATTTTTGCTTCACTTTCACAAACAATTTGGTTTGGATTTTGGAGCATCTTGTTTCTTAAATAATTCCACAACGTCATTCAGCCATCTTCCTTTCAACTTTCTTTATAAAATTCCGTAAAATCTCACGTTCTCTCCTTTTTATATCAATAAGTTCTTTGCGTATAATGGGTAATACGGAATCTCTACGTCGAATATTGTGCGCTATATATAAAACCCTAATTTTATCAGCCGCAGACACGATTGCTTTATATCTTTCGCTCGTTGATTTGTTTATATTTAAAGTTTCCTCTACTTTTTCAATCCGCTCTAACATAATCTTTTTGTGTTCCCAAAGTGCTCTAAAGATGCGTCTATCTTTTAGTTCGTAAGCAATTGTGCCATTGTGCATTTTTTCTATATATAAGGCAATATAATCTTGAACAGCTGTACCATAGACAAAACCCGGTGCTTTTAGGGGATATTTCTTAATTGAAGAATCAAGATACTGTCTTATATTATCAATTGCTTCGCTTGTATTAAAATAAACTTTTGTTGTTTTGGGCTTTATTGCAAAAAAATTATCAAAACGACCCTTCTCGTTTATAGCTTTTTTTCCTTTGTAGAACGACTCACATGATGTCCAGAACTTCTTATATATCCATTTATCGTCGTAGGAGTGAAGACAGTAAGCGGCGTTGTCTTGGTCGTACCCACAAATACATCCATCATGCGGGATATGTTTTACTTTAAAATTGCTCTTACCTTCCACATAGTAATCATCAACTCCATTGAAATAAATATAATATCCTTCTTTTAATTTTCTTACAATGATATTATTTAATACTTTATCGGATTTTCGGGTGTCAATAGTTATAATATCAATATACGGATTCTTTTCCCACTGCGAATTAACAATATCTACACAAGGGTCTCTACCGTTTGTTAAAAAATTCTTGTTACACATTAAATCTACTGCATTGTTCAAATACCAATTTTTTATAGTGATATTGTTTGTAATTATAGCCGACCCTGGGCCTTGATATTGGTAAGTGCTATACATTGGTTCCACAATAGGAAGTTCTATAAAATCACCCATTATTATCACCTACATACTTTTGAACCAAGAAAAAGACCTCTTTCACATCTTTAAGATCAAAAGGATTCATATCTGACTCGTCAAGTTGGATATCAAAGGCTTCTTCCAATTCAACAAGTAAAGTAACCATTGAAAGACTGTCAAGTGCTAAATCATTCTGCAAATTACTCTCAGGCGTAATCTCGTCCATTCCGCTGAGCTCCTTTAAAATATCATAAACCTTTTCCATTAAAAATCTTCCTTTCTATTGATTCTTTAACAATCTTGAAGCATTCTTCTTTTGGCAATTCTGTGGAAATCAAAACGCCATTGTTAGCTTTGCAAATATTGATGTATTCATCACGAAGTTTGTGCTGTAGTTCCATATCAATATATCTATCCTTTTCTTCCGGTCTTTGTCGGACACGGGCCACCGCTATTTCAACAGGAACATCAAAGAAAAAGGCAATGTCCGGTTCTATCACGGACTCAGCAATCTCATAAATCCACTGATCGTTTGTAAAACCTCTAGCTCTAAGATTTGCAAGACAGGAATAAAAATATCTGTCGCTAACAACAATTTTGCCTTCATTCATTTCCGGAACAATGACCTTATTAACGTGTTGTAATCTATCGCTGGCAGCAAGAAGAGATAAGCTACGATAATCAAACGCATCATGGTCAGGTTGATCCATATATGTTCTAAAAATAGCAGATTCACGTACATAGTTAGTTGGCTGTTTAGTTACAAACACCTTGGACTTATCTAACACTTCGTCAATCATACGATTCATCATTGTAGTTTTACCGCAACCATCTAAACCGCAAACGGTAATAAGCACACCTTTTGTGTCATTTAGTCTCATATTCAATTTTCTCATTTACTACACCTTCTTCAAATCCGATACACGATCTTCCATGAAAAATCGCTCTGTGGCATTAACCGTTTGATACTTTAACATCTTTTTATCGCGAGGAGATACAACCTTAAGCGTAAAATCCTTATCGTCTGCGAGTACAGATTCGGAAATTACCTTAGCACTACCGAAATCAATATCAAAAAGATCCGATGCCTCTGTGATTGTATAAGCACAAACTTTTTCCATTTTTAATTCTTTTGCCCTTGCAAATACAGCTTCAACATCTTTATCTTTCATTTCAGAAAGCAACATATAGATATCGCAATACTTATAAAGGGTCATATCCCTGTGCATTTCAACCCACGGCAATGTGGTAGCCTCTTTGTAAAGATGCGCACAAAGATGAATAAAGAAATCCTCTTTTGATAAAGTGGGCAATAAAATACCATTTTCATTAACCACCTCTGCCCTTTCTAAGATGTTCTCAAGAACATCGGTTTCTCCATTCTTGTAATCCAATGAGAAATTAATATCCACCTCAAGATATTTCATATTCGGCAAGTCAACCAATTTGATATACGGTACAGTCTCACCACGCATCATCTTGGATTCAATAATTTCCTTTCTAGTTGCAGAAACAAATTCACCGTTACGAATATTTCCTTGTTTGAAACCCGCATCAAGAAGTGCGTTGCCAACAACAGTTACATCCTCCGGTTCTACAAGCAAATCAATATCATTAGAGGTTCGATAGCCTTCGGGGTAGTGATTACAAAGAAAAGCACCCTTAAGCATTGCAGTCTTGCAATCAAGAGCATTCAAGATAGTTGCTACCATATTTACACATTTGGCAAAACTACGATTTTTAATAACATTCTGATCAAATGCAGATTTTAATGAATTTCTGAACTCACGATTCACTTTTCCGAGCACACCATGCTTTTTCATACGAGCATATGCAATACCCTGCATACGATTAAAAAACAGAAATCCTAAGACATGAGGTGTCGCAAAGCGGAGCAACTCTTCATCAAATGTTTCTTTTTTGAATTTACAAAGTTCTTTGAATAATAAATTTTCTTTTCTTTTCATAAAAATTTTCCTTTCTATATTTTTGGTTTTGTGTACTGCGAGATAATTGACTTCAATAAATTGTTTTCTTCGTCACATAATTCGCACACTGCTCTTTTATCAGCAAATTCAAACAATTTATGTAATAATGTTAATTCTTCGTCAGTCATATACATTTTGCTCATCGAATAACCATCTGTTACATATACACCACCCCCATATCTACCGCATTGTGTATAAATAGGTTCTTTTATACTAAGCACTTCAATATCTCGCAAAATTGTTCTTGTGGAAACCCCGAACTCTGCTGCTAAATTTGAAATTGTTTCATGTCTACGCCGGCATAGAATACGCATTATTTCATTTCTTCGTTCGGCAGTTCCCAATGTTCTCCCTCCTTTCTTGTTCACATTCTAAAAGTTAAACCTGACAACTACTGTCAGGTTTAAAATAAAAAAATAAGAACCTGACAAATCCACATACAATGTACATCGATTTGCCGGGTTCTTCTTGATTGCTTAACAAGTTCAACTTATCTCTTCAGCAATGAAATATTCTGTTTTTCTTCTTTCACAACACAAACTACTGATTGAACACCATTTAGCAAGTAGCCTCCTCTTTCAATATAAGGATCGGCTTATGATATTTAAAAAATGCTTTATTTTGTTCATTAATCATTCTATTCACCAAATTTATCTATAAGTGTTATGCCCTGAGTTGCATATAGTTCTTTATCGCTCATATTTTTATATCTTTCTTTTTGATCATCCCAATCCTCATGTATCAGTTCCAAGAAGGCAGCCTTTCCGGAAATTATTTTAACGAGCTGATATCGTTTCTGCGGAAAAGTCCAAGCATAAAAATCAATGGCGATATCTTCGTGTGCAAATGTACCTCCACCATTGCCCTGCTTGGAAATTATTCCGGTGGCACCGGTTTGCTCTTTCCAAATCTTTGCAGTTAATGTAAAGGAAGGATTGGATAGTTTATTTACAATACCCTCGTAACCATCTTTTTTAAAATTAGGATTATTCTCTGTCTCCCAAAGATAAAGAATGTCAAGTGTGTTACGGTCCCTAAGCCAGGATTGGATAACATAGCTTGGATTTTCAAAATTCTTCAGTCTTGCAATATTCGTCAGCGAGACATATTCCTTCTCTCCATCACGAATACCTTTTTTAACATCCATCTCCATTTTGAGCAAAGCATATGCCTTATTAGAATCTAAGTCTTCCTCTATACTTTCACGAATACATCGAATATGATCTTCTATTCCCTCTTGTGTATAAATACCTCTATCCAACAAACTATTAAGAACTCTACGCTGATGCGCAATATATTCTTCTACAACACCTCGTGTATACTCCTCCATAACATTCCACCTCGCTTATATTTGTATTATACCATATTTTTCACGCTATTGAAATAGATTTTGCCTAAAGTTGCATATTTTTATGTTAAAAACAGCGCTTTTACGCTCAAACTTGTATATTTTTATGTTTCATCAACGAATTTTCGCCAAACCCACCCATTTGGCATAAAAAAGGCCGTTTTCGACTGAAAAACTGCTTAAAAATGAAAAAAACGCCCAAAAAAATGGACGTTTTTTCTTCTGGCGCCCCAAACAGGACTCGAACCTGTGACAACTCGGTTAACAGCCGAGTGCTCTACCGACTGAGCTATTAGGGCAAAAGTGTTGGCGTCTACTTATTTTCCCAGGCAGCTGCCCGCCAAGTATCTTCAGCGCAAGTGAGCTTAACTTCCGTGTTCGGAATGGGAACGGGTGGACCCTCACCGCAATAAACACCAACTATGTCTCGTGCCATAAGGCACTCTATATTAAACAGTATATACTGTTTAACGTAAGTTTATTCATTTTTTAAAATGGTGACCCGTACGAGATTCGAACTCGTGTTGCCGGCGTGAGAGGCCGGAGTCTTAGGCCACTTGACCAACGGGCCACGATTTATATACAACCATCTAATAGACGGTGTAAAAGCATTGGTGCACCATCAGGGACTCGAACCCGGGACACCCTGATTAAGAGTCAGGTGCTCTACCATCTGAGCTAATGGTGCATATAGTTTTGCAGTTCTCACACCTTGAAAACTGAACAAGTAAAGC
>JAZRNX010000017.1:0-51533 GCA_045648365.1 Acutalibacteraceae bacterium
TGTTTTAAACTTTTTGACCAAAACCTTGCTCTTACTGCTGGAGCGCCATCAAAACAGACACAAATGATGGCACTTGATATTTATAATACCTTTTACGGAAAAATCGGTTTTGAGGGCGTGGGACAAGCGAAAGCGGTGGTTTTCTTCCTAATTGTTGCCGCTATTGCCCTATCTCAACTTTATTTCACGGGCAAAAAAGAGGTGGAACGATGATAAAATCAAAAAGAATCATAACTTCACTTCTCTTGGCAACTTTAGCAACGGTATTTTTAATGCCGATTTTTATAGTTTTAATTAATTCTCTTAAATCGAAATTTTCTATAAGCCAAACACCATTTGAGCTGCCCGATAAAACCACCTTTGTAGGTATAGAAAATTATATTAAAGGTATTAGGGATACGGGCTTTTTATCAGCGTTTTTCTGGTCTTTATTTATAACCGTATCTTCGGTGGCGGTTTTAATAATATTCACTTCTATGACCGCTTGGTATCTAACACGAGTTAAGACACTCTTGAGCAGAATTATATATATTTTATTAATTTTCTCAATGATAGTTCCCTTTCAGATGGTTATGTTTACAATGTCAAAAACCGCAAACACCTTAGGGCTTGATAATCCTATTGGCATAATACTGATTTATCTCGGTTTCGGCGCGGGACTTTCGGTATTTATGTTTAGCGGGTTTGTAAAATCCGTGCCTTTGAGCATCGAAGAATCGGCTACTATTGACGGCTGCAACCCATTGCAGACATTTTGGTATATTGTATTTCCCGTTTTAAAACCCACCGCAATAACGGTAGCAATTCTCAATACAATGTGGATTTGGAACGACTATCTTCTTCCTTATCTTGTAATCGGCAATGAGTATAAAACTATACCTATTGCAGTTCAGTATTTAAAGGGCGGTTACGGTTCTATTGATATGGGCGCTATGATGGCAATGCTTGTTCTTGCTATTTTACCTGTTGTGATTTTCTATCTGTCTTGTCAAAAGTATATTATTAAAGGCGTTGCCGCAGGTGCGGTAAAGGGATAAGATAAAAAAACAGTCTGAAATCAAGTTTCAGACTGTTTTAATTTTAACCTACTTTTTCGTCGGCAGATGTATCTTTCTTACTATATTCCTCAAACAACTCATCAAGAAGCGTACGGGTTTCGGGAAAATCCTCACTTATATTAAGACCGAAGAATTCGTAATTAGTACGATTACTTTCAATAATATTATATGAGAAATTAGTATCGTAATCGCGATTTGCAGAATAAACCTTTGCATTGGCAAGTTCCTTTTTATAAAGTTCAAAAATTTTACGCATCTGCTCTTTATTAATTTTCATATAGGCGTAAACAGTTTTTCCGTTTTTTTCAAAATTGAAATCAACATCAAAATGCTCATAGGCACTTTCAATTTGATATTCAATATTTTGAATACGCTCTTCACTTTTTGCATATCTCATAAGAAGTTCTTCAATCTTTTCGCTTTCATACCAGAATTTTCTGGTCATTGTAAGACCGTTTTTAAGCTTATAGGTTAATAATACCGAATTATCAAAACCTTCATTAAACTCCTTGTCATAAACCGCTCTATGAATATCAAGGGCTAAAGTTGGGTCATCATATATTACATTAGTACTATCAATACCTATAGATACATATTCGATTTTTTCTGCTTCGGGAATTCGCTTAGAAAAACCGAAAATATCAAACGAAATACTTAAGAAAGTTGCCGCTAGTATAGCAAAGGAAATTACGCCTGTTATAATATAACTCTTAACCTTTTTAAAACCTCTATCGGTTATAGCACCATAAACTATACAGGAAAGAATAGCTCCAATGCCTGCAAGCGCATAAAACTCTACTGAATTTTCATCAGCGCCAAAAATAAGCGCTAAAGCGTATCCGCAACAGAAGCCTACAAGCAAACTACAGATAACATAAATGAATCTGAAAGCGAAGGAGTCTCCGCCCTTTTCTACAGGTCTTTTTCTATATAAGAAAAGTGAAATTAAATAGAAAATTACAGTTAAAGCAATACAAACTGCAAAATGAATTATGATGGCTGTTGTAGAAAGCATTTCATTAAGAGAATCCTGATAGGCGTATTTAGTTATGCCTTCAAATAGGAAATACGGCGGTGATATATATCTGAATAAATCTGTGGTGCTAGTGGGATAATACCCCCTTAAATTATCATAGCAATAATCAAGCAGTATTGAGCCTATAAGCATACTGCCGATATTTATGCCGAAAAAGGATACCGCCCAGTCAAATGCTGTTCCTGCGCAAACAATAAATATCATTGAGAATGCCGAGCAGAAAAGCATTGCCAAAAGCGTGTAAGCAGAACCTATTACCAAAGGTAAGATTTCACCTACAACACTAGGCATAAAAAGTATAATTCCAGTCATACTCAAATATCCGAGAAGTACAGGCACAATAACATTGATAATTCCTGAAAAACATCTTGCGAAAAGGAGTTCTCCTCTTTTTAAGGGTACGGAATGAAAAACATCGCTGGATTTTTTAGAAAACAGATATGAGAAATTGAGTATATTAAGCAAAACTACTCCAATTGAAGCGGCGGCGGTTATCCAAAGAATCATAGATTCGGTAACACTGCTAAAATCGTATGCTCTCATATTGTTTTCAACAAAATCAAATATACGGGTAAGTACCAGACCGGGACAGATTATAAGCATAGCTATACTTGCTAAAATAGTTAAACCGATATTTTTTCTAACGGAAAAACCAATAAGTTTCGCGGTGGGATTTAACTTATTCGAGGATGTTCTTAACATCATAACCCGTCACCTCCAATTCATACATAAACATTTCTTCGAGCGTTGGTTCGATACACTCTGCAAACAAGGGGCAAAGACCGTTTATATAATCTAAAATCTCCTTGCGCTCTCCCCTTGCAATTATCTGAACAAGGGAGCCGGTGCGTTCAAGTTTAATTAAATCAAGTTTTTCGAAAATTTTAGTTTCGGGAACACTCGAAAATGCTACCTGAATTTTATGAACCTTATCTCTGATGCCTTCAATAGCGCCGTCCATAATCATTTTGCCTTCGTGTATAAGCCCTATGTGGTCGCACAGGGATTCTAACTCTCTTAAATTATGGGAAGCGATTATAGCCGTAATTCCCGACTTCTCAACGCCATTCATAAGTATATTACCAAGGACCTTTCGCATAACAACATCAAGTCCGTCAAAGGCCTCATCTAACAATATGTAACGGGGTTTTGTAGAAAGCAACAAAATAAGTGACGCTTGTCTTTGCATACCTTTAGAAAAGGTAGAAAGTCGCGCTTTAGGATTAAGCGGAAAAATCGATAACAAACGATTATATTCGTCATAACTGAAATCGGGATAAAGCGACGCATAAAATCTCGCCATATCACTTAAATTGGATTGCGGTAAAAAATAAGGTGTATCACCTAAAAAAGCAATTTGTGATTTAATCAGAGGGTTATCAAACGCGGGAATTCCGTCGACGCAGATTTCTCCCCCATCTGCTCTATATACACCAGAAATCAAACGAAGAAGTGTTGATTTACCTGAGCCATTTGAGCCAACAAGACCGTAAATGCAACCATCTTCAATTTGAAAAGATATTTTATCAAGCGCTATCTTGTTTTCGAATTGCTTATAAACATCCTTGCCGGTAATCATTTATATCATTCCTTTCTAATATGTTTTTTCAATAAGGGAAATTAACTGTTCTTTGGTGAGTCCTATCTTTTTTGCCTCATCAATAGCCGATTTAAAATTATTCTCGGCATTCTCTATGATAGCGTTATATGCTTTATCATCATCAGATATAAAAGAACCTTTTCCCTTTACGGTATAAATTATTCCGTTGGATTCAAGAATAGCGTATGCCTTTTGCACCGTGTTTGGATTAACGGAAAACTGGGAAGCAAGAACACGAACACTCGGTAGTTGTTCTCCGCCCTTTAAAACACCAATAGCTTTTAGCTTGATAAAACCGTTTACTATCTGGTCGCAAATAGGAACGCCGTTTTTTAAATCAAGTTGGAACATTTATTCACCCCTTCCTACTGTACTATGTCAATTAGTACAGTTACATTATAACAACCTTATATAAATTTGTCAATAGAAAATTAAAAACACAGACAGAAATTTTTCCGTCTGTGTTTCCTTATTGTTTATTTATAAACTCAAATGCAATTCTGGGGTCGCCGTTTGCAAGATAAATGGTTCCGCATTTTATAAAACCATTTTTAATAAGTAGATGCTGCATTACTCTATTATCACTATGAGTATCAATGCGTAAATTCAATTTATACCCTTTACAGTAATCAAGACAAGTTTTAAGAACGCCTTTGCTCTTCCCGGCACTCGCTACTCTATGAACTGCATAATACTCACTATCCGAAAACCAGTTCCCGTTTTCTATATAATTATATGTTGGGTCCTCACCCTTAATGAAAGCAAAAACGCCGTGTATTTCATCATCATTAACTAATACATATAATTGTTCCTTATTTATATCTTCTATAAGGACTTCCTTTTGAGGATAACCACCATTCCATTGTGTCGGATTACCGGTTTTTCTCATAAAACCTCTTGCAGTTTCATAAACGGCAAGAATTTCGTTTAATTCATTAAGTTTTGCTAATCTAATCATACTCTATTCCTTAAACTCCGCAATAGTAACACCGTCTTCACCTTCACCGAAAACGCCAAGTCGGAAGGTTTTAATGGATTTGTGGGACCTGAGATAGCTCTGAACTGCTTTTCTTAAGACGCCCGTTCCCTTTCCGTGAATAATACGGATAGATTCAAGGTGAGAAAGAATAGCATTATCAATATATTTATCAAGTTCCATAAGCGCTTCATCTGAAGCCATACCTCTTAAATCTACCTCACCCGATACATTTCTTGCGGCATTTGAAACCATCTTACTAACCTTACGGGTTTTCTTTATTTCGGTAGTTTGGGCGGATTTTTTAATGCGAAGGTCATCAAGCTTAACCCACATTTTCATAGAACCAGACATAACGAAAACTCTTTTGCCCTTATCGTCAGTATCAATAACGGTAGCATCTTTGTTAATGCTACTAATTATAACAATATCATTTTTTTGAGGCATTTTATCAAGCTTTTCTCGGTTGTCCTGACGATTTTCAACGGGGTCAGCAAGATTATCAAGTTCGTCAAGGGTCTTCTTATAATTAAGCCGCGCATTTTCAATGCTTTTAGCTGCATTTTCTGCCGTTAGCGCTTTTTTAGATTCTTCTAACTGATTAAGAAGAATAGAAGATTTGTTTCGAGCGTCCTCAATTATCCGACTTGCCTTTTCGCGAGTTTGCTCCATCAGTTTTTCTTGCTTAATTCGAAGTTCATTTTCGATATTTTCGGTGCGCTTTTTGCTCTCATAAAGGTCCATTTTGAGTCGGGAAACTTTTGCCCTTTCCTCTTCCGCCTCTTGTCGTGCCTTTTCAAGTGACGCTACTACCCTCTCAAATCGCATATCATCTTCGGTAACTTGATTTCTTGCGCTATCGATAATAAAGTCGCCAAGACCTAATTTACGGGATATTTCAAAGGCATTAGACCTACCCGGTACACCAATGATAAGTTTATAGGTGGGTTTTAAGGTGGCAATGTCAAATTCGCAACTTGCGTTCTGAACTCTCAAACTGTCAAGGGCGTAGGATTTAAGTTCGGGATAGTGGGTTGTGGCTACTGTTTTTGAACCATTTTCCGTCAGATGCATCAATATGGCTTTGGCGAGGGCTGCGCCTTCAATGGGGTCTGTACCCGCGCAAAGTTCATCGAATAAAACCAATGAATTATTATCAAATTCATCAAGAATAGATATGATATTAACCATATGGGATGAAAATGTTGAAAGTGACTGTTCGATACTTTGTTCATCACCGATATCGGCGAAAATCTTATTAAATACCGCAATTTCACTGTTATCATCGGCTGGTATCATAAGTCCGCACATAGCCATTAAAGTTAAAAGACCTACCGTTTTAAGCGTTACAGTTTTACCACCTGTATTTGGTCCTGTAATAATAAGGGTATCATATTCTTCGCCCAAAGTTACGGTGATAGGAACAACTTTTCTTCTATCAATAAGTGGATGACGAGCATTTTTAAGATATATATATCCCCTATCATTTATTTTGGGCACAATAGCACCCATTTTGTAGGCAAGTTTTGCTTTAGCAAAAATAGTACAAAGTGAAATAAGAGAATTATGAGAATATTTTATACTATCTGCAAATTCCGCCACCTCCGCGGAAAGCTCTGCAAGAATTCGCGCAATTTCCTCTTGCTCTTTGGCTTTAAGTACACGGATTTCATTATTTGTTTCAACAACGCTCATTGGCTCAATAAATAAGGTTGAGCCGCTTGAGGATGTATCGTGTAAAATACCTTTAATTTCACCGCGGTATTCTGCTCGTACGGGTACAACATATCTGCCGTCCCTTTGAGTAATAATGGCATCTTGAAGGTATTTCGCAGTACCGCCTCTGATTATTTTTTCAAGATTATCTCGAAGCTTAGATGAAGCACCTGCAATTTTTCTTCGGATATCCGAAAGCGCCGCCGATGCCTTATCATTTATTTCGTCCTCAGACTTTATAGCAAATGTAATTTTATTTTCAAGATAATTATTAGGGTTAAGCGCATTAAAATAAATATCGAGGGATGTTTCGGGTGTACCAGAAAAGTCTTCACGCCATTTTTTAACGGTGCGGATAACTCTTAAAACTTCTGCAACGCATAAAAGCTCCTTAGCGGAAAGCGTAGCACCTACTGTTGCTCTGGCTAAAACACTCGGTACATTCCCTTGCGAACTAAACACAGGGGCAGAATATTTTGCCATAAATAGATATGCGTCTTCAGTCTGTTTTAAAAGCAGTTTAACCTCCTCGAACTGACGGGAAGGTTTAATGGTTAATATTTGCTCTTTAGCTTCAGGCATTACCGCCTCTTCACTCAAAAATTCAAGAACTCTGTTAAGTTCAAGAGTGTTTATTTGTTTTTGTAAATTATACATTTTTACCTCAAATTATACTTTTGTAAAAATCAAGTGTACTAAATTTATGTTCAGTTTGAAGCATTATATATTTCTCTGTAATTTTCGATAAGACTTCGGCCTGATTTTCGGAAATTTCAAAGGAATATAAAGATTCGAATTTTGAATAAACAATGTGTCTCATAGCTTTTAAAACTGCCAGACTAATAGGTTCGCAATATTCACCTTTACGACAATTATCGCAATAAAGCACACCTTCATATGTATTAAAAAACATAACATCGTTTTCGAATTCTCCGCAACTGTCACAAGCAACCAAATTTGGCTCATATCCAGAAAGAACAGCTATTCTAAGTTCCGTAATTGCTTTTATTATATCAAGCGATTTTTTCTTTTCAGTAATAAAGTGCAAAGAATTAAGAATTAATCGTAAAAACTCTTCGCACTTATCATCATATGGTCCTAAAACGAGGCACAGTTCACAAAAATACTGTGAAAGAGCTAAAACATCCACATCGCTACCGGCGCCAAAAAAAAGTTTATTTACGGTTGCTTCTTTGATTTTATATGTATCGCCTTTTTTCTCAATATCAAAATTCGAATAGGATAAAAGCCCCGTGGCACTTCCTCTTCGACTTTTGATACTTTTGGCGCCTACTGCAAAGGCTTTAATAACACCGAAATCACGAGTCATAATAGTAACCAAACGGTCGTTATCGCCTATATTCATTTCTTTAATAACTAATCCGTCGGTAGAAAAACTCATACTATCCTCCAAGATTACCGTTTTTATGGCAACAATTTATATACTTAAGATAATCTTCAACCTTACCAGTAATTATAAATCTATTCCATTCCTTTTCGCCTACCATAAACATCGTCCTTTACAAAGTTTTCGATATTATTTTTTGTAACGAAAATAGAAATATGGTAGGAAAATAATTCAAATTAATTATTGTCTAAACCAAAAGTATGGATAAGACCTTGACGGTTTCGCCAATCTTCTTTAACTTTTACCCATAGCTTTACCGAAGCTTTTATACCAAAAAATTCTTCGATATCCTTGCGAGCCATAGTTCCGATTTTTTT
This sequence comes from Acutalibacteraceae bacterium, assembly GCA_045648365.1. Classification (GTDB taxonomy): domain Bacteria; phylum Bacillota; class Clostridia; order Oscillospirales; family Acutalibacteraceae; genus UBA737. The sequence goes on from JAZRNX010000017.1 coordinate 8,112, forward strand.
AAGCATTGCGCCGCCCTTGCCGATAACGATTCCTTTATGAGATTCTTTTTCGCAATATATAACCGCTTCGACCTCTAATATTGGCTCACCTGCAGAATTATCGCGTTCATAGAATTTCTCAAGGTCAACAGCGATTCCGTGAGGCACCTCTTTGCTTAAAATACGAAGCAACTTTTCTCTGATAATTTCCGCAACCATTACCTTATCGGGTTGGTCTGTAACATCCTCATCATCAAAGAAATGAGGCGAAGGTTTTTTATATTTTTGCAGTTCATTAAGAAGAATATCAATGCCATCACCGCTTTTAGCAGAGAGCGGGATGACGGCCTCGAAATTGTGCTGTTTGGAATAAGCGCTTATTATATCGAAAAGTTTTTCCTTCTCTGGCAATAAGTCTATTTTATTAATGACTAATAAACATTTAATTTTTTTAGATTTAACCGATTCCAAAAGAGCAATTTCTGCGGCGGGTATATTATCTTCATCCAATTTAAAATCGGGACAAGCATCAACAACTAAAACAACTGCATCAACATCACTCATACCGCTATCAACGGCCTTAATCATATTGGTGCCCAAAAGATTATGCGGCTTATGAAAACCAGGGGTGTCAATAAATACAAACTGTGTTTCTTCTTTTGTTAAAATACCCATTATTCGAGTGCGGGTTGTTTGCGGCTTGTCCGAAACTATGGCAACCTTTTGACCGAGTATCTTATTCATCAAAGAAGATTTGCCCACATTGGCTCTGCCTATAATTGTTATAAATGCGGATTGTTGATTCATAGATTACTCCTTATTTGTCTTAACGGCAAGTCCCATACTTTCAAGAACAGCACTTTGTTTTGACCGCATAAGCTTGTCTTCTTCATCAGAATTAACATGGTCATAGCCCAGAAGATGAAGGATAGAATGAACAGTTAAAAAAGCGGTTTCTCTTTTTAAACTATGGCCATATGTGTTTGCTTGAGCCACTGCGTGTTCAAGAGATATAACTACATCACCAAGCATAGCCGCATTTGTTTCGGGATTTATATCATACTCACCGTCTTCACCCAGAGGAAAGGATAATACATCGGTGCTTTTATCCATGTTTCTAAATTCAGAGTTTAAGTGCTTAATTTCTTCATCATCAACAAAGGTTACATTTATTTCTGCATCATAAAAAAAGTTTTCGCTTAAAAGCGTATAAAAACACGCTTTTTTAACTAACCTTTTTATGCCTAATGGTAATTTAATTCTATTTTGACTGTTGATTATATTTACTTTTGTTTTCATTTTTATTTCCATTCTTCTCGTATGCTTTAATAATTTCCTGAACTAGTTTATGACGAACAACATCTTTGCCCGTTAACTGAATAATTGCAATATCATCAATATTTTTAAGAACACTTACGGCCTCTTTAAGTCCCGATTTTTTCCCGTCAGGAAGGTCAATTTGAGTAACATCACCCGTTACAACGGCCTTTGAGTTAAAACCAAGACGGGTTAAAAACATTTTCATCTGTTCAGAAGTTGTATTTTGCGCTTCGTCAAGAATTATAAAACTATCATCAAGAGTTCTGCCTCTCATATATGCAAGAGGCGCAACCTCTATGCCACCTCGCTCCTGACACTTTTGAAAATTTGCCGCGCCCAACATATCAAAAAGGGCATCATAAAGAGGCCTAAGATATGGGTCAACCTTTTGTTGAAGGTCACCTGGTAAAAATCCAAGTTTTTCTCCCGCCTCAACAGCAGGTCTGGTTAAAATAATTCGGTTAACTTGTTTTGACCTAAATGCGCTTACAGCATGAGCAACCGCAAGATAGGTTTTACCCGTACCTGCAGGACCAACACCGATAGTTATTGTGTTATTAGCAATGGCATCGATATATTTTTTCTGACCGAGAGTTTTGGGTTTAACAGGTTTCCCTTTAGAAGTAACACAAATACAATCTGCATCTGTTATACTGCTAATTTTATCCTCGGTGCCGTCATCAATCATATCAATAACACAATCTATGTTTTGCTCCGTTATATTTTCGCCTTTGCTTATCATAACCAGCAAACAATTAATTGCTTTTGAAGCCATAGAAACATTTGTGGCATCGCCACTGATTTTAAGGCGGCCACCGTGATAGGTTATATTAACTTTATACTGTTTTTCAATTTTTTTGATATTTACATCAAAATTACCGAATAATGCGACGATATCTTCAATTCGTTCAATATCAATAAACTGCTCTAACAAAAAAATACTCCTAACTTTTGAATATATATAATTATATTTATTATAAGCAAAATATACTGAAAAGTCAATTTATACTATTAATAAGTATGGGTTGATTTTCTGCAATATTTTCCTCGACAACAATTCTCTGCCTTATTGTTATACCACTATTCGAAAATTCTACTTGTTTTTCATTTTTATCAATTATTTTTAGATTCAAATTTTCTATTTCCTTATCAAGTTTATTATTAAGAATTTTTAACAGTTCTTCTGTGGTATATTTTTTATCAACTTCTTTAGTTATTTGTGAGATTTTCTGATGTTTAATTATTGGCAGTTTTTCGCCAAACAATTTAATATTTTTCGAATTATAAGTATCCACACTACTACCTTTTTTCTCAGCTAAATAAAGAGGAATTCTAAGTGTAAATACTTCAAAAACAGTTCTTCTTTTAATCTTATTAGTTTTGATAAAAATTTTTTGATTATAATTATCTGTAACCGTAATATCCATATTTGAAAAAGCGGTAACTGTTCCTTTAGAATTAACAAATGTAGTACTGCTTAAATTCTCAATAATTCCCGAAACAAGTATATCACCTTTTCTGACCGTATCACCTATTTTTACATTTACAGTTCCAGAAGTAACATCTATTTTTTTGATTTCTCCGTCTGATTTTGCGATTAAATTTGAAGGCACTATATCATCATTTGTATTTTTGGATTCCGTTATATTAACAGTTAGTAAAGTTCCCTCAATGTTTAAAGATGCCCACGCTAGTTTTTTATGGTCAATAAGTAATTGTTGGGCGAATTTTAATGTATCTATTTTTTTAATTCTAGTCCCAATTTTTATATTGTATCTTTGGCACAGATTTATTATTTCTTTATCATTTACTTTATCTGTTCCTACAATTTTAATATTCCAAATAAATCCCGATAAAAATTCAATTAAAATGATAAAAATTGCAAATCCTACAATAAATCCTAAGCGATTTTTATATTTTACGGTTTTGAAAGGAAGCCCCCGTTTTTTTATTATATGTATTTTTGCGCTTCTTTTTGGTCGAACACTTCTTAATTTTCTAAAATCTTTCACCTTGATATCCCCGATTATTGCTCCGTTTTTATAATGTAATCTTCTATATCTGATGCCATATTTTGCGCACAGATTTAATATTTGTTCACATCCGTCTCCACTTATGGATATGGTAACATATCCTGATAAATACTGTAATAGATTAAACATTTTTATACACCTCAACAGAATTCCACAGAATTTATAACACCAATTATATCAATAATATTTTCTTCAAAACTTTGTATAACAAACTTAGTTCCAAAAATCAGCAAATATCCGTTTGATAACTTAAGTTTGATATAATCATTGTTAAAATCTATCACCTTTTTACACCCGTCAACTATTATCTCGCTATCAGAAAAAATCTGAATATTTGAGCCGGTTAACATTTCCCTATTTATCAGTTTGTTTTCACCCATACCAAAATTAATCCGTTTTTTATTTTTTGAATTAAAAACAAATTTCTTTCCCAAAACAACACACCCTATATTATCTTCTAATCTAAACTATGATTGAGAAATAATAATAATTCTATTAATCATATAGTTATTTAGGGTGATGAAATGAGTAAAAACAACTTTATAAAATCCACGTTAAGTTTTTTAATAATAACATTCATTATTTTTTTAATCTTTATTTATCAAGATGAATGCAAAAACGGTGTAATTAACGGTATTCTTATAAGTGGAAATATAATTATTCCGTCACTTTTCCCTTTTACTGTTTGTGTTTTAATGCTGATTAAATGCGGTATAAACAGATACATAGAAAAGACAGAAAAGTTTATTTTTAAAATCACGGGTTTAAATTCATCGGAATTTTTAGTTTTTATTCTCTCTTTTATCGGCGGTTACCCTATTGGTGCAAAACTTATTAATGAAACTATAAAAGAAAATAATACTACGCCCTTAAGGGCCAATAAAATTCTAATGTATTCTATAAATGGCGGTCCCGCATTTATAATTTTAGCAGTTGGAAACGGAATTTTAAATTCAAAGTCAATCGGCACTGTTCTGCTAATTTCACATATTATTTCTTCTCTTTTAGTTTCGCTTATATTAGCACCGTTTCTTAAACACACTCCATACAATTCAAAACCTATTAACACACAAAAATCATTGGCCGATAACTTTGTTGACAGTGTTGTAAATGCATCTTCTACACTTCTTAATATCTGCGCGTTTATTATAATTTTTTCCGCCCTTGGTGAAATTTTAAATGGAATTAAAACATTAGAGCCTGTTACATATATTTTAGAAATTACAACAGCTATTAGAAAAACAAAAAATATTTATTTAATTTCTTTTCTATTGGGTTTTGGCGGAATAAGTGTTTGGTTGCAAATTATTGCCTGTTGTAAAAATTTTAAGGTTAAAATTTTATCGCTGGTAACTTCTAGAGTTATTATAGGAATCCTTAATTCAGCTTTTACCTATATCATTGTAAAATTGTTTAAATTTGAATGTTATACGTTTTCAAATAATATATCATCTATTTCTAATTACATTTATAAAACGCCATCACTGACCATTTCACTTATTCTAATGATAATCCTATTGATTATTTCTTTAGAAAGAAAATTTGATAGTGGAAATTTGAAGAAAGATTTGATATAATAAGTGTGGTGATAATATGGCTTCAATTTTTAATAAAAAACTTTCTAAATCTTGTTCCTTTTGCGTTTACGGAAATAAGTCCGAATATTCTGACGAGATTTTCTGCGCAAAACACGGAGTTACAAACAAACGCGATTACTGCCGCCATTATAAATATGATATATTAAAAAGAAAGCCTGATAGAATTAAGGCAACTGATGGCTTTACCGACAAAGATTTTTCACTATAATTGCAAAAAATCACTTGACAATTTATTTTGTTATGATATAATAGATTTTGCGTTACGGTGGATGTAGCTTAGTTGGTTAAAGCGCCAGTTTGTGGCACTGGAGATCGTGGGTTCGAATCCCATCTTCCACCCCAGCAAAAAAGCACTTGCTGTCGCAAGTGCTTTTTTAAAAAATAAATTTAATATTGGGGTGTCGTCAAGCGGTAAGACACAGCACTTTGACTGCTGCATTCGTAGGTTCGTCGAAGCTGCCGCAAAGCCGCGTTAGGATTTGCGGACTGCGTAGTCGCGAGCAGTTGAATTTTTTCGGTAACACTCGCAGTGTTCGAAAAAATCCACGGCACAGCGTACCCTGCCACCTGGCAGGATTAAATTAAAACTAAATACTGGGGTGTCGTCAAGCGGTAAGACACAGCACTTTGACTGCTGCATTCGTAGGTTCGAATCCTGCCACCCCAGCCAATACACAGCACTAACCTTTAGGTTGGTGCTATTTGTTTTATATGCAGGATTCGAAACGACCTCCAAACTCTGTGAATGAAACGAGCAAAGAGTTTGGGAGAACAGTCCTGTGGACTGTTCGATAGTCGGAGAAGAGAATCCTGCCACCCCAGCCAAAAAGAGCGTTAACCTTTTGGTTAGCGCTCTTTTTCAGTGTTATTTACGGCTCACAAATCTTACAAGGTGAATAACCTTGTAAGATTAATTCATTTCTGTTTTCTGTAATGTAAAGTTTTGAGTTGTCAGCACTAGAAGCATATCTGCAAGTGTTTTTATGAAATTTCTTTGAGCTAGTATTTGCATAATATAATAACGGTGTGCCTGTTTGTGGTTTATCATTTTGAATAACGCTATTATTAATCCCTGGTTTTCTGTAACCATTAATTGTATTATCAGTAGGCATTTTTATGATTACCTCGTCTGAAACATTATCTTCTGTTTTTGCTTCGTTGCAACCGACAAAAGTAACTAAAACACAAAATACCGATATACAAATAAATGCTCGTTTAAACATACATTCACCATTTTCAAAGAAATAACCTGTCAATTAAGTTTGACAGGTTATTAAAATTTTTATTGTGCAGGAGCAGGAGTGGGTGCCTCGGTAGAAGGTACTTCTTGGCTTGGCGCTCCAAGAGGGGTTCCTGTGTGTGCGGTGCACATTTCGGGAAGCTTACCCTTCTTATACCAACCAACTGCCTTTGTAGGACAAGTATCCGTAGCTAAAAGACCTGTTTCGGTGCAGTAATATCTATCATAAGCATAACTACTGTCCGCAAAATCCTTTGTCGGAAGTTCAGCGTGGATTTTACCCATAACAGAGCCCCACATACGAAGAGCTATACTACTTTGCGGTATACGCTGTTGCGAATCATAACCGCACCAACAAGAAGCAATATAATACGGTGTTCCGCCAACAAACCATAGGTCATACTGGTCATTAGTAGTACCTGTTTTAGCATAAATGGGCATATTAGACACATAGGATTTTGCGTTTTTACCAGTACCGTTTTCGCCATCAACTACCTTTCTTAAAAGGTGATTCATAACAGTAGCAGTATCTTCACTAATAGCAACACTTGGCTCAGATTCGTTTTCTAAAATAACCTCACCGTGCTGGTCGCAAACTTTAGTATATAAAATTGGCTCATAATAGATTCCGCCGTTACCAAAAACAGCAAAAGCTGCAGCAGATTCAAATGTTGTAATACCGCCGTTGGTACCACCGATACCTAAAGGTGATAAATCAATATCCTCTGGATTATTAAGGGTAGTCACACCAAGCTTTTTAGTAAGAAAATCATAAGAAGCCTGCGGTGTCATTTTATTAACCAAAGCAATTGGTATAGTATTTATAGAGCGTTCAAGCGCATATTGTACGGTAACATTGCCCATATAACCGCTATACCAGTTTTTAGGTGTCCAACCGCGATAGGTTGTAGCCTCGTCTGCAAGTATAGAAGAATAATTAATTAAATTTTTTTCAATGGCCAAGCTGTAAGATGCGATAGGTTTCATGGTCGAACCGGGTTGTCTTATTGCATCGGTAGCGCGATTAAATCCGCTAATACCCAAATTAACATCCTTCTTACCGATTCCGCCAACCAAACCTTTCACATTACCCTTATAATCCATTATGGTAAATGCACCTTGAAGCTGTTTGCCATCGGCGCCCTTTAAACCATAGGTTTCAGAATCAACAAATACAGATTCTATTTTGCCTTGGATAGAAGGGTCCATAGTTGCATAGATTTTATATCCGCCATTATAGAAATTTTTAACTGCTTCCTCAGGCTCGTAATCATACTTTTCTGCCAAATCTTCTGAAACTTGTTTAATAAGAGCTTCAACAAAATAGGAATTAATCTCTGTCTCATTAAGTTCCTCTCTTGAAGCTACCAGTTTAAGTTCTTCATTTTTAGCGGCATCATATTCTTCTTCGGTAATATACCCTTGGTCAAGCATCTGATAAAGAACTGTATTTCTTCTTGTTTTGTTATTATCAGGATATGTGTCAGGAGCGTAATAGGTTGGGCTCTTGGTAATGGAAGCAAGAGTTGCACATTCAAGCAAAGTAAGTTCATTAGCGCTTTTACCGAAATAATAATTAGCGGCAACCTCAACACCGTAAGTTCCATGCCCTAAGGGAATGGTATTTAAGTAACATTCCATAATAGTAGGTTTTGCATAGTTCTTTTCGAGATATCTTGCTCTCATAATCTCACGGATTTTACGGCTCACTTTTCTATCATTATCCATAGTGAGATTTTTAACAAGCTGTTGAGTGATAGTTGAACCGCCACCATCAGAGGCATTATCAGTAACTAAGTTTAAGAAACCTTTTGCAGTACGCTTCCAGTCAACGCCTGGGTGTTTAAAGAAACGCTTATCTTCAATAGCTACAAAGGCGTCAACTAACTGCTGGGGGATACCTTCATAATCCTCTGCCTTTTCCTTAGCGGCAGTTTCGTCATAATGAATCCAGATTCGGTTATATTCGCCGTGCAATCTTTGGTATTCGTTCCAGTCACCCTTGGCATCTTGTGTATAAACGGTGGTAGTAAAATTAAGTTTTAAATCGTTAAGATTTTGTTCCATAGTACCGTCTATGGCAGTGAAAACATAAATCAAAAACGAACCGATACCTATACTGAATGCAATTACACATGCTAAGAAAGAAACTAAAACAGTCTTGATTATCTTTTCTTTGTTCTTAATCTTTTTGTTTTTTTCCTCAGCGATAGAATCGGTAGCGCCTGAAGAAAAAATATTAAGGTCTAGCGAATCATTATCAGTTTCAATATTTTCTTTTTCGTTGCTGTTACTGAAAAGGTCATCAAATTCCATAACAACACCTCCATAAAATAGAACAATTTTCCACTTAATACAGTATAACACAAAATTAAATTTTGTGTAGTTACAATTTTTTAACCATTATAAATATTATTTTTGAGGGAATAATAGTTTGGGAGTGATTTTTTGCATAAACGAATTATCTTTTTTATTACTGCTTTAATATTATCTTTGTCATTTATAAACATTTTTAAGCATAAGGAAAATACCAAACAAACTTACTCAACTTATGTACTAAAATCGTATAGAAACTGTGTAGCCCTTTATAAAAATGAAGAAATTATCGAAATTTATGATAATATCGTTTTAAATAATTTACCCGAGAACGATAAAACCGATTTAGAAAATGGAATAGAGTTTGAATGTATTTCTGATGTTGATACAGCTATTCAAGATTATGACGGATAAAATTTCTACTTGAAACTTTTATAAAAGGCAACTATAATGATAAATGATACAAATATTTTTTAAGGAGTAATCATTTTGGAAAACGATGCTTCATCTGCTGGTGTAAATTTGGGCGGACTTTTTGGAATAGCAGAAATTAAAATACTTCTATGCTATATTTATTCTACCATAAACGAACCTATCCCTGCAAATCAATTAGCAAACCTTCTTCACTATGAAGGCATAGCAAACGGTTTTGAGGTTAGCGATGCTATTGTGTCACTTGTAAAGAGCGGTCAACTTAAACTGCACGATGAAAAGGAAGATACATATGTAATAACAGATAACGGCAGAAATGTTGCAGATACCCTCAATACTTCCCTTTCTTTAACGGTTAAAGACCGTGCTTGTGCCGCTTCTATAAGAATGTTATCAAGATTTAAAAACGCTAAAGAAACCGATATTGTGACAACAAGAGAAAACGGTGCTACCTATGTTACCTGCTCTCTTCACGACGGTCAAAAACCTTTTATGAGTATTAAGGTTATGGTTACTGATGACGACCAAGCCCGTGTAATTAAGGAATCCTTCTTAGAAGACCCTGCTCAGATTTATAAAAAAATTATAAAAATGCTAACAAAATAATAAATCGCAGAATCAATTATGATTCTGCGATTTATTTTTATATAACTCTTACTTTAATTACACCATCAACTGAGGAAATTTTTGCAACAATATCTTCTTTGTCAATATCATCAACATCAAGCATTGTATAAGCATAATCGCCGCGTGACTTATTAAGCATATTCTCAATGTTAATACCGTCACCTGCGACAATACCTGTTATAGAGGTAATCATATTTGGAATATTTTTGTGAATTACGCAAACACGGTTATCACCGCTTCTGGGCATAGAAATTTCGGGAAGATTAACAGAATTAACAATGTTTCCGTTTTCAATATAATCAATAAGTTCTGCAGCAGCCATAGCAGCGCAATTATCTTCGGATTCAGGTGTAGAAGCACCAAGGTGAGGAATTGCAATAACACCGTCTACACAAAGAAGTTCATCTGTTGGGAAATCGGTAACATAAGAAGCAACCTTACCGGATTCTAAAGCGGCCTTTATATCCTCAGAGTTAACAAGAGCTGCGCGTGAGAAATTAAGAATTCTTACGCCATCTTTCATCTTAGCAATAACATCTGCATTAATAAGATTCTTTGTAGAATCAGTCAAGGGCACATGAACGGTAATATAATCACACTGCTCATAAATCTCTTTAATATCATAGATATGAACAGCATTATGAGTAAGATTCCAAGCGGAATTCACAGAAAGATATGGGTCATAACCCAAAACCTTCATACCAAGATGATTTGCAGCATTAGCAACAAGAACACCAATGGCACCAAGTCCAATTACACCAAGCTTTTTACCCTTAAGTTCAGGACCTGCAAAGGCGCCCTTACCTTTTTCAACGAGTTTGCCAACTTCAGCGCCTTGACCCTTAAGAGTTTTTGCCCACTCTATTGCAGGGATAACTCTACGAGAGCCTATGAATAAACCAGCCAAAACAAGCTCTTTAACAGCGTTCGCATTGGCGCCGGGGGTATTAAAAACCACTATGCCCTCTTGGGAACAACGGTCAATAGGAATATTGTTTACGCCTGCACCTGCGCGTGCGATAGCTTTAAGCGATTCAGGGAATTCAACATCGTGAAGAGCGGCGGAACGGACAATGGCACCATCCGCGTTTTCAACTTCATCACCTACGGTATACTTATCATCAAAAACCTCTAAACCGCTTTTAGAAATTTTATTATATGTTTTAATCTTGAACATTAGAGATTCTCCTCTTCAAATTTCTTCATAAACTCAACAAGTTTCTCAACGCCTTCAATGGGCATAGCGTTATAGATGGAAGCTCTCATACCGCCAACACTTCTATGACCCTTGATATTTACAAAACCTGCCGCCTTTGCCTCGGAAACAAATTTTGCATCAAGCTCATCGTTGCCTGTAACGAAAGGAACATTCATAAGAGAACGGTCTTCCTTGACAACGGTACCTTTAAATAACTTGCTGTTATCGAGGAAGTTATAAAGAACGGCAGCTTTCTTCTCATTATACTCCTTCATTGCTTCAAGTCCGCCCATTTTTTTAATCCACTTTAATGTAAGACCGGCAATATAAATGGAATAACAAGGAGGAGTATTGAACATTGAGCCATTTTCAGCGTGAGTTACATAATTAAGCATTGTAGGAGTGAAATCCATAGCATTACCTAAAAGGTCCTCACGAATAATAACAATAGTAACACCTGCGGGTGCAACATTCTTTTGTGCGCCTGCATAGAGCATACCAAATTTAGAAACATCAACAGGCTCAGACAAAATGCAACTTGAAATATCAGCAACAAGCGGAACGTTGCCGGTTTCGGGCAACTCATTATATTTCGTACCGTAGATAGTATTGTTCATACAAATATGAACGAAATCTGCTTCAGGGTCAAAATCTTTGGCAGTCGTTTTAGGAATATATGAATATGTCTTATCTGCAGAAGAAGCAACAGCGCGAGCTTCACCGTAACGAGCAGCCTCTTTATATGCCTTATTAGCCCATTGACCAGTAATAATAAAGTCTGCCTTCTTATTTTTATTCATAAGGTTAAGAGGAATCATTGCAAACTGGGTTGAAGCACCACCCTGCAAGAAAAGAACCTTATAATTATCGGGAATATTCATTACTTCACGAAGATTTGCTTCGGTTTCATCAAAAATTGCTTGATACTCTTTGCTACGGTGTGACATCTCCATCACTGACTGACCAGAAGTGCCAAACTCCATCATTTCATCAGCGGCTGTTTTTAAAACCTCCTCTGGTAACATAGAAGGACCCGCACTAAAATTATAAACTCTTGCCATAACCATTACCTCCGTTGGCATAAATGTTGTTACCATTATATTCATTCATTATAGTAAAGTCAATAGTATTGTTAAATATTTGTCAATAATTTTTCGAAAAACTATGTCGCGTTAAAGTATTTTGTGATTTTTTTAACAATACTGGACAAAAAACAAAGAGCAGAGATACTTCACTGCTCTTTTACTAAGTTTAAATCTAGCAAATTACGCCTTGCCAACCGAACCGAAAAGTTCCATTTTCTCCTTAACGGTAGCTTTAATAGCTTCTACACCAGGGGCAAGAACTTTACGGGGGTCGAATCCCTTACCAATAAGGTCTTTTCCCTCTTCGATATACTTACGTGTAGCTTCAGCGAAAGCAAGCTGACATTCGGTATTTACATTGATTTTAGAAACGCCTAAAGAAATGGCCTTTTTAATCATATCAGCAGGGATACCTGTACCGCCGTGAAGAACGAGAGGCATAGTTCCTGTAAGCTGCTGAATAGCATCAAGAGTATCAAAACTGAGACCTGCCCAATTTTCAGGATATTTACCGTGAATATTACCAATGCCAGCTGCGAGCATAGTAACACCTAAATCAGCAATCATCTTGCACTCTTCGGGATCAGCAACTTCACCGCTACCAACAACGCCATCTTCCTCTCCACCGATAGCGCCAACTTCAGCTTCAAGAGAAAGACCTAATTCATCACAGATGCCTACAAGTTCTTTTGTTTTTGCAATATTTTCTTCAATGGGATAATGTGAGCCATCAAACATTACAGATGAAAAACCTGCCTCAATACAAGCTTTTGCACCTTCATAACTACCGTGGTCAAGGTGTAAAGCTACGGGAACGGTAATTCCAAGTTCATTAATCATACCGTTTACCATACCAACAACGGTGGTGTAACCGCACATATATTTACCTGCGCCCTCGGAAACACCGAGAATAACGGGAGAATTAAGCTCCTGAGCGGTAAGAAGAATGGCTTTAGTCCATTCAAGGTTATTGATGTTAAATTGGCCTACAGCATATTTGCCGGCCTTTGCTTTGTTGAGCATTTCTTTTGCAGATACCAACATTTAATTTTCCTCCATTTGTTAAAAAATTATCTAATGGCTATTGTATAACAAACAGCGCATAAAATCAAGTATTATTTTTTGGACTTCAATGCTGGGTCGGGTGTAACCTTCTCGGGCGGAACTTCAAGAAGTTCGGGATGACGCAGATAATGGCTAAGCCTTCTAAACGCCATTGCAAAATATGCGCCCGAAGCAATTCGTTCATCCATTACAACGCCCAGAGGCATACACTTTTCAAAAAATATTTCATCACCCTTACGCCTAGGCACTTCACGGGTGTTACCCATTGTGATAAACACACTGGTAGTACCGAACTCATAACAATGGTGATAAATATGATTTGTTCTGATAGAAGCCAAATTGGAAATTCCCAAACTCATATGGAAGGGCGACATATCAATAATCGCCTTGGGTAATAAGCCATATTTATCCAAAAATTTAAACAAACTAACGCCCACAGGCAAAATACCTGGTACACTCAAAAGGAACTTGATAATCTTCTCTGTGCCGTTATTTTCAGCAGCATATCTATTAGATTCAACATATTCGTTAATAATATCGTTAACTTCATAAACCGTGTTTGCAGGATTAAAATACATTTTAGACATTGTGCCATGTTCTGCATTACCTGCCTTTAAAACAACCATACCAACGGCAAGTTCGTTTCTCGCATAAGGTTTTTTATTAACTATAAAACGATTAAGTTCGGGATACTCCGAAACAACCCTGATATAAGCAGAAAGGATAACTGCCATATGACTCATACTTATTCCCTGCTTACGCTTTTCGTTCAAAAAGCATTGAATTGGTTCTACTGGTATATCAACGGTAATCATATTCATAGAATCAGTACGCTTATTCATTATATAAGAAGCGACTGTATACATAGGGTCGATATTTCTAAGCCTTTTTCCATCAGCTCTCATGATTAGACCTCCAAAAAACAATTTACTGTATAATTCTATCATATTCGACCGATTTTTTCAATATTTTTTTAACAAATTATGAACAAATATTATCTTTTCGAAAAAACACAACCGCAATAATCCTGTCTATATAATGAATATTCCTTAGATAGTTCAATAGACCTTAAATATCCGCCTTTTTTCTTAAAATCAGAAAAAAGATACTTAACGCCAACTTCTTTTGCACATTGTTCGCCAATCATATTAAGCATTGTAGCGTTCTTAAGAGGGCTGATTGAGAGTGTTGTTGTAAAATAATCAAAGTTGTGTTCCTTGGCAAATTTCGCAGTTTCTTCCAGTCTTAGACGGAAACAGATTTCGCATCGCTTTCCACCCTCTTTTTCTTTTTCATAACCTTTTATTGCGGAATAGAATTTCTCAGTATTATGCCGCGGCGAAATAACTGAAATTGGATTCTTACATTTTAATTCGCACACCAGACGCTTTTGTTCCTCCAATCTGCGGTTATACTCATCGTATTCAATATTAGGATTAAAATAAAGAACAGTAATCTCAAAATATTCAGATAAGTATTCGAGACAGTAACTCGAACAAGGCGCACAACAACTATGCAATAGTAGTTTGGGCACAATGCCTTCATGTTTAATTTTTTCAAGTTCTTTTTCAAGAATCAACTGATAATTTTTCATAAATAATCCTTACATATAAGCCGCCACTTTGAGTGGCGGCTTATAATTATTTTTTCTTTTTAAATATTTTTGACCTAAACAGTATTAAATTCATAACAACCAATAAACCAAAGAGAACTATTAGAGTTAAAATTGGTTTTTCGGGTGCTAATTTCGCTAAAAGCATTATGGGAAAACCGAAAACAATTGCAGGGAAATTTTGATAAACAAGGTTATCTGCCGCAGGCGTTTTGAAATCTTTATCAATTTCGCGAAGGAGAATAATACCTGTACTTGCAGTTCCTGTCAACATACCGTACATAGTAAGAAATTGTTCATCAGCGTAATCTTTAAATAATGTTTTAGCAACATATAGATTATATATGTATGTAACCACCATACCAAGAACCGAAAGAATAAGAACAATTCCCCAATAATCTTTAAGAATTCCGAGACGAATTGCAGCAATACTTGCAACAACCATTATATCGTAAAACAAATTACTAATACGCGTCATCAAAAAATCGTTAGTATATTCCTTTTCTACGATTTTTGCTTTTTTAAGTAGATTAAGCACTAATTTTATTAATGTAGCAGACAATACACCAATAAGGAAGTTAAAACCGTATATGACTGATTTCATCGAAGGAATAAGTTGGCCGAGTAACACCATCAGTAAATAGGTAACGAAATATGCTAAAAACACAAACGCGATTTGAATAGTTATTTTATCAATACTACCCTGCATAGGAATTTCGTTTTTAGATTGTATATTTTCAGAGCTTAAAACTTCATCTGCATCCTTACCTGTTATTGTGAT
Organism: Acutalibacteraceae bacterium; assembly: GCA_045648365.1. Classification (GTDB taxonomy): domain Bacteria; phylum Bacillota; class Clostridia; order Oscillospirales; family Acutalibacteraceae; genus UBA737. The sequence continues at coordinate 23,398 of JAZRNX010000017.1, forward strand.
TTTCTTTTTGCGCTTGAGAATGTTAAGATGAAAAACACCACCGATACTAGCACAAAGAAAACCAACAGAAGCAATAATAAGACCGAAACTTGCACCGTTAACAAAACTGTGTTCGGTTTCGTAGATAGTGCCGTAATTAAGTGCCTGACCAGGTCCTTGTCCAAAACCGAAAGGTAAAATTATACCTGCTGCAGCAAAGAATCCTGAAAGCACTTTTGCAGCAATTATAGTAACACCGAGTCCTATAACACCTTGGATTAAATATGTCGATACCGTTGTAACACCGGTGTTAAAAATTTCATTAGTTCTGCCTTTGGAAAGTTTACCCTTTGATGCTTTAAATGTTGAGGCGATAAATCCTAGCGCTAACGCGTGATATGTAATTATTTCAAGAGTCGCTATTCCGTTTCCGCCAAAAAATTCCGCGTTAAACATAACCTCACCGGTAACAAGTTTGTAAATACCGGCTATTATCAGAAGTATTGCGCCACCTAAAACCGAATTAGGAATAAGCGAAACTTTGAAAAATTTAATTCTTCTTTTTAAAATGTTAGCGCAAAGCAGACTCATTAGCAAAACTGCAAATAAATTAACTACGCCCCAAACCTTAAAGTCCCAAAAATTCTCCATTTTTATCCTCCGAATTTGAATTTTTATATCTGAAGTAAAAATTCATATATTTTAGACCATTGAATCTTTTATCGCCTTTTATCTGATATAAAGCCTCATCAGTATAAATATTAAGTTTATTTTTACCTAAAATCGTAATAGCATTTATATCATCAAAATTGAATACCATATCGCCAACAGTGATTTTGTTGCCGTAAAGTGATAACATTATATTTTTTTCTAAAATTTCCTTATTTTTATAAACATTAACCTTTAAAAAGGTGATTTCATCGGTGTATATCGGCGAATCATTGTACTGAGAAATATCAAGATTATTGATAAAATCACATTGGTAATCATACCAATCACCAACGAATTTAAAAGGAAATTTGAATCCGATACCATCAAGTTTTTTGTTCTCTAGGTATTCAATTTCTCGGCCGCATTTTTGACACTTTATAATATTACCGTTACTTACGAAAGTGGAAAGGTCACAATACGGACAAACATATACCAATCTTTCCAAAAACTCTGCAGATTTTTTATGATAATATTGGCCGTCAACCTTTACTTCGTTGACATCAAGTCCCTCTTTGATTACAGAATATAAAACTTCATTAGACATATCTTTATATTCATCGGGTTCAATTACCTTATAAACATAACCCCGCATCTTGCCTTTACGAACAACATCACTCCATCTTGGATGAACACCGTATCCACCCTCAATTCTATAAAGTGCGATAGGTAACTTCAATTTTTTCGCTAAAGGTGCTATGGCAGGATTTATATAAACAGGTTTGCCATCATATGTACGGTTGCCCTCGGGAGCCAATGCAATAGTGCCACCTTCGCGAGCTAATCGGATGCAGTTCATAACCGCCGAAGCGTCTGTTGTCTGTTTTCTAATAGGAATAGGTGCTACAACATATTTAATGAGGCGGGAAACCCAACCCATAGAAAACAAATCTTCACTGGCAACATAATAAACAGGGCCCTTAAAAGCCATACCAACAAAAAATTGGTCAAAAGCAGTCTGATGATTAAAGAGAATTAAATAGGGGCGCTTTCCCTGCTCTTTAAACTTTTCAACCTTAATTCCATATTTAATGCGGGAATAAGGATAAAGCACCAAAAAAGCCAAATTTCTGACTACTTTATGTCTAAATTTCATCCATTTCTTTTTAGCCATACAGATACACCTTAAAAGTAAAATATATATGTATTATACTATACTTACATATTAATATCAAGAAATAAAAAAAAGAGCTGCGAGCAGCTCTTTATGTATTTTGCTTTTTGATACCGAAAATCATTCTGAGTAATCCGCCTACAATACCGTGACCTTTAATAAGTACTACCTTCATATAATGCCTCCGTTCTTATTTTGAGCAAGAAAAACCTAAAATAATGACCCACACAGCCAAAACGGCTACCAAAAATCGCGGAGGGCAAAAGCAACTGATAAGGAGACCCACCGCAAAGGTTACACCAACAATTCCCTTATTAAAATTGCATCTTCTCATATTTTTCCCTCCCGATATTACATAATATAATTTTAAAGATAAAATGTTACTTTTTTATTTAAAAAGCAAATAAAAAAACAGAACAGCCGCAAATTTGCGGCTGTTTTAAATTTATTACTTATCGGAGAGGACAAGTTCGATTACTTGGGATTCCAAAGGAATCCATTCGTTACGAATAACAGGAATAGGTTCTTTATCAAATGCGAAATCAATATATTCGGAATCAAGCACCTTGCTATTATTGAATTCAACTTCTTTACCATCAAGAAGCACCTTGTCGCATTTCTTACCAACAGGTAAAAGGATATGGCAATCAACATGCTTTGAAGGGCAACGGAGTTCATAGGTCATCTTTTCCCCATCATACCAATAATTTGACTGCACCATAGTCTTAGAAACCTCATAACCGGTAGTGTATCGGATTTCATTATGTTCAGTAACTGCCCAACGGGGTGAGAATTTAAGGTCACTAAAGCAGACACCTTCATCAACAATACCGGCAAGACCTGCATCAATGGCATCCATAACAGCACCTGCGCTCCAACCTGTAGGACCACCTGAAATATCATTACCGGTTTCGGGGTCATAGAGGAAGTACATACTTCCAACCTTAGCAGTAAGGTCACGAACACGCTTAATGATATCCCAACCGTATGCCTCATGTCCATTCATAAATGCGGCTTTAGCAAGTTCACCTGCAGTCATAGTAGAAATACCGCCATTTACATAATCTTTTGGGCGGTCGTTGCCGTAGGCATCCTTAAAGTGCTCATAAGGAGGATTGATACAATACCATTCAGCAAATGCGGGGAATGTATCTCTTCTTCTTTTATATTCACTAATTATTTTATCGTTCTGTTCAAGTGTTGTAACACCGCGATTCATGTCGTATGAGTTGGAAAGTGAAAGAATCTTAGTTTCATCAGCACCTTCAGCGCCATCGTGACCTAAATGTACTTGATGTGTAAAGAAATTACCGTTCCAGCAATACTTAATGAGGTTTTCACGAAGTTTTGCGGCTCTTTCGTCCCATTCACATGCTTTCTCCTCATTGCCGAGACGACGATTAAGCCAAGCCAGTTGAGTCATCGCCTGATATACACCAGAGTTATCGCCGTGCATAATTGACATGGGAGTATCTTCATGAATTTCACGATTTTTACCTGAATCTGCACCATATGCAAAATCCCATGTATCCATAGTAAATGCACGCTTACAGAGACCATGCTCAGCATCCCAACGCTTAGGCGCACTGGTCATATAATCAATGGATTTTTCAAGTTTAGGAAGAACCTTTCTAATCCATGCCTCATCGCCTGTTGCCTTATAAACCGTATAAGCGCCTTCAACAACGAGATACTCAACATCGGCTTCGATTTCAATACGAACAAGAGCAAGATGGTCATTAATAAATTTAGTTGTGGAAGGACAAATCTGCGAATGCATATTTGTTTCAATAACGGTTATCTCATAAAAATAACCTTCATCGCTCTGATTTTCTATCATGAAGTCAAGATAACTTTTGATATCGTACTCCCAATGCTTATATCCCTTCATTTCGTGAACATGGTCACGAAGCCAGTTAATACTTGCCATTCTTGCTACACCATCAACAAAGAAAACGCGACGGTCCTTTGCGATAACCTGACGCAAATGCATCATAAAGCGGGCCCAAGAAGGTGTTGCAAAGATATTCGAAAGACTGATAATCTTCATACCTTTATCATCGGATGATAGCATTGTGGGAAGGCCAAATTCGCCTAAATTATAATCGTTAGTGCCATCGTTAAACAAATGACACTCCGGAAGTTTGATTTCGCTCATAAAATTTCTCCTTAAAAGGCATTAAAAAAGGCAGACAAAGCATCACTCTGTCTGCCCCCTAGTACTAAAAGTACATTGACAATTAAGTTAGTTTACAATGTAATCCTTGCCTTTAACAGGTTTAAAGTTGGAATTGCTCAGCTGTTCCTCAATAAAAGCAATGTACTTAGGCTCATATTTATCAACAACCTTGTTAATGTCTTCACCGTTACGGATTTCATCAACCAAGTAGTTATGCAGATTAGAAGTGGTATCTTCAGATGAACTGTAGCAACCGTGACGGTTAGGAATTGTCTTGCCGGCCATAATCTTATCAAGAAGTGCCTGGTCGTCAGCGTCAAATTCGTCCTTGCCCTTAATAGTGGACTTATATGTTGCTTCAAAAGCTGCCCAAGTAAGAGCTATACGGGGGTCAGATCCTTCACCAGCGGCAATTGCATAATACCAACCTGTAGGATATGCCTTAGAGGTATTCTCTTCAGGAAGAGGAATTGGAACGATTTCAAGATTCTTAACATTTTTATTGAACGCCATTGACTTCTTAACCTTAGCTACAAGTCCTGGATACTTGGAAGACTCTTCGAAGTAAACATAGTTACGGCCTTCCATAAATGCCTTGGTGTAGTCAGAATTATCATTGGGCTGACCGATAGCATCGTTACCATTATAAATCTTCTGGATAAGCTGAAAAGCTTTAATGGTATTGGGGTGCTTGAGGTTGAGAACGGGCTTACCGTTTTCAACAGTGATGGAGGAGGTGCCATAAATCTGGGTTATAATAAAGAAGTCAGCAAGGTAATAGATGTTCTGAGAAGCATCGGTTACTTCGTGACCCTGCTCAAATATCTTATCCCAAGTCCACTTGCCTTCATTGTAAAGTGTTCTGGGGTCTTCAAGACCTGCTTTATTAAAGAGGGCCTTGTTGTAATAGAAAATGTCAGGGAATGCGCAGTTGTTATCGCATACGCCGTAGAGCTTACCGTTCCAACGGAACTTTTCGGTCTTTTCCATATTGAGCGCAGAGGTATCAACCTGTTTCATAGCATCGGTAAGGTCTGCATACACACCAGCTATTTGACCTGCGGGGAAGAATACACCGTGAACATAACAAATATCATAGGGTTCGCCTGTACTCATACGCTGAGCAACCTGATTGTTGTATCCATCGTTGAATTTAAGGTTAAAAGTCTTAACCTTACAACCATACTCGGTCTGGAATGCGGAAATCATCGCCTTGAAAGAAGTAGTATTATACTGGTCTTCTTCGGTGATTGCCATAGTTACAGTTTTACCTTTAAGGTCAAAGTCGGTCTTAATTTTGTCGCTTGATGTTGCGCCAGCATCTTTACCGGGGGTCTTATCCTTGTCTTTGTTAGATGAAGTCTTATTATCACTTACATCCTCGCCAGATTCGGTTTCCTCATCTTCTACTTCTTCATCAACATAGTAGTAAGAATAGTAGGATTCGTCACCGGAATCTTTGGAGCATGCAGTGAGAGGTAAAATCATCATTACCAACACAAGAATGCACGCAAGAATTCTTTTCATTGCTTGTTTCTCCTTTTATAATTTTTTATATATGTAGCAGCAAACATTCAAACTGCAACTACAACGAAATATGTACGCGAATGAATCCCTCCTCGCAAGTCAATTATACTATACTACTGCACAAAATGTCAAGACATTGATTTATAGTTTTTGCACATTTTGGTGGTATTTTCGACCTAAATTTACAAACTGTTAACAATTGGTTAATAAAATGCTAAAACTTTCAAAAACAAAAGGCGTTCTCAACTGAAAACACCTTGAAAATCATTTGAAAAACAAGGGTAATTCTTCTAGGAAAATAACATCGTCGCGTTTTGCTGCGTCACCTTCCGCAAGGAAGAAGCAAGAGGCAGCTTCAATCGCGCCCGCCTTCTCAACAAGCTTTCTTACAGCGGTCAAAGACTCACCGGTGCTCACAACATCATCCACGATAAGAATTCTTTTTCCCTTCATAAGATTTGCTTCGGTTTCACCTAAATACAGATGCTGTTCATTCTTAGTGGTTATTGATGTAACCGAAACATCAATGGAGTTGCGCATATATACCTTAACGCCCTTTCGAGCGACAACATAAGGTTTACCGGACTGGCGCGCCATCTCATAAGCCATAGGTATGCTTTTGGCTTCGGGAGTGAGAATAATATCAAACTCGGGCACTTTCTTAAGCAATTCGGCACAACCTGCAATGGTTAATTCAACATCGCCGAAAATAATAAATGCGGCAATATCTAAATTTTCATTAACGGGGAATTTTTCAAGCTTTCTCTCAAGACCTGCTATTTTTAAAGTATAATACTCTGACATATTCAACACCTCATATTATTAGTTATCAACCCGGAGGCCATTGCAAATTGCGACGGGCGAGCAAATGAAAATGTATGTGCCCCACTGTCTGACCGCCGTCCTTACCGCAGTTATTCACAATACGGTAGCCGCTTTCGAGATTTTCCTCTTTTGCAATTTTTGCAATGGCTTCAAATACTTTAGCGATATATATGCTATTTTCACCATTTATTTCATCGGCAGATGAAATATGAATTTTGGGGATAACGATTGCATGAAAAGGAGCCTTGGGGTCAATATCAAGGAAAGCATAAACAAATTTATCTTCGTAAATCTTCGAACTGGGAATTTCCCCATTCATAATTTTACAAAATAAACAATCGCTCATTATTTAATCATTCCTTCAACAATAGAAATAACACTATCTAACGCTTCTTGCGCTTTAGCAACATCTTTACCGCCTGCCATAGCGCTATCGGGTTTACCGCCACCGTTACCACCAGCAATTTTAGCGATTTCGCGAACAAGATTACCTGCATGTACACCGAGTGCTAAGGCGGATTTACCAACGCCCGCACAGAAGGTAAGTTTTTCACCGTTAACCGAAGCAAAAACAACAACGGCATTATCGTTTTCCGATTTAACGGCATCTATCATTTTGCGGAGCTCATCGGGAGCAGTACCATCAAATTTGGCAGAAACAACTTTAGCGCCACCGATTTCTTTCGCATCAGACATAATATCGTTAAGTTTGCCAGAAGCAAGTTTTGACTCTAGTGTTTCAATCTTTTTAGAATCTTCTTTCATCTGTTTAACCGCAGAAGTAACTTTATTAGCTACATCCTCAATATTGCTGATTTTAAGAACAGATGCAGTATCAACCAAAATGGATTTATAGTGATTTAAAAGTTCAAGAACATTAAAACCGGTATATGCCTCAATTCTTCTGGTACCTGCAGCTATACCGCTTTCGGAAATAATTCTGAAAAGACCGATTTTTGCAGTGTTATCAACATGAGTGCCTCCGCAAAGTTCAGTAGAGAATTCCCCTGCTTTAACAACACGAACTATATCACCGTATTTTTCACCGAACAAAGCCATAGCACCAAGGGCTCTTGCCTCATCAATAGGCATCTCGCTGTTATCAACAATAATTCCTTCAAGAATTGCGGCATTAACGAGATTTTCAACTTTTTCTAATTCATCAGAAGTTAGAGCAGAAAAATGAGTAAAATCAAAACGAACAGATTTATCGTTAACCAACTGACCAGCCTGCTCAACATGGGTGCCAAGCACCTTACGAAGCGCAGCCTGAAGCAAATGAGCGGCGGTATGGTTGCGTCGGATTGCCTCTCGACGAGCAACATCAATAGAAACAGTTACTTTATCGCCGACAGATACTGTTCCGTTAGCAACATCAACCTGATGGGTGAAAACACCACCCGCGGTTTTCTTGGTATCATCAACATCAAAGGAAAGAGAGCCAACTTTAATAGCACCTTTATCCCCTACCTGACCACCGCTTTCGGCATAGCAAACTGTTTTATCAAGAACAATAATCGCCTTGCAATTAGTAGCGGACGAAGAATGCTCACCGTCACAGACAATATCAAGAACTGTAGCATCACATTCATTTTGAGTATAACCCAAAAAATCTGTTGCGGCAATATTTTCAAAGTTAATACCGACACTACTCCAACTTTCACCGTCGGACGCCTTACGGGATGCTCTTGCCATTTCTCTCTGGCGTTTCATATGCTCGTTAAACCCTTCTTCATCAACAGTCATACCTTTTTCGGCAAGGATATCTTTAGTTAAGTCAAAGGGGAAACCGTAGGTATCATAAAGTTTAAAAGCATCTTCACCTGAAAGCATACCACCATTTGCGGTAAGTTCAGAAAGAATATTTAGTCCTTGGTCGATAGTTTTAGAAAAACTTGCCTCTTCGTTTGAAATAACCTTCTTAATAAGGTCTTGCTTTTCTACGAGTTCAGGGTATCCCGATTTATTTTCTGCAATAACCGCCTCACACATTTCCTCAAGGAATGGACGCTCAATACCGATAAGGCGTCCATGACGAGCGGCTCTTCTGATAAGGCGGCGAAGAACATATCCTCTACCCTCGTTAGAAGGAATAATACCGTCACTAATCATAAATGTGGAGGCGCGAGCGTGGTCGGTAATGGCGCGGATAGAAATATCAGTGTTTTTATCACTACCATATTCTTTACCTGAAATCTCGCAAACCTTATTGAGAATATTACGAACTGTATCAACCTCAAACATATTATCAACGCCCTGCATAACGCAAGCAAGACGCTCAAGACCCATACCGGTATCAATATTCTTATGTTCGAGTTCGGTATAAGTACCGTCACCTTGATTATTAAACTGAGTGAATACATTGTTCCAGATTTCCATATATCTGTCACAATCACAACCGGGTTTACAGTCGGGCGAACCACAGCCGTATTTCTCGCCTCGGTCAAAATAAATTTCACTACAAGGACCGCATGGACCCGTTCCATGCTCCCAGAAGTTATCGGCTTTACCGAGTTTAACAATTCTCTCCTCAGGAACGCCGATTACATCACGCCATAAAGCGTATGCTTCATCGTCCTCTTCGTAAACAGAAGGCCAAAGCAAATTCTCGGGGATTTCGAGGTCTCTTGTTAAAAACTCCCAAGCCCACGGAATAGCTTCATTTTTGAAATAGTCTCCAAAAGAAAAGTTGCCGAGCATTTCAAAATATGTGCCGTGACGAGCAGTATGGCCAACTCTCTCAAGGTCGGGTGTACGGATACATTTCTGACATGTTGTAACCCTAGTTGAAGGGGGAGTAACTTCACCTGTGAAATATTTTTTCATAGGTGCCATGCCCGAATTAATGAGAAGAAGTGATTTATCGTTATTAGGAACGAGTGAAAAACTACCAAGTCTTAAATGGCCTTTTGATTCAAAAAAGGAAAGGTATCTTTCTCTAAGTTCGTTAAGTGACATCCATTTCATAATTTTACATCCCTTAAAATACAAAATATACTAAAATATTATATACCTTATTTTCCCTTTTGTCAACGATAAACAAGGAAAAAACCGCCACTTGATATGGCGGTTTTATTTAATTAAAGAATAATAAGTTTTTTGTCGCTACCGGTTATATCAATACAACCGCTTTCAGTAACATACACCATATCCTCTATGCGAACACCAAATTTGTTTTCAAGATAAATTCCAGGCTCAACGGTCATTACAGTTCCCTTTTTAAGAACGGTTTCGCAACGGGTATTAAAGCAGGGATTTTCGTGAATTTCTATACCCACACTGTGACCGAGTCCGTGACCGAAACAACCTTCATAACCCGCGCCGTTAATGATATCTCGAGCAACCTTATCAATATCTTTACAAATCACATTCGGTTTTACCGCTTTAATTGCCTCAACCTGCGCCTTTAAAACGGTTTCGTATACACGAAGTTGCTCGTCAGAAACATTACCTACCGCAACCGTTCTTGTCATGTCAGAACGGTACCCGCCTACAACTGCACCAAAATCCATTGTGACAAAGTCGCCGTCTTCAATTTTCTTTTCTGTAGGTACCCCGTGAGGCAACGAGGAATTTTTACCTGAAACTACGATAAAATCGAAAGACACGCCTTCACTGCCGAGTTTTCGCATATAAAATTCCATATCAAGCATTACTTCAATTTCACTTCTGCCCGGCTCAATTCGGTCGATAATATATGAGAATGTGTCATCTGTGATTACTTGCGCCTTCTTAATTAATTCAAGTTCTCCTTCGGTTTTAACGCTTCTCATTTCTTCAAGAAGCACATCAAATTTTTTATCATCAGAAACCGAAAATTCGGAAATCGCGTTTTTAAGAGAAGCAAAATCGTTAACACTTGTATTATAAGTTTCCACATATACTGTGTCTACACTGTGTTTTTTAAGTAACGCATTAATTTCTCCACTAACTCTTTCAGAAAGCATTACCCTACAAGAATCAACAACAGACTTAGCCTTCTCAAAATATCTAAAATCAATTAGAAAATATGCACTATCCTTAGTTACTAAAACCTTACCCGCACTGGATTCAAAACCCGTTAAATAAAATCGGTTAGAATGAGAAGTGACCAGTAACGCTTCATTATTTTGAAGTTCTTCCTGAATTTTATTAATTCTTTCTTTAATCATAATTTTCACCTATAATTCACTTAATAGTTCGCAAATAAACTCATAAACTCTTTTTACTGAAGAAATAGAAATTCTTTCTCTTGGTGTATGAATATCCCACATATCAGGACCAATAGAAACGGCATCAAGGTTGCTGATTTTATCTCCTAAGATGCCACACTCAAGTCCCGCATGAATAGTTTCAACAACAGGATTCTTACCGTAAAGCTTTTTATAAACCGAAACCATGGTATCTCTTAATGGAGAGTTCTTACGATATTCCCACGCGGGATAATGGCCATGTTCACCAAATGTTCCGCCAAAGTTATCAGCAATATTTTTTAATTTAACAAGCAATTTGGTTTTTTCCGAATTTACAGAACTTCTTACTGCAAAACTTGCATGAACACCTTCGCAATCAGTAAACAAAATTCCAAGATTTAACGAGGTTTCAACAAGTCCTTCAATATCTTTACTCATTGCTTGAATTCCGTTAGGAACTGTGCATAGAAACTCTGTAATCTTTTTGGAATCAGCTAAAGAAAATGCTATTTTGTTTTCCGTAACACGATTTACCAAGACACTAAGATTGTTATCCGTTTCGATTCTATTTATGAAAACAAAATCATCAACCAATAAAGTTGGGTCACCATCGCAAAAAACAGTACATTTACTGCTTCTGGGTATAGCGTTATCTTTATGTCCGCCACAAATTTCTACAATATTATATTTGTAAGGTAACTCATGCAAAAATTTACCCAATATAACATTGGCATTAAGGCGTCCTTTATCAATTTCAACGCCCGAGTGACCACCAATTAGTCCAGATACAGCGATTTCATAACAATTACCCAAAACGCTTTCATAATTAATTGGAATGCTGATTTCTGCTCTAGCGCCACCTGCGCATCCTACTGTAAAAACGCCCTCATTTTCAGAATCTATATTTATAAGCGTTTTACCGTTTAAGGTAGCAGTATCTAAACCGACAGCACCGTACATACCGGTCTCCTCATCTGTTGTAAACAGAGCCTCTATAGGCGGATGTTTTAAGGAGCTATCCTCAAGAATAGCCAGAACCATAGCAACTGCAATTCCATCATCCCCGCCAAGAGTAGTACCGTTTGCCGAAATAAAATCGCCCGATACATTTAACTGAATGGCTTCCTTTAAAAAATTGATATTGCAATTATCATCCTTTTCACAAACCATATCCAGATGGCCTTGTAAAATAACTGTAGGCTTATCTTCATAGCCTTGAGCGGCGTCTTTTTTTATAATAATATTAAAATGCTCATCAGTACTGCACTCAAGCCCAAGATTTTCGGCAACACTTATGCAATATTTACTAATTGCCTCACAGTTGCCAGACCCGTGCGGAATACCACAGATATTTTCAAAATAATAAAATACTCTTTCAGGTTTTATTCCCGATAAAATCAAAACTATAACTCCCTTGCCATCATTTTTTTAATTATATCCCCTTTTTTTGCTAAAATCAATAGCAAACACTTTAATATTGAATTTATCAGTTGGTTATGATAAAATTATAGACAAGCATGGGAGGTGGAGTTAATGATTTTCTTAAAAATTACGGGTATAATTTTAGGCGCTATTGCACTTTTGATTGCTACAATATTATTAACTCCCGTAAAATTTCAAATCTCCTCAAAAAGCGGAAAGGAAATTAAATTTCGTTTGTTTTTAGGAATATTTAGAATTAATACGAAAAAAAATAAGCAAACCCAACCTAAAAATATAGAAAAATCCCAATCTAAAAAGAAAAAAGTATTGTCAGACAAAACAAAAAAACTGTTTGGCATAGATAAATTCGAAAACATAAAAACACTTAAATACAATCTTAAAGAATCGGGATTCAAAGGCACTTTCGGTAAAAGTATCGAAATCACCAAATTTCTCATGAAACAACTGGGCAAACTTATTTCAAAGGTAAAACTTGAAAAATTGCATATTCAATATGTTTGTGTTGGAGAGGATGCTGCCGATACCGCTGTAAAATATGGGATGTTAAGTGCATTTGTTTATCCTTTTGTGGCTTTACTTGAATCTTCTATGAACAGCAAAAAAAACAAACTTTCCGTTATTCTTAACTGCGATTTTGATAAAAAAGAAGCCGATTACGAATTTATATGTGCAGTCAAGCTAAGAATAATTTATGCGCTTATAGTTTTTATCAAAACCGTTGTATTTTTGACTAAGGAGAACCAATGGGATGAAGAAAAGTAAATCCGCCAAAGAACCGTCAAACATAGCAGAAATTATGAATATAACATTTGAAAAGACAACCGTTATCACCAATGAAAGCGTATTTGGTGACCCCATAAGCAAAGACGGGGTCACAGTAATTCCCGTTTCCAAAATATCTGCAGGATTTGCCGGTGGCGGCGCAGAAATTATAAAAAGCAAAAAGCATAACTCTCCTGCGGGCGCAGGCGCAAAAATTGAAGTTACGCCTACCCACTTTGTTCAAATAAGCGGCGGGAAAGCCTCACTGGTTTCTGCACAAACATCAAAAAACAATCCAGATGCTACAGATATAATTATTAAAGCGGTTAATTGTTTAATCAAGAAAAAATAAAACACGGCAGATTTTCTGCCGTGTTTTCCTTTTACTTATTCAAAATGTAGCGTTTCATTGCCTCGAAAGATTCATCGCTAATATGGTGCTCAATTTTACAAGCATCAGATTCAGCGGTTTCTCGGCTAACACCCAAACTTACAAGAAAATTTTCAAGAAGTGTATGGCGGTTGTATATCTTTTCGGCAATTTCTAAACCTATATCCGTTAAGGTTAGAAAACCGTTTTTATCGACATTTATATAACCTCCATTTTTAAGGAGACCCACTGCTCTGCTTACGCTCGGTTTTGAAAATCCCATATACTCACAAACATCGATTGAGCGCACCGCACCTTTTTTATTAAGGATATATATGGTTTCAAGATACATCTCGCCCGATTCTTGTAGCGGCATAGTAATCCTCCTTAAAATTTATCTTTATTCTCCTCGTAATTATCAGATTCATCTGAATTAAAACCATCAATCACGGTAATATCATCAAAAGCGATACTATCATCGTCATCATTATCTTCTTGATTTCTGTAATATACAACCTTAAATATGAACAAAACAATAAGCGCAATAACTGAAACAATTGAAATTCCTATTAGTATAACAACTATTTTAGCATTTGTTTTTAAATCCGCAAAATTAGCTAATATATTAACCTTCTGAGAGTCACTCTCTGCACTTACAACAAAATCGGGAGCTCTCTGAATGGTATTACCTACAGTATCGTAACGGTAATATCCTCTTTCACCGCCCCAATATGCATAAACAATATGAAAATCTTTTAAACGGGCATCAGTAAAACCGTATGTCGGGATACTTTGAGTGCCCAGAAGTATACTGCTCATATAATAATCTTTACTAACCTCAAAATTAGTATTAGGAGCTTCAATTATATATAGATTTCCGCCTGAAATAATGTAGGGCAATTCCTTAAATTCTCCAGTAGAATCCAAATAGAACAAGATAGGTGTTTTTTCTGCATCTTCGTCAGCAGTAACATATGCAAGAGTATATTCACCCGCAGCATCTGTAAATGTATTAATTGTACTATCTTTATAGGTTGCAGTTGAAGGAGTATAGCCACCGGGTGTGGGAAGTGCGGAAACGTCGGAAACAAGATGGTAATCCTTATTATTGAAAACAACTAATAATGGGTCGTTTTCCCTCTCCTGCTGTTCCCAAAGTAATGTTTCTTCTTCTGTAAGACGCTTAATATTTACAGTATATGATTTTTTAGTTCCATTGGCAGCAGAAACTGTAATGGTCTTAATATTATCACCAACAGCCAAATCAAATGTACCGGCACCAACGACAGTAGAATTACCATCAGCAACACCTGCGGAAAGTGTTGCCTTATCAACACCGTATTTAACGGTAGCTGTATAGTTAGTAACATTAGGATTAAACGCAGGTGCAAGAACACCTCCGCTTACAGCCAATGAGCTGAGATTTGCATTACCTGAAAGTGTTACCTTGGCAGTACCTGAAGCCGCTGCACTACCACCATCAGATATTACTTTTACAGATACATTGGCATCACCAACAGCGACTGTCGAAAACGTTACAGTATATGTACCGCTTGTATGAACTGCGGTAGCGGTAGAAAGGTCATCGTCAACTATCTTAACACTATTGGTGCCAAGAGAATATTCACCGCCGTTTACCGAGGTAACCTTTAAAACAGCATTGTTATAAACAATGTCAACCTCGTTAGCATAAATGGGCACGGTTGCATTATATTTGACGGTTACTCTAACAGTTTCACCAAGAACATAACCGCTTTTATTAAATGATAGTAAAGCCTGTGCAGCCGATGAGCTAAAACTAAAAACAGAAATTAGTATCCCCAAAACTAATGTCAGGCATAATAGTAGTTTTAATGTTTTTTTCATAAACAGTCACCTTTAAGAAATTTTTTGAACACCGAGAATATCCTTCTTTATTGCTGCGAGGTCAAGAGCGTTAATCGCGCCATCACGGTTAACATCTGCGCTTAAACTTCCTACACCTTCAATATGAGCAATTCCAAGAATATGCTTTTTAACAGCAGCTAAATCAAGAGCGTTAATCACATTGTCGCCGTTTATATCACCTTTACGGTAAACCGTTTCCACTCCAGATGCACCTGAACCTTGAGTTCCGGGTTTAGGAGATATTTCGGCAGGAATTGTGGTAAAAACGGGTATTTTAAATTCCAAAGTTGCTTCGGTGTTATCAATATACGCCTTGCGCAGACGAACCGCACTTATAGAAGCATCATAGACGCTTTGAGCATATTGATGGTTGAAATTCAAATCGACAAGATTAAAATCTTTATAATAATATGTATCCTGTCCCTTTGAAATGTATCCCACATTATATTTAACCGCTCCACCGATTATGGATTTTTTTCTCGAATTCCAATCTTCTGAAACCGCGTATTTAAGTCCTGAAACTATAACATCATCATTTGTAGAACCAGAGGCGCCGAAATTAAAGAAATTGTAATAACCCAAGTAACCTTCACGAGTACCTGAAATAAGAGGTGAAGTACCTTCAACACCTTGTTCAAGGATTATTGTTGAGGCTAAAATATATGGACTAACTTCGGAAACAGTTGCCGCCTCAATAATGTCCTCGATATAAGCATCAACCTCAAAGATTCCGTCACCGTCGCGGTCATATCCCTTTTCCAAAAATGTACCCTTAATAATGGTCCGCATAGTAGTTATAACTTTAGTCTTTTCTTCTTCAGTCTGATTAGCAATTTTATAACTTTGCTTCATAAAGACATAAATTTCATTAGCATTAAGAGAATTTCGAGGGTCCATAAAATAAGCAATAGCGGGTTTAGAGGCACTAACCCAGTTGCCGTTATTAGTTTGCCACTCGCCATTGACAAGGCAACGGGGGTCACGCCATGCAGGATCACCACCCTGATATGTCATATGAACCTGCTTTCTGTTTTTAACAGCATATTGGCGCTCAACCGCATCTTCAAAAGAAATGGTCACGGGGTCAGCAATAAACACCCAATTAGGATAGATTTTTTTGAGGGCGCGTAATGATTCTCGATAACTTTCGGGAAATGATTCAAGTTGCTTTTCAAAATCGGCCGTCAAGTCCTGATTAGAAAAGAATTTTAAATAAATACCATAAACATAACCCGTATAGGTGTTATCAAGTGTTGAAACTTTATACCAAGTTGTATATCCATCGTTAACTGGCTCGCCGATAACCTCTTCATGTATAACAACATTAACTCTGCTGAGCTGAGTGACGACAGGACTTGCTACATTGGGACCCTCGCGCAAATTTACTCCTTCCCCAATTATGTAACCGTTAGCATCAACCGTTTCGGCGAGCGCGGTTACCGAGAACACAGAGATAAAGAGCGAAAGACAAAGCAGGAAGCTAATTATCTTTACTGTTTTTGACATATTATAACTCCAAACAAAAAAATATTACAAAATATTACACCTTATTATATATCCAAATAAAATTACTGTCAACCACCAAGATTTGCATATAAGCAATTAAGACACTTCACAAAGCAGTAAAGTGTCTTAACATGAATTTATTCAGATATAGTGAAAACTACACCGTTCATTTTTTCAATATCTATTCTTGACTGACCACACTTTTTAACATCCGAAGTTGTAATTAAAATACCAATATGTCCTTCTGCACCGCTTTTAGCTGGAATCACTTCTAAAATGCAGTCATTATCAAATAACTCTTTAATTTTATCAGTAATAACACCCGAAGCGGATAAATCATCAATCTCAATGTAAAGGTGAGCAACCGCTTTTCTTCTTCTTTCAATTCTTGTAAGAAAGGCTGCAGTAAAAATACAAGCAATCATTGCAATAAAGGCGCCGCTGTAAAATCCCATGCCGAGAGCGATACCTATAGCAGCAGTTGTCCACATACCAGCAGCGGTTGTAAGACCAGTAATTGTATTTGTGTTTTTTACAACTATCATACCTGCACCCAGAAAACCGATGCCAGAAATTACCTGAGCAGCAATTCTGAAAGGGTCGCCGTTATATCCGAGTATTTCAGTTGAAAAAAGACCTGCCATAGCAGTCATAGAAGCACCCAGACAAACTAATATATGAGTTCGAAGACCCGCCTGGCTACCATGTTTTCCTCGTTCGTTACCTATGATTCCGCCAAATATACCTGCGAGCACAATTCTCAAAATAACAGTAAAGATATCAAGAGAGCTATTGTATAATAAAAAATTGGTTAATAAATTTTCCATAGAACCTCACACTTTAATATTTATTTTACGGTAGATTTACAAAGGTATCAGTAGATTTATATGCAACACCTAAATCAATCTTGTCGTTATATGCCATTAATAATTCGGGCACTGTTACAAATGTATATCCTTCGGTCGCCTTATCTTCAATATATTTAAGAGATGCTACAACAGAAGGTTCTTTTACATGCAAAAGAACAATACTACCTTGCTCAACATTCATTAAATCTGTATAAATATCATCCGCGGACCTGCTACCATCTGAATCGTTAAAACCGATATTGGCATCAACCAAAACAAGATTGTTATTAATGGAAATAGATTTTGCATCATACTTACCGTTACTTGTATTACCTGCACCTGATTTAGCATAAATCAGGCCTGGTACACGAAGTAAAAAATCGTTGTATCCATATTTCTTTTGCAATATTTCAGAAAGTTCAAGAACATCTTTATCTGGGTCAAGAGGTGTTACCCTATCAGAATTTGTTGCGTGATAAAGGGGTACATGTGACATTGAGTGATTACCAACAATATGCCCTTCACTTATCATTGTTTGAATAAGCAAGGCGTTTGAATCTTTAATCTGTTTGCCGACTATAAAAAAGCATACGGGAACATTTAGTTTTTTAAGACCATCAAGTAAGTTTTTCGTATCGTCATTTGGTGCATCATCAAAAGTCAAAGCAACCAATTTATCGTTTTTGTTAAAGGCAATTTTGGCCCATTCGTATGCCGTTGATATATCACCATTTACACCCTTCACAACTGACTCACGGCCATATTTAATGAGCAATTTATGGATGTCGTCACAATATGAAGTGAGTTGCTTATTATATTCTACAAGCCAATCTAATTGTTCTTCGTCAGTTTTTCCAGAGTATGTAGAAAAATTAAGTTCAGAATATGTTTTGCCAAGTTTGGTTATTTCGCTTTGATAAATATAAATCTTTTCTTCAAGAATTTTATTTTTATCTCTATAATTGTCAATCACATAATTCGCCAAAAATCATCACCCTTTGCTAATTTAAAAAGCTCGGCAGTTAATCTATTGGTAAGTTAATTATACACCTCTTTACTACCAATTGTCTATAAAATATTAAAAATTGATAGTAAATCTGTTTTCATCAATTAAATTTTAATTTATTAAGAAAAAACAAAAGCGGTCAAACGACCGCTTTTTATTCACCTATTATTATAGAATAACCATCTTTTTCAACTGTTATTTTCCCGCTTTCATCTACACCGCCGAAGCGTTTTACTGAATTTTCAAACACATTCGCCAAATCGAACTGAAAATCTCCAAAACCACGATTAACAATAGTAACGGCTTTGGAATTTTCGCAGGAACGAGAAAAAACTAAGACCCCATCCTTGTTATATAATAAATCGAAATTCCCGTTTTGGTAGGCATTGCAACTGCGTCTCATGTTGCCGATTTTTTTATAAAATTCTAAAATCTCCATATCCTCATTACCCCAAGGATATGCGCCTCTGCAAAATGGGTCTCCAAACCCCTGCATTCCTACCTCATCTCCGTAATATACCGAAGGCACACCAGGTAATGTATATTGAAGTACAGCGGCAATATACAAATATTTTTTTGCTAAATCATACTGAAATTCATCAAGCCGCACACCCGATTCTTCAGCTCTTCTCATAGAATTACCATCGCCTAAAACAAGGCGTGTAATAGCTCTAGCGGTATCGTGGGTGCCTATATGATTCATAAGAACATCGGTAACAAATTTAGGATAATTTTCTAGTATCTCGAAAACTGTATCAACAAAAATTTGCCCATTACCCGACCTTACATATTCAATAATGGCATTTGCGAACGGATAATTCATAACAGAATCTAATTGACTGCCCCTTATAAATCTTCGGCGTACTCCATAACTAATTTTATTAGAAGCATCTTCCCAAACTTCACCCAGTAAAAATCCGTCTTTATCCTCCGTTTTTATAGCAAGTCGCACTTTATCTAAAAACTCGTCAGGTAATTCATCGGCTACATCAAGTCGAAATCCTTTAACGCCTTTTTTCATCCAGTAACGAATAACGCCATTTTCACCCGTTATAAATTGCGAAAAACTATCATCGTTTTCGTTAACTTCGGGTAAAGTTTTAATTCCCCACCAAGAAGCATAATCATCTTTATGACTGCCAAATTTATACCAACATCTATATGGAGAACTTCCATCATTATACGCGCCGCTTTGACCGTATCTACCTTTGCGGTTAAAATAAATACTATCATCGCCTGTGTGTGAAAAAACACCGTCGAGAATTATATAAATACCAAGGTTTTCAGCATCTTTACATAATTCCTCTAGGTCTTTTTCATTTCCAAGTATGGCATCTATTTTCATATAATCGGCTGTATTGTAACGATGGTTTGAATGGGCTTCAAATATGGGGTTTAAATATATACAGTTAACGCCCAAATCCTTTAAATAAGGCAATTTTTCTTTAATTCCCTTAAGGTCACCGCCATAATAATCATTTCCCAGCGTACACAATTCACTGCTTTGACGGTATTCCGGTTCTTTAAACCAATCGTAATTTATATATCTATCGCTCGGTATATCGGTTTTCTCCGCGCCCGAGTTATAAAATCGGTCTGGAAAAATTTGATATATTATACCGCCTTTTATCCAATCAGGAACCTTAAAATCCTTCTCATAAACCGTTAATTGCCAAGGCATACAAGTATCTCTTGAAACAACACCAAGATTTGTTCCTTGCTTTGTTATGAAAAAATCACCGTAATCGCTGGTATATTTAAAACAATAGAAATATAGACCTTCTGCATGTTGTATATCGCAGTCATAAAACCGATAATTTTCGAGGGTTTCTCTGGGTGCCATTTCAATATATGTATAATCGGCATCCATATCGTTTTTAATCATAAGATATACATTGTGTACATGGGCATCAAAATGCAAAAGCACTCTAAGCCGCAAGGTTTCCCCTGCGGCTAAAGCACCAATTTTAGACCTATAAAGTTTATTTCTCGAATCGAAAGGATAATATTCCATAATTATTTAACTGGGTCGATATGCCAAATGTTTTTAGCATAATCATCAATAGAACGGTCAGCTGCAAATATGCCTGATTTAGCAATATTAACAAGCGACATCCTATTCCAAGTTTCCTTATCATTATATAATTCGTTTGCCTTTTTATGCGCCTTGCAATAATCAGAAAAATCTGCTAACGCCATATATCTATCATAATTTTTAAGGGTATTATAAATATTGTCAAAAGGTTTACCATCAAGACCTTTACCAATGAAATCAAGAGCATTTTTAAGGTCAGGATTATTATTGTAATACTGAATCGGTGAGTAACCCTCTTTTTGAAGTTTTAAAACCTCGGGAGTATGCATACCGAAAATTATAATATTATCATCACCAACAGCACTGTGGATTTCCACATTTGCGCCATCTTCAGTACCAAGTGTTACAGCACCGTTCATCATAAATTTCATATTACTTGTTCCCGAAGCCTCAGTAGATGCAAGAGAAATTTGCTCACTTATTTCTGCGGCGGGTATCATTAGTTCTGCTAAGGTTACACGATAATCTTCAAGAAACAAAACCTTCATCTTATCGTTAATCATTCTATCATTATTAATAACCTTTGAAAGTTTGTAAATCATTTGAATAATTTCTTTAGCAAAAAGATAACCTGATGCCGCCTTTGCACCGAATATATAGGTTTTAGGAGTAAACTGCGCATTAGGATTATTTGAGAGATAAAGATAATCGTTGATTATATGAAGGGCGTTCATGTGTTGACGCTTATATTCATGTAATCTCTTAACCTGCATATCAACCACAGAATTCGGGTCAATATCCATACCATAATTATTTTTGATATAATTAGATAATCTAACTTTGTTTGATAACTTAATCTCGGCAAGACGGTTAAGAACTGATTTATCATCTTTAAAGGCCATCAATTTTTCAAGCTCAGAAGCATCCTTAATAAAGCCGTCACCGATTAACTCGCTAATAAGAGCAGAAAGTTGAGGATTAGCTTGACAGAGCCATCTTCTGTGAGCGATACCATTAGTTACATTAGTAAACTTATCAGGAGTAAGTTTGTAATAATCGTTAAATAATTCATCAGTAATAATCTTACTGTGAAGTTTAGAAACACCATTTACTGTATGGCATGTAGCAACGCAAAGGTTTGCCATCCTTACCACACCGTTTTGAATTATTGCTATTCTCTCTGCTAAGTCAAAATCACCGGTCATAGATACTATGTGTTCACGATATCTACGGTCGATTTCCTTAACAATCTGATAAATTCTTGGTAATCTTTCTTTAAAGAGTTCAACCTGCCAACATTCAAGAGCTTCAGACATAATTGTATGGTTAGTATAAGCAACAGTTCGCGTTACTAAATCCCATGCTTTTTCCCAGCTGTAACCACACTCATCAAGGAGTAGGCGCATTAGTTCGGGAATTGATAATGTGGGGTGAGTATCGTTAATATGAATGGCAACCTTGTCGGGAAGATTATCAAGGGTATTGTATCTTCTCATATGGCGATGCAAAATATCCTGAATAGATGCGGATACTAAGAAATACTGCTGACGAAGGCGCAAGGATTTACCCTCAATATGATTATCCTCGGGATACAGAATTTTAGAAATAGCCTCTGTCATTGCTCTTTGCTCAAGGGCGCGTACATAATCGCCTTGATTAAATGCAGACATATTGAAATCTTGACATTCCGCACTCCAAAGGCGTAATACATTAACAGTTTTTCCATCTTTTCCGGCAACTTTTAAATCATAAGGAACAGCTTTTACAGTATGATAATCCTTATGCTCAACATAATGATAGCCGTTCTCCCAGCGTTCATCAATTCTACCGTCAAACAGCACATCAACAGCGGATGAGGGACGTTGTTCGAGCCACACACTGCCACCGGGTAACCAGAAATCAGGCATCTCAGTCTGCCAACCGTCAACTAATTTCTGGCGGAAAATTCCCAATTCATATTTAATACAATATCCCATAGCGGAATAACCGCCAGTAGATAAGCCATCTAAAAAACATGCGGCCAGACGACCAAGTCCGCCATTACCGAGACCGGCGTCCGGCTCAAAATCATAAAGATTTTCAAGTTTTACCTTGAATTTTTTAAGGGCGCCCTCCATGGCATCAGTAAGTTCCAGATTATAAAGATTGTTTTTAAGTGAACGACCCATTAAAAATTCCATACTGAGATAATAAACAGTTTTAGCTTCCTGTTCATCCGCCTTCTTCTTGAATTCGGCCTTTCTTTCTCCCATAATTTCAAGCAATACCATAACACATGCTTTATAGAAAATCTCATCAGATGCTTGCTTTGGTGAAACACCGAAATTATGAGATAATTTTCTTTCAATCATGTTAGCAAGCTCAGTTGCAGTATAACGCTTCATCATAACAACTCCGTTAAATATTGTATATTTTATTATTTTCTATACTATAATACATTATTCTGCGCATTTTTTCAAGTGTTATCGATAAGTAATTTTATGCTATTTTTTAAGCAAATTGCACAAATAATATATAATTTTTAAAAAAATTTAAAATTCTAATAAGCAAAAAATACAACTTTAGGCAAATTTCTCAAGCGTGATAACGCGAATTTTTAATTAAAAAATTTTAACATTGATACATAAAACTTTTTGTAGTATAATGTAGTATATATGTTCAAAGGGGCACTTTATGGCAAACAAAGGATTTTCAAAAGGCATTATTGACGGATTACCCATCTGCATCGGTTACTTTTCGGTAGCCTTTGCATTTGGAATCTTTGCCGTATCAAATGGATTAACTTCCATACAAGCATTACTTGTTTCTATGACAAATGTTACTTCAGCGGGACAACTGGCTGCAGTACCTATTATTGCAGGCGGCGGCACTCTTTTGGAATTGGCAGCAACACAGATTGTTATTAATTTAAGATATGCCCTTATGTCTATTTCTCTTTCTCAAAAGTTTGATAATAGCATAACACTTCCCCACCGTTTCGCCATTGCATTCGTTAACACGGATGAAGTATTTGCTGTTGCTTCTTCACAAAAGGGCACTGTCAATAAGTTATATATGTACGGTTTGATTCTCACGCCTTTTATAGGTTGGAGTTCTGGCACTATTATTGGCGCAGTTGCGGGAGATATTTTACCTGCTATTATAACTAATTCTCTAAATATCGCCATCTACGGCATGTTTATTGCCATAGTTGTACCTGAGATTAAAATCAGCCGTTCTGTACTTTCGTGTGTTTTAATAGCAACCGCATTAAGTTGCGCCTTTTACTTTATTCCTATGCTATCAAAAGTACCAAGCGGTTTTTCAATAATAATATGCGCACTAGTTGCCGCTACTATTATGGCTATTGTTGCTCCCATAAATATAGAGGAGGACACTAATAATGTTTAAACCTTCCTTCTTTATATATCTCGTGGTTATGGCGGGCGTAACATATTTAATCAGAATGTTACCTTTAGTACTTATAAAAAAGAAAATCACAAACCAATTTATTCTGTCATTACTCCACTATATACCCTTTGCGGTTTTAAGTGCTATGACAATTCCGGCTGCATTCTTTGTTACCGACCACATTACTACCGCTGTTGTGGGAGTTATATTTGCGGTTATACTTGCCTTTAAAACTAAAAGTTTAATTCTGGTTGCTCTCGGCGCTACTTTTGGAGTTTTAATTTCAGAAATTGTTTTAACACTAATTTAGGAGTTTTAAAATGCCTTTTTTACCAATTACAAAAGAGGAGATGTTAGAAAGAGGTTGGTATTACCCTGACTTCGTTTTAGTAACAGGTGACTCTTATGTTGACCACCCTTCTTTCGGTACGGCAATTATTTCTCGCGTACTCGAAAACGAAGGTTTTAATGTATGTATATTACCTCAGCCCAAATGTGACCAAGATTATCTTCGTTTTGGTAAACCCAGATACGCTTTCTTGGTTAACGGCGGAAATATCGATTCTATGGTAGCACACTATACCGCCGCAAAGAAGAAGAGAAATGATGATGCATATACCGCGGGCGGTAAATCGGGCGGCAGACCTGATAGAGCCGTTATCGTATACTGTAAAAATATTCGCCGCTTATTTGGTAATGTGCCTATTGCCATTGGCGGAATAGAAGCTTCCCTTCGCCGTTTTGCCCACTACGATTATTGGGATGATACTGTAAGAAAATCTATACTTATCGATTCCGATGCGGATATCCTTATGTACGGTATGGGCGAAAAACATATCGTTGAGATTGCAAACCGCCTTAAAAATGGCGAAAATATCAAGAATCTTACCGATATCAAAGGTACTTGCTACAGTGTGAAAACCAGTGAATATAAACCTATGCCCGTAAAAGAATGCCCCAGTTTTGAGGTGGTTTCTGCAAATACAGATGAAGGCAAAAAACAATATGCGAAATCTTGCAGAATTCAGCAAACGGAACACGATGCCGTAAGAGGCAAAACGGTAATTCAGCGTCACGGAGATAGAATCGT
Source organism: Acutalibacteraceae bacterium (assembly GCA_045648365.1). Lineage (GTDB taxonomy): Bacteria > Bacillota > Clostridia > Oscillospirales > Acutalibacteraceae > UBA737. The sequence continues at coordinate 48,239 of JAZRNX010000017.1, forward strand.
TGTTCAAAATCCGCCCTGTGCACCCCTCACCACCGAGGAAATGGACAAGGTGTATTCCCTTCCGTTTATGCGCACTTATCATCCATCCTATGAATCATTAGGTGGTGTACCGGGTATTGAGGAAGTTAAATTCTCTATTATTCACAACAGAGGTTGTTACGGTGCTTGTAATTTCTGTTCACTTGCATATCACCAAGGCAGACAGATTAGTTGCAGAAGCCACGAATCCGTTATTGATGAAGCAATTAAGATTACCGAAATGGATGATTTTAAAGGATATATACACGATGTTGGCGGTCCAACCGCCAATTTCCGTGCTCCATCTTGCGACGGTCAGTTGAAGAAGGGGTTATGTCCGGAGAAAAAATGTCTTGCCCCTGAGATTTGTCCTGCCACTCGGGTTGACCACAGTGATTTTCTATCACTTTTGAGAAAACTCCGTGCATTGCCTAAAATTAAAAAGGTATTTATTCGCTCGGGAATCCGATTTGATTATCTCATTGCTGATAATGATGAATCGTTTTTCAAGGAACTTGTGGAACACCATACAAGCGGCCAACTAAAAGTTGCCCCTGAACACTGCTCGGAAAATGTACTCAAATATATGGGCAAACCGCCAATCCGTGTTTACAACCGTTTTAAAAAGCGTTTTTATGAACTTACAAAAAGTATTGGTAAAAATCAATTTCTTGTTCCATACCTTATGTCATCACACCCAGGCAGCACAATAAATGATGCTATTGAATTGTCCCTTTTTCTTAAAAAAGAGGGATTACACCCTGAACAAGTTCAAGATTTTTATCCAACACCAGGAACAGTTTCTACCTGTATGTTCTATACAGGACTGGACCCATTTACAATGGAAAAGGTTTATGTTCCAAAAACACCGCAAGAAAAAGCAGAACAGAGAGCGCTTTTGCAGTACTACCGTCCCGAAAACAAGAAGCTCGTTATCTCCGCCCTTAAAAAAGCAGGTAGATATGACCTCATCGGTACTGGGAAGAACTGTCTTGTTAAGCCTGATAATTCCGTTAAAAACACAAATAACAAAAACACAAAGTTTAAAAAGCGAGGAAAATAAAAACAAAGGTCTGATTTTTTGAAATTTTTAAATTTCTTAAGGGCTTTTACCCTTTTAGTTTTAGGTATTGCTTTAATTACCTATTCGTATTCCGCTGAAGCAACCGCCAAAACAATACCAACCTTTTCTACAGAGATTACCGAAGAAGAACCTACTATAAGTTTTAGTGAACTATACGAAAAAATAAATTTGTTAGAAAACAAAAATGCCGATATAGAAGAAATATCTATTGCCAAATCGTATTTATCGAAAAGCCGTGCTGATTCCCCCAAAACCGCATTTTTGGCCTTTGATTTAACAAACGGAGAGTATATTGCTCACAATATTGATACGAGAATAACCGGTGCCAGTGTGATTAAATCCGCATATTGCCTATATGTGTTAAATCGCGTAGAATTAGGTAAGGCATTTCTGGATGAAACCCTTGTATACGAAAAGGACGACAAGCGAAAAGGTACAGGTATAATTCAATTCAAGGAATTCGGCGCAGAATATTCTATAAAATCTCTGATTTATCTTTCTATCACCGAAAGCGATAATGTTGCGCACAAAATGCTAGTAGATAGATTTGGTCGTAGAGAATTCAATGTCTTTTTAGACGAATTAGACATTGAAAGTATGCACTTATATTCGAATAGTAATCTCGAATACTATAATAATTTATCTGCCCGTGATTTAGCCCGTATTTTTACAAAAATATATGAAAAGTCCAATGAAGATGAAATTTACAAATGGTATCTCGATGTTATGTGCAAAGCGAAGTATAACCGTTTCACCGAATCCACAGAATATCCGGTTGCGCACAAAAGCGGTTTTATGAGGGGTGCATTTCACGATGCAGGTATTGTACTTGCGCCGAAGCCATACATAATTATTGTTTTAACTAACGGAAATGTAGGCGAAACTGAAGAAAATTATATTAGTGATATTTCGAAGGTTCTGTGTAATAAAATGGAAAAACCTTGAGTTGAACTCAAGGTTTTTTTGTTATTAAAAGATTTATTATTTCCGGTTTATTATTAATTCGGGGAATTATATGCGGATTACCCAGACCTCTGCCTACAATCAGTCGGTCATCTATAAAACCACTGGTATGTTTTGGGAAAATGCCTTGACCCGGGGCATAAATGCCTCGACCAAATATTCGCCATTGTCCTCCATGAGCGTGACCTGATAGCGTTAAATCAACATTAAAATTCTTTATATACTTTGAATAATATTCCGGATGATGACATAAAAGAAGTTTAAAACCGTTTTTGCTACTGAATTCTTTAAGAAATACTATATTGGGTATCCTTTTATTTGCCTTTTTATCCTTATTAGCTCCCCTTTTAACAGCCGAGGTCAAACCACCAATATTTAATTCGTTATAAGTAACTGCTTCGTCATCTAAAACTTTAACACCTGTTTCTTTAATTTTAGGCAACATATCTTCATCAAAACGAAATTCGTGGTTGCCAAGACAACAAAAAGCAGGATATCGAGATGTAACTGCCGCAAGAAAATCTAAACCATTTTGATAGTTATTTATATTATGAATAAAGTCGCCGCCCACCAAAACTGCTTCAGGAGTTAATTCATTTATAGCATTTAAAATCGGCTCGTTATCGCATCCGTGTAAATCGGAAATAAAAACAAATTTATAATCTCGTTTTATATCGGCAAAAACCTGATAATCAGTTATCTTCATCAATTACCTCACAGTTATCGATTATTTCATGTTTTATATTCTTATTTGCAACGAGTTTTTTATTGACAAATTCTGCAACTAAAACATACACAACAGAACTTAGCGGTACGCCAATAAGCATACCCGCAACGCCTGCGAGATTTCCGCCGACTGTAACCGCAGCTAAAACCCAGATTCCCGATAAACCAATTGATTTGCCAACTACTCTCGGATAAATAAGATTATTATCAATTTGTTGCAAAACGATTATAAATATTATAAACCAAAAGGCCTTAACCGGATTAACTAAAAGTATCAAAAATGCGCCAAGAGCCGTACCGATAAAGGCGCCAACCATCGGAATTACCGTTGTAAAACCGACCAATACGGAGACTACCGGTGCAAAAGGCATATTAAATATAAGCATACCAATAAATGTAAGGCAACCGAAAATAACAGCTTCAATCAACTGGCCTGTTACAAATTTTGAAAAAGTGCTATGGGATAACTTAGAAAACTTGAAAATTTTATTAACAGTGTTTTCT
>JAZRNX010000018.1:0-30285 GCA_045648365.1 Acutalibacteraceae bacterium
CTATACGAAGGTACACCCGGAGAACTGAAACATCTAAGTACCCGGAGGAAAAGAAAGCAATAGCGATTCCGTAAGTAGAGGCGATTGAAAGCGGAACAGCCCAGACATCATATAGAGTTACAAAATTTTATTGTAGTAGAAATGTATTGGAAAAGCATAGCAAAGAGGGTGAAACTCCCGTACACGAAACAATGAAATCTCTGATGGCGAAGAGTAGGGCGGAGCACGTGGAATTCTGTCTGAAAATGCGAGGACCATCTTAATTAATCAACCTTCCAGTAACCGTTTTTATATTCCTTAAAATAGCGCAGAGCCTTTTTAAATAAATAAAGGCGGCGCTTTAAATTTTTATCTTTTTTATAAGATAGAGGATTTTCGTGTCCCTTTTTCCAAAGAGAAAGGGCCTTTTTCTTGTACTCCTCATTTACAACATATTTTTTTATTATAGCGCGAGGCACAAAGGATAGGAGCATTTCATCCTTTAAAAGTGTGAATTCCTTTTCCTCTTTATTAATAAGGTCATCAACTAAAAGTTTAATTGGATTAAAACCCAAAGGGCAGATATAATAACTGCTTCGACCTTGACGGGCATTGATTTCAAGAACCTTGAATTTACCGTCACGCTTATCGTATTTAAGGTCAAATTCCGCAAAACCCTGATAACCTACGGTTTCTAAAAACTCTTTAAGTTTTTCGCAAATTTCCTCGGTACCGCCAAACTGATTATATCCGTTTATAAGCACCGCGGCGTTACCCACCATATTTTTGGAGTGTTCCTGAAGGCCTATCTGGGCAAAGGATAGTAATGTAACCTTCTTATTACTGTCTGAATAGGCAACAGCGTCAAACAGACAACTATCGTCGCCTGGGATAAAATCCTGAATTATAAGTATATCATCATAACCGCCCTTGATAATTCTTTCGACGGTGGATTTAAGTTCTTCTTCGCTTTCAATTTTGTAAATCTTATTCTTGCCCTCGAATGTTAGGTGGTTATAGAGAATAACATTACTTGGCTTTAAAATAACAGGGAAGGTGAAACCGCTTGGTATTTCACCTTTTACCTTGCAATCATAATAAGCGGTTTTGGGTAAATCAAGAACGCTGTTTTCATAGGTTTTATAAAAAGCGTCCTTATACATAAACGAATTTATTAGTTCTAAATTCGGGTAATTGAAAACATATCCAACGGCGCTAAGTTTTTCCTTGTTTTTAGCGATAAAACCCGCATAGGTTTCATTAGAACTTATAAGAAGGATTCTTTTATCTCCGATTTTTCTCTTATGCTCATAAAGGGCGTTTAAAAACCCGTCTTCGCTCCAGATGTTTTCATCATATTTAAGATTTAAAATATCGGTAAATGAGGTATAGGGAAGGGGGGATTTGCCGAGGAGTGTTGCCTTTTTACCGTATAATTCGTGGAAGCATCTTGCCATATAATAGGCGTTGGCATCGGTGCCTATAATGAGAATATCAAAATTCATAAAAACCTCTCATTAATCATTATAAATTCTGGGAACGCGGTGGGAAATAGAGGTGAAAACCCTATAGGCATTTACACCTAAGTTCTTAGCAGCAGTTCGTATACTTATTTTATCACCGAATATTTCTGCCATATCCCCGCATTTTACGGTTTTGGGTACACGGACAGCCGTCATATCCATACAAATTTCGCCGATTATCTCGCAAACTTCACCGTTTATAATAACATTTTTAAGTAGTTTATTCATTCCGTCAAAATATCCGACCGAGAGGGTAGCAACGGTCATATCTTCGTCGGCTATAAAATCTGCGCTATAACCTACAAATTCACCCTTCTTAATCTCTTTAACGCTTATAACCTCACTATAAAAAGAAAAAGCAGTTTGGAGTTTTAAATCGTTTGAAAGTATACTTTCGCTGATGCCATTTCTTTTAAGAAGGAGATTTCGCTTTATCTTGCGAAGTCCTGTGGGCTCGGGTAAACTCTGTGAAAATCCGTACATACAAATACCAAGACGCACGCCGTTTACAAAATCGGGCTTTTTGTGATGCACAAGAATAAGAGAGCGGCCAATGTGAACAATGGGTATTTCTTTTAAATTTATGTTCTTTGTAAGCTTTTCGAAGGTTACCATCTGTCTATCGTAGTAGATATCGTTAACACCCGATGTGGCAAGATGGGTATAGATACCCTCGATTTCTATATTTTCATTGGCGTTAAGTATATCAAATGCTTTTAAAAGTTCATCTTCGCCTTTAAAACCTAATCGGTTCATACCCGTATCAAGCTTCAAATGAACTTTAATTTTCTTTTTAAAAGAATAGGCGTTTATATTTTTTGCGCCGCTTAAACTAGCTATAGTAAAGGTAACATTATTTTCGCAGAAGAAGGAGTAGGCATTTTCGTTTACGGGTTCTAAACAGAGAAGGGGAATATCAGAGTTCAGTTTTCTTACCTTTTCTGCCTCGTCTGCTGTTGCAACGGCAAGATAATTAACGCCGCCTTCTATTAAAGCGTCGATAACAGGGAATCCGTGACCGTAGGCATCGCCCTTAACCACGCCGAAAAAGTATTTATACTCACTGTATTTTTCCGTAATGTTATGTACATTTTCTTTAAGCACGGCCTTATTAACCGAGACATAGGTATTGCGGTACATATACTTACTCCTTTTGCAAAAATTTGTCCATTATAGCTGCTAAGGGAACAATAAAAATACTTAGGATTGCCCAAAGAATAGAATAACGGGCGCAAACCTGTCCACCCAAATTAAAGGGGAGTTTGCTGTAATCCCAAACATTCTTTTTAAGGATAACATTAAAGATAATGCCGAAGATAAGTTCAATAGATGTTATAACGGCGCTTCCAAGTATTGCTATCTTTAAAAGACTCGAATTTTTCGTTTTCTTTGAAATTTTTCCTAGTCCCAAAAATGAAAGACCGCCTGCTACAAGCATAGACCAATGTGTTCGGCCTCTCCATAATAGTTCCAAAATTCCGTAACCTATAGCGCCGAAGGAAAACTCTATAAATTTAATCTTTAATGATTTCAAAAATATCACCCATATTATTATGGTTGATAATGGGACTAATTAAACATTAAATCTGAAAAGAACGATATCTCCGTCCTTCATAACATATTCTTTGCCTTCGCTGCGTACGAGTCCCTTTTCTTTGGCGGTAACCATATTACCGTCACATTTATTTATAAAATCATCGTAAGCGATAACTTCGGCTCTTATGAATCCACGCTCAAAATCGGTGTGAATTTTACCTGCTGCTTGAGGCGCTTTGGTACCTTCTGTTATGGTCCAAGCCCTTACCTCAGGTTTACCTGCCGTTAGATAGGATATAAGACCTAAAAGGTGATAGCAGGTCTGAATCATTCTGTCAAGTCCCGACCTTTCGAGTCCCAAATCCTCAAGGAACATAACCTTTTCTTCATCAGTAAGTCCGGAAATCTCGGCTTCGAGAGCAGCACATATAGGAAGAATTTCCGCATTTTCTCTTTCGGCAATTTCCTTAACGGTTGCAAGATGGGGATTTTCTTCTATTCCGTTTATGAAATCATCTTCGCTCATATTACAAGCGTAGATGACGGGTTTAAGTGATAGCAAAGCTGTGGTATCCAAAATTTCCTGTTCGGTTTCACTGGATACTTCAATAGAACGGGCGGGAAGACCTGCTTCAAGGTGAGCCATAAGTTTCTTTAAAAACTCAACCTCAACTATAGCGGACTTGTCCCCCTTGACAGTTTTAAGCGCTTTATCAAGTCTGCGACTGACGATTTCCATATCCGAGAATATAAGCTCAAGATTTATGGTTTCAATATCACGGGCTGGGTCAACAGAGCCCTCTACATGAATTATATCGGTGCTTTCAAAACAGCGTACAACATGGACTACTGCATCTACTTCGCGAATATTTGAAAGAAACTTATTTCCAAGACCTTCACCCTTAGAAGCGCCTTTAACAAGACCTGCTATATCAACAAATTCAATTACTGCAGGGGTGAATTTATCAGGTGAATAAATTTCTGCAAGTTTTTCAAGACGGGGGTCAGGCACACTTACCATACCCACATTTGGCTCAATGGTGCAAAAAGGGTAGTTGGCTGATTGAGCCCCTGCATTAGTAATAGCATTAAAGAGAGTGGACTTTCCGACGTTAGGAAGTCCCACCATACCGAGTTTCATAAATTTTCCTCCGAAAACATTAACATTATTATACAATTATATAATTATTTTATTATTATATCAAGCGAAATTATAAAATAATTATAAAATAAATAAAAAAAGTTAAAAAATTACAAAAAAACCTTTGAAAATGCGGTAAACTATAGTATAATAATTGTGTATGAATAAAACATAGATGGGAGTGACCCTATGAAAACGGATTTTTCAATTTCTCTTGAAAAAATTATTAAGGAATTTTCGCTAGAGCCACTGTATCTTCCTGAAAAAAGTGAGGAGATAATGGTATCGACCACCGAAATTAACCGCCCCGGTCTTCAACTTGCAGGTTATTTTCAGTATTTTGATGAAAAGAGAATTCAGATTTTAGGCCTTAGTGAAACAAGTTTCTTAAAACGCTTTACCAGAGATAAGGCTCGCGAGCGTATGCAAGAGTATTTTTCTCACAAGCCTGTTGCAGTAGTAATTGCAAGAGAGCTTGAGGTTGAGGATTACTATAAAGAAATCGCTGAGGAGTACGGTGTACCGCTTCTCAAGACAAGCGAATCCACATCGGATTTTTCTGCGGCATTAATTGCCTTTTTAAATCTTCATTTGGCACCTCGCGTTACACAACACGGTGTTCTCGTGGAGGTTTACGGCGAAGGTATTTTGCTTCTCGGTGAGAGCGGAGTAGGTAAGAGCGAAACCGCTATTGAACTTGTAAAGCGAGGTCACCGTCTTATAGCCGATGACGCAGTGGAAATCAGGAGGGTATCAAGTAAATCCCTTGTTGGTACTGCCCCTGATAATATAAGGCATTTTATTGAACTTAGAGGAATAGGAATTATTAACGCAAGTCGTATTTTTGGCGTAGGCTCAGTAAAACTCACCGAAAAGATAGATTTGGTTATAAATATGGAGCCGTGGGATGTTAATAAGGCTTATGACAGAATGGGTCTTGAGAGCCAAACAACCGAACTTTTGGGTCTTAATATCCCTTCTCTTACAATCCCCGTAAAACCCGGCCGTAATCTTGCGGTAATTATTGAAGTAGCGGCTATGAACAGCCGCCAGAAAAAACTGGGATACAATGCGGCTGAAGACCTTCTCGGCCGTCTTGGTATGGCTGATGATTTTAAGCCGAAAACAGATAATAAAATAGAAGCATTCTAAAGGAGCAAAATTATGTACAAATTAGGAATCGATTTAGGCGGAACAAATATAGTTGCAGGCGTTGTTGATGAGAATTACAATGTGGTAGCAACTGCAAAGGCAAAGACCAACTGTCCCCGCCCTGCCGAAGAAATAATTGATGATATGGCTAAGGTTACTTTTGAAGCCATCGAAAAAGCTGGTTTAACCATCGATGATATAGACTATATGGGCGTCGGAACACCTGGTTCTATTGACCCGAGAACAGGCATTGTGCCTTATTCCAATAATCTCGGTTTCGTTAATTTGCCTCTTTGTGATATGCTCAAAGAGAGAGTGGGCAAAGAGTTCTTCATTGAAAATGATGCTAACGCTGCCGCTTACGGTGAATTTTTAGCAGGTTCAGGTAAGGGAACCAGCCATTTCGTTGCTATAACCCTTGGAACAGGCGTTGGAAGCGGAATTATTATTGACGGTAAGCTTTTCTCCGGCTCTAATTTTGCAGGTGGTGAACTTGGTCATACTGCGATTCAGGTGGATGGCGAAAGCTGCACCTGTGGAAGAAAGGGTTGCTGGGAAGCATACGCTTCTGCTACCGCTCTCATTCGTCAAACCAAAGCGAAAATGCTCGAAAATAAGGATAGCATTATGTGGGAAATGGTAGATGGAGATATAGAAAAGGTAAGCGGAAGAACTTCCTTTGATGCTATGCGCAAAGGCGATAAAGCAGGTAAAGAGGTTGTTGACCAGTATATCAGATATGTCGGTATCGGAATTATAAATGTAATCAATATTTTCCAACCGCAAGTGCTTTGCATTGGCGGCGGTATTTCTCACGAGGGCGATACCCTCATTAAGCCCCTAATCGATATGGTTAACAACGAAAACTATTTCCGTGGCGACGAGGAATTTAAAACTTCTATAAAAGCGGCAACTCTCGGCAATGATGCAGGAATTATAGGTGCCGCATATCTATGCAATCTTCACAAATAATTAAATGGTGTTTTAAAGGGTGTTTTTGTGGATAAGAAATCCTTTCTAAAAGCATTTGGCAACAACAATATAGATATAAAAGAAAATGTTCCTTTAAAGGAACTCACAACCTTTAAAATCGGTGGAAATGCCGAATATTTCGCAGAGGTGAAAACTGCCGATGAGGTTGCGTTTTCGGTGCAAAAAGCAAAGGAATATAATCTGCCCTTGTTCGTTTTAGGCAAGGGCTCTAACCTTTTAGTTTCCGATAAGGGAATTAAGGGGCTTACGCTTTATACAGGCGGTTTGGATTTCGTTCGTTTTGACGGAGAAACGGTTATCTGCGGCGCGGGGCTTCACCTTCAAAAGCTTTGCACCTTAGCCCTTGGCAACGAGCTTTCGGGACTTGAATTTGCCTTTGGTATACCGGGAAGTGTAGGCGGAGCCGTTTATATGAACGCAGGTGCCTATGGCGGCGAAATTGCTGATTGTGTATGGTGGGCTAAATGTATCGATATTAACGGAAATACCGTAACTTTGGATAAAAACCAGATGGAACTTGGATATAGAACAAGTATTTTTAAACACCATAATCTTATTATAACCGAGGTAGCATTCAAACTCCACAAGGGCGAAAAGGCGGAAATCAACGCTAAAATGAACGATTTTATGGGAAGACGCAGGGATAAACAACCTTTGGAATTCCCGAGCGCAGGAAGCACCTTTAAAAGACCTGTCGGTCACTTTGCAGGAGCGCTTATTGAAAAAAACGGCCTTAAAGGAAGAAGCGTCGGCGGCGCAAAGGTAAGCGAAAAACACGCCGGCTTCGTTATAAATTATAACAATGCGACAAGCGATGATGTTAAAACCCTTATAAAAGAAATTCAAGGCATTGTCAGTGAAAACGACGGTGTAAATTTAGAAACTGAAGTCATATTTATCGGTGAGGAATAAAGGAGGTAAGCGGTAGTGAATTTACTTATAGTTACAGGTATGTCAGGCGCGGGTAAATCTCTTGCCGCCAACGCCCTTGAAGATATGGGGTATTTCTGTGTGGATAATATTCCCCCCGCAATAATACCTGTTCTTGTGGAATTTTCTGCAAGAGGTGGCGAGGGACTGCAGAAAATGGCTATCGTTACCGATATACGCGGCGGCGAAATGTTTAATGAAATAACCGATGTTCTTCACAAACTTAAAGAAAATAATGTTGATTATAAGATACTTTTCCTTGATGCAGAGGATAAGGTTTTAGTTAGAAGATATAAAGAAAACCGCCGAAAACATCCTCTATGTGATAAGGGACTATCAGTTTCTGAGGCTGTTAAAAGCGAGAGAAAAACCCTTAAAGATATCCGCGAAAAAGCAGATTTTACATTGGATACCAGTTTAATATCAGTATCCCAACTTAAAAACCAGCTTGCAGATATATTTTTAAGCGATGATAATGATGGTCTTAAAATTCTTTGCAAATCTTTTGGATTTAAATACGGTTCTGATGCGGATGCTGATTTGGTTTTTGATGTGAGATGTCTTCCAAATCCTTATTACATAGAAGAATTGAAGGAAAAAACAGGGCTTGATGAGTCGGTGAGTGATTATGTTATGGGCTTTTCTGAAAGTCAGGAATTCGCCTCTAAAATAAAGGATTTTCTTGATTTTTCAGTGCCACTCTACCTTAAAGAAGGTAAAAGTCAGTTAATAATTGCCTTTGGTTGTACAGGTGGAAAACACCGTTCTGTGACCTTCGCTGAACTTACAGCAAGACATCTGAAAGATAAGGGTTTCGATGTCAGTACATTTCATAGGGATATTAAAAAATAGGAGTGAGAAATTTGTCGTTTAATATCGACATTAAAAACGAACTCGCCAGAATTCGACCGTCTGAATGTTGCAAACAACCGCTAATCTACGGCTTTTTGCTGTTTAGTCGGTCTTTTTCAATAAAGAAGATTAGTATGCAGACCGAGAATCTAAAAACCGCAGAACTTTACGCACGACTGCTTAAATCGGTATACGGCGCTGATTGTGAAATCAGTTGCGGCGGCGGAAAAAGACCTACCTATGTGGCAAATGTTAAAAGCGAAACGGACCGACTTAAAATTCTAGCTTCGGTAGATTTTGGAATATATGAGGGTAAAATAAATAAAGAAAATTTTGAGCGTGACTGTTGCGCTGCAAGTTTTGTGAGAGGCGCTTTTTTAGCCTGTGGCCATTTATCTGACCCTGATACTGCATATAGAGTGGATTTCCCCGTTAAAGAGAGAAATTTAGCCGAGGAATTCTGTTTTCTTCTCTCGGAGCATTATATAGATGCTCATATTTCAACAAGGGGCAAAGGCTTTGTGGTTTATATTAAAAAGAATGAAACCATAAGCGATTTATTAGCCCTTATGGGCGCATCGGCAAGAAGCCTTGAGGTTATTGAAACCTCAATTATTAAGAGCGTAAAGAACAATACCAATAGAGCAAGAAACTGCGATAGCGGTAATATAGGGCGCACCGTTGAAGCCTCTATAAATCAGAGAATGGCAATTGAATATCTTATAAGCAGAGATATGCTTGGAAGTTTGCCCGAACCTCTTATTGAAGCGGCAAATTTAAGGATGGAAAACCCGTCACTTTCGCTTAGAGAACTTTGCAAAAAGTCAAAGGAAGGACTTACGGTTTCGGGACTTAACCATCGCCTTAAAAAGATTATGGAAATATATGAAGATGTAAAAAAATAGCTTTGGCTAGGAAAGAAGGTACGGTATGGAGTTCGTTCATCTGCATTTGCATACGGAATATAGTTTGCTAGACGGCTGCTGCCGTATCGAAAAACTGATGGATACTGTGGATGAGGCTGGACAAAAAGCTGTTGCTCTAACCGACCATGGTGTTATGTACGGCGCCATTGATTTTTATAAAGCAGCCAAGAAAAAGGGGATAAAACCCATTATAGGTTGTGAAGTTTATGTTGCGCCCAAATCCCGTTTTGATAAGCAAAAATATGAGGGTGGCGACTATAGCCACCTTGTGCTCCTTTGTGAAAATAATAAAGGTTATGAAAATCTTATTAAATTAGTTTCCGCAGGATTTACAGAAGGCTTTTATTCCCGTCCGCGAGTTGATAGGGAACTTCTTTCTAAACACAGCGAGGGACTTATAGCCTTATCGGCTTGTCTTGCAGGCGAGATACCTCGCGCTCTTATGAAAAAAGATTACGACGAGGCAAAAGAGATAGCCCTTTGGTACCACGATACTTTCGGTGAAAACAACTATTTTCTTGAAATTCAAGACCATGGAATTGCCGAGCAAAAGTATGTTAATCCACTTATTAAAAAGTTAGCAAAAGAACTAAATATAGGCATTGTTGCCACAAATGATGTGCATTATCTCAAAAAAGAGGATAGTTTTATGCACAAGGTTCTTTTGTGCGTTCAAACGGGCAGTAAAATCACTGATGAAAACTCTATGGAATTTAAAACCGAAGAATTTTATCTCAAAAACTCTGATGAAATGAACGAGCTTTTTGGGGATACACCTGAAGCTCTTTCAAATACGGTGAAAATTGCCGAAAGATGTAATGTTGAATTTGAATTCGGTAAAATTAAATTGCCCTTCTTCGATACGGGCGACAAGGACCATTTTGAGTTTTTTAAAGAAAAATGCTACCAAGGTCTTTATAAAAAGTATGGACAAGTTCCGGAATCCAGCGTAAAAGAGCGTCTTGATTACGAGCTTTCGGTAATTAATAAAATGGGCTATGTGGATTATTATCTCATAGTTTGGGATTTTGTGAATTATGCCAAAGAAAACGGTATACCTGTAGGTCCTGGAAGGGGCTCAGGCGCCGGAAGTTTGGCTGCATACTGCATAGGAATAACAGGCGTTGACCCTATAAAATATGGGCTTTTCTTCGAAAGATTTTTAAATCCTGAAAGAGTTTCTATGCCCGATTTTGATATAGATTTCTGTTTCCAAAACCGCCCTAAAGTTATTGACTATGTGATTAATAAATATGGCGCGTACCATGTGGCACAGATAGTTACTTTTGGTACTCTTGCTGCAAGAGCGGCGGTAAGAGATGTGGGCAGAGCAATGGATTTGCCCTATAATATTTGCGATAAAACGGCTAAACTTATACCTCACGCTGTGGGTATGACACTAGAAAAAGCCATCAATATAACTCCAGAACTCAAAAACCTTTATGAAACCGATGACCAGATAAAAGAACTTCTTGATATGGCAATTAAGGTTGAAGGTATGCCCCGTCATGCCTCTACCCATGCGGCAGGTGTTGTTATTTCGGATAAGCGGGTAGATGAGTATGTACCTTTAGCCGTTAATGACGGAATGGTTGTAACCCAGTATACAATGACTGCTCTTGATGAGTTAGGCCTTCTTAAAATGGATTTTTTAGGTCTTCGAAATCTGACTGTTATTGCCGATACCGAAAAGGAAATCAGAAGGGAAAATCCCGAGTTTTCTGCTGATAATATTCCTTTTGATGATAAAGAAACCTTTAAAATGATGGGTGATGGATTTACCGACGGTATATTCCAGTTCGAGTCGGATGGTATGAAGAATGTCCTTCGCCGTTTCGGTCCCGAAACTTTAGAAGATTTAATCGCAATTCTTTCTCTTTACCGTCCAGGACCTATGGATTCAATACCACGATATATATATAATCGACATCATCCCGAGGCAGTTACCTATGATACGCCGCTTTTAGAGCCTATTTTGAGGGTTACTTACGGCTGCATCGTTTATCAGGAACAGGTAATGCAGATATTGCGTACCCTTGCGGGATATTCATTGGGTCGCGCCGATATAGTAAGAAGAGCTATGTCCAAGAAAAAGCATGATGTTATGAAAAAAGAACGCACCGCTTTTATCTATGGAGAAAAGGATGAAAAGGGTAATGTAATCTGTGAAGGGGCAGTAAATAGGGGAGTAAGCGAGGAAGTTGCCGCTAAAATCTTTGATGAGATGTCGGCATTCAGTTCCTATGCTTTCAATAAATCCCATGCCGCTGCATACGCTGTAGTGGCATATACAACGGCATATCTTAAATGCCATTATCCCGATAAATATATGGCAGCGCTCCTTACGAGCGTTCTTGATGACACAAACAAAATAAACCTCTATACCAAAGAGTGTAAGCGTCTTGGTATTAGGGTTTTGCCGCCTTCTGTCAATGAAAGTGTTGCCCAGTTTACCGCAAAGGACGGCAGTGTGTCCTTTGGACTTTTGGCTGTCAAAAATCTTGGCTCATCACTCATTGATAAACTTGTAAAAGAGCGTGAAATGGGTGGAAAATACGCATCTTTTTACGACTTTTGTAAACGAAACACAGGTAGAGAAATTAATAGGAGAGCCCTTGAAGGTCTTATAAAATGCGGAGCTCTTGATAATCTTGGGGATAACCGTCGTACAATGATTTATAATATAGATAATGTACTTTCAGTAGTTGAAGAGCAAAGGCGTTTTATGGGTGACGGACAATTAGGACTCTTTGGAAATGATGAGCCCGATGAATTTGTTCTTAAAAAAGTCGATGAAATGCCTCAAAATGAACTTTTTGCTATGGAAAAGGAAGCTACGGGACTTTATCTATCGGGTCATCCCATGAATCAATATCTTAATTTTGTAAAAAACGCAGGATTCACTCCCATTCGTGATATTGCTGATAAAAAATTCCCCGATGGTAGTCGAGTGAGAATAGCAGGTGTTCTTGAAGAAACCAAAACAAAACAACTTAAAAACAATAATGTTTTAGCCTTTACTGCTATTGAGGATACTACGGGTAAGGTGCCTGTAACTGTATTTCAAACTGCATACGCCAGATATCGCGGTGTTTTTACTGCGGGTAATGCAGTTATTATGCACGGAAAGATAAGCGAAAGGGAAGATAGAGATACGGAAATAATATGTGAATCGGTTGAACTGATTCCCGATTCCGCCTCTAAAGTTCCGCCTAAAAAAATCAAACCAGGATTATATATCAAGGTGAAAAGTATTAATTCAGAAGAGTTTAATAGGGTAAAAGATGTCTTAAAGGCACATCCTGGTAGTAATTCTGTATATATTGTGTGTGAAGACACTGGTAAAAAATTAGAGGCATCTGAGGGGCTTCGCGTGTCTGCGGATGAAAAACTGTTAACAGCTCTTTATTCTATAACGGGTGAAGACCGCACGAAATTTATAAAATAATGAAAATTATTGTTGATAAATGGAGCAAAATGCTTTATAATATTAAGCAACGTGTTTTTTGGAGTGATTAAGTTATGAAAACTATTGGTGTACTCACCAGCGGCGGAGATGCGCCGGGAATGAATGCGGCTATCCGTGCCGCTGTAAGAACAGCAATCTCTTTAGGTATGACCGTTAAGGGTATTCGCAGAGGATATAACGGTCTTATTGAAGATGATATAGTAGATTTAGATATCCGTTCCGTATCAGATATTATTCATAGAGGCGGTACAACCTTATTTACCGCAAGAAGCCCTCGCTTTAAAGAAGAGGAGGGAATGCAGGAGGCTATTAAGACCTGTAAAAAGCATGGTATTGAAGGTATAGTTGTAATCGGCGGTGACGGTTCTTTCAGAGGCGCCCGTGATTTATCCGAGAGAGGAATTCCTTGTGTAGGCGTTCCCGGAACTATCGATAACGATATTGCTTCTACCGAATTTACTATCGGTTATGATACTGCTATGAATACTGCGATGGAAATGATTGACCGTCTTCGTGATACAGCTCAATCCCATGAGCGTTGCACCATCGTTGAGGTTATGGGTAGACATGCGGGTTATATCGCACTTAACTGCGGTATCGCCGCAGGTGCTACTGCTATTGCGGTTCCCGAAGTTCCCATTACCACTGATGAGATTATTGAAAAAATAGAAGCTGCCCGTCATACAGGTAAAAAGCACTTTGTTGTAGTTGTTGCAGAGGGTGTAGGCGGTGTTGAAGAAATGGCTAAAGAAATTGAGGAGAAAACCGGAATTGAATCAAGACCTACTATTTTAGGTCACGTTCAGCGTGGTGGCAGACCTACCGTAAGAGATAGGGTTATCGCAACCAAACTCAGCAATGAAGCAGTTCATCTTTTAAGCAAAGGCATAGGCAACCGAGTTGTTGGATATAAAGCAGGTCAGGTTGTTAACTATGATATCTTTGAAGCGCTTAAGATGGAAAAGCCATTCCCCGTAGATACCTTAAAGGTTGCCTACGAAACATCAAATTAATATATTCAAAAACCTCACAGTTTTTTATTGCTGTGAGGTTATTTTTGTGTATTTTTTATCTTGACTTTATTGTCCGGTAGTACTAGAATAATAGGGTCGAAATTTTTATTATCGAGATGATTTTATGCAAATTTTATTAAGTCTTTCAATCGCTATGTTTACGGGACTTATGCTATCCCGTCTTGCAAAGGTTTTAAAACTTCCCGCAGTTACCGCCTATCTTATTGCGGGAATTCTTGTAGGACCGTACCTCCTTGGCGCATTAGGTTTATCGGGATTTGGATTTACAAGTATGGCCGATATAAAAAGTTATTCCATAATTTCCGATGTGGCTCTCGGATTTATCGCCTTTTCAATCGGTAATGAATTCAGAATGTCGGATATTAAGCATATCGGCAAGCAGGCCTTGGTTATAGGAATAGTTCAGGCCCTTGCCGCAACAATACTGGTTGATGCGGCTTTCATCGGTCTTCATTTCCTTTTCCCCGAAAAAATCACCCTCCCCACCGCTATAATTATGGGAGCTATTGCTTCGGCTACCGCCCCCGCCGCAACCTTGATGGTTGTAAGACAGTATAAGGCAAAGGGACCTCTTACCTCAATTCTTCTTCCCATAGTTGCCCTTGATGATGCTGTAGGACTTATAGTATTCGCGATTTCCTTCGGTATTGCTAAGGCGATGCTTTCCGGTAAAGTTGATGTACTTTCGGTTGTGGTTGAGCCCATACTTGAGGTAGTGCTTTCTTTAGGTCTTGGTCTTGTTATGGGACTTCTTTTCAGTTTCTTTGAAAGATTTTTCCACTCCAGGTCAAAGCGCCTTTCAATGTCGGTTACCTTTGTGCTTTTAACCGTGGCTCTTTCAATGCTTAAATTCAATGTTTTTGGCGTACATATTGCCTTTTCATCACTTCTTGTATGTATGATGCTTGGTACTGTATTTTGCAATATATGTGACTTTTCAGAAGAACTTATGGACCGCCTTGATAGATGGACAGCTCCTATATTTATGCTGTTCTTCATACTAAGCGGCGCGGAACTGGAACTCGCTGTGTTTACCGACGCGTTGGTGGTTATTATTGGTCTAATTTATATTATCACCCGTTCCTTAGGTAAATATATCGGCTCATTTGTAAGCGCAAAGGCCGTAGGTTGCAATCCCAATATAGTTAAATATCTCGGTATAACACTACTCCCACAAGCCGGTGTTGCACTTGGTATGGCAATTAAGGCGTCAGAACTTGGTAGTGAAGGCCATATGATAGCAAACCTGACGCTCTTCTCGGTTCTTATATACGAAATTGTAGGTCCGTTCCTCACTAAAATTTCACTTGAGAAGGCAGGGGAAATAGTTCCCGAGGGCAAAACAAGCGCTCGTCAATTAATTACAAAATAAATTAAAAGCTCCAACCGAATCGGTTGGAGCTTTTTTGTCTTAGTTTTCATTAAGTCGCTTATATAGAGATATAATTTCTTCTCTTAAAGCAAGGTTTTCTTCTAATTTCAGCCGTGGATCGTTTTCCAGTATATTTGCCGCCGCAAACCCAGCAAGGCGCAAAGTGTCCCCGTCGGCAAAAAGGTCGGCAATTTTAAGCTTGGGAAGGCCGTGTTGGCGGTTGCCGAGAAAATCACCGGGGCCTCGAAGGCGTAAATCTTCATCGGCAATTTTAAAACCATCGGAACTTTGTGTAATTACATTAAGACGTTCTTTAGTGACGCCGCCTTTAATATCTGATATAAATATACAGCTGGATTTGTGTTTTCCTCTGCCGATTCTTCCCCTTAATTGATGAAGCTGCGAAAGACCGAAACGCTCGGCATTTTCAATTACCATTATGGCAGCATTTGGAACATCAATACCTACCTCAATAACCGTGGTACAGATAAGAAGGTTAATTTTACCGTCTTTAAAGGAACGCATAATGCGGTCCTTATCTTTAGCGTTCATTTTGCCGTGGAGAAGGCCTACATTATATTCTGAAAATTGTTTCTTCGCGATTTTTTCATAATATTCTTCGGCGCTTAAAAGACCTAGTTCTTCGTTTTCTTCAACGAGAGGACAAACAATATACCCTTGGCGGCCTTCATCAAGATGTTTTTTTATAAAGTTGAAAACCCGAGGGCGAAGTTCACCGGTGACTAGGTAACTGTCAACCGCTTGTCTTCCGCGGGGATATTCATCAATTACGGTTATATCAAGGTCACCGTAGACAATAAGACCAAGGGTGCGGGGAATGGGTGTTGCTGACATAACAAGGGTATGGACACCTGTGCCTTTGGAGGCGAGTTTTGCCCTTTGAGCTACGCCAAAACGGTGTTGTTCATCGGTTATTACAAGACCTAGGTTGTTAAATTCGGTATCTTCGGTTAAAAGGGCATGTGTGCCTATGACAATATGGTATTCGCCCGTTTTAAGTTCATCCTTGATTTTATCTTTTTTGCCCTTGGAAGTAGAGCCCGTGAGAAGACAACACTTTATTTCGCTACCCTCTAAAATTTCAGAGATGGTTTTAAAGTGCTGTTCGGCTAAAATCTCGGTGGGCGCCATAAGAGCCGATTGGTAACCGTTTTTAGAGAGTGTATACATAAGCGCCGCCGCAACTGCAGTTTTTCCGCTTCCTACATCACCCTGTATCAGTCGATTCATAACCTTTCCGCCCGACATATCACGGAAACAGTCGTCATACGCTCTTTCTTGCGCGGAGGTGAGTTTATAGGGAAGAAGAGAAGAAAATTCGCTTATGAAATTTTTGTTTATAATATTTTCTGTTGCAATTTTTCTTTTACCTTTAAGCAGCATAAGACCAAGTTGCAAAATGAAAAGTTCTTCGAAAACAAATCTTCTTTTAGCGCCCAAGAGCGCCTCATCGTTTTTGGGAAAATGAATGTTTAAAAGGGCGGTTTTGAGGTCTTGAAGTCTATATTTCTCCCGCAAACTTTGGGGCAACGGGTCACTTTCCATAGGTAATGCAAAAGCGGTTTTTATAAGTTTCTCAATCTGCTTCGATGAGATTTTTTCACTGGCAGGATATATAGGGTGAATACCTGCGGCACCAACTTCTGAAATCTCAGGCGTTTGCATCGAAAGGGAATATCCGTTTGCTTCTACCTTGCCATAGAAAAGATACTCTCTACCTGTACGCAGTTGTTTTACGGTGTATTTACAGTTAAACATTGTAACATTCATAAGCCCACTCGCATCACGAACGGAAAACTTATAAATGGTCATATTTTTTCTTATGTAATGCTCATTTATAGGGGTGCAAATTGTGCCTTTAACACATACTTTTTCGCCTACATTACAGTCAAAAATAGGGGTAATTACTCCTAAATCCTTGTAACCGCGCGGATAAAAACGCAAAAGGGCACCGATAGTATCGATGCCCAAACGGTAAAGTTCAGTGGCTCTTTTTTCGCCAACGCCTTTTAAAAATCTTATGTCTGTATTAAAATTTGACATAATATTTCAAACTCACTCTACTGAAATAATTAAATAGTAAACCGGCTGACCGCCGTTTATAAATGTGATTTCAACCTTATCGCCGAACTTAGCGTTAAGTGCGGCTTCAATGGAGGATGCGGTTTCTTCGCTTACATCTTCGCCGTAAAGCACGGTAACAAACTCGCTGTTTTTATTTATCATTTGCTTAACAAGTTTGGTTGCGGCTTTGGTAAGGTCGGTTTCAGTGAAGGAAACCTTTCCGCCGTTAAGGGCTAAAAGTTCACCCTTCTTAATCTTATGACCGTCAAAATCAGAATCTCTTGCGGCAAAGGTAATCTGACCTGTGCCGATTTTTTCTGCGGCATTAAGCATTGCAATAGCATTTGCCTCACTGTCTGCCTCGGGGTCAAAGTTAAGCATAGCGGTAATACCTTGAGGAATAGTACGAGTATGGAGCACTATAACCTTTCGAGTGCTGATAGGAATGGTCTGTTCTGCTGCCATAATAATGTTTTTGTTATTAGGAAGAACAAAAACAGTTTCTGCGGGAGTAGATTCAACCGCCTTTAAAATATCATCAGTACTAGGGTTCATTGTCTGACCGCCGCTGACGATGGTATCAACACCCAAGTCGCCGAATAATGCGGCAATACCGTCACCTGCGCAAACCGATACAAAACCAACGGGTTTGGTAATCTCAACGGGCTTGATAGTTTCGTTAAGGTCGGCGCTCTTGGCGGGTTTCTTTTGCGCGTTCTGAGCGTCGTGTTTAGCTCTTTCGTGTTGGTCACGCATATTTTCTATCTTGAGATGAACAAGGGAGCCGAAGGTGAGCGCATTTTCAATGGCGTTACCTGGGTGGTCGGTGTGGACATGAACTTTAATAATTTCATCATCATCAACAACCACTACGCAGTCACCGATAGTTTCAAGATATGCTCTGAGTTCTGCGGGTTCTTTTTCGGCCTCACTACTGCGGTTTACGATAAACTCGGTGCAGTAGGTGAATGTGATTTCTGTTTCGAATTCACCTGCGGCATTTCTGGATTCTTCTTCCTCTTCGGGAATATCCACAGTGGCATTTTTAGAGGCAATCATAACGCCTTCTTTAAATACTGACATCATACCGTCAAGAATAAGCACAAAACCTTTACCGCCTGCGTCTACTACACCCGCCTTTTTAAGAACGGGGAGAAGTTCGGGGGTCTGAGCTAAAGCCTCGTTTGCACCTTCGATAGCGGCACCGAAAACGGCAAGTTCATCACCGCCGCCCTGATATGCGGCAGTTGCCTTTTCGGAGGCAATTCTTGCAACTGTAAGAATTGTTCCTTCGGTGGGTTTCATAACTGCTTTATAAGCCGCGTCAACACCTTCTTTGAAGGCCTTTGCGATATTTTCTGCAGTTACATATTCATCATCGCCGATACCCTTAGCAAAACCTCTGAAAAGAAGGGAGGTGATAACACCCGAGTTACCGCGCGCGCCTCTCAAAAGGGCAGAAGCGTTAACCGAGGCAACCTTACCAGCAGTAGCACCTTCAAGTTTTTCAAGTTCTCTTACGGAATTGGCAATAGTCATAGACATATTTGTGCCCGTATCACCATCTGGAACGGGGAAAATATTAAGGTCGTCGACCTGTTTGCGATAGTTTGAAAGATTATTCGCGGCGGATATAATTGCGTCGCGAAGTGTATTACCGTTAATCAAAAATAAACACTCCTTATTACGAAGGCAAATAAGTAATTATTATTCTTCTTTAATGCCGTCAACCTTGACAACAACTTTGTTTACGGTTATGCCCGTATTTTCTTTAACGGCATATCTTACCTTTTCGGTAATACTGGCCGCAATAGCGTTAATATTCATACCGTAAATTACAACAATATGAATTTCAACATTAACCGTATCGGTATTGCCTGTAACCTTGATACCTGTATCAATAGATTGGTCTTTTGAAAAAACACCAAGTATTTTCTGCTTGCTGTTGCTTGGAGCCATGCCAACAACACCGAAGCAGGAGGTTACTTCGTGACCGATAAGTTTTGAAAGATAGGCTTCGGAAAAGGTTATTGTACCTGTTCTGGTTTCATAAGCAATCATATAATAATCCTCCTGATTTATTTTTTATATGCGTATTCTTCAATAGAAAGATATATGTCATCCGCCGAAGCGTTAACACCACTTTCTATTTTGGAATCATAAAACAATACGCCTTGTCTGTAGCAAATGGGAATTTGAGGCATTTCGGTCAAAAGAACGCTTACTACCGAGCCGATAGAGTCATTGCCGCTATAAAAACCTTCTATAACACTTTGAACAGAAGTTTTTACAACTTCTATGGGTTTTTCTTCAGCCGACTCGTTTTCCTCTTTATTTTCATTGTCCTTATCGGGATTTACGGTTTCACCGAAAACACCGAAAGCGGCGCTTCCGCCTGAAATAACCAAACCCGAAAGGTCCATATTATTGGGAACACTGATTTCACCTAAATAAAGCTGAAAAGCATTCTGGGATAAAGCCGCCATATACTGCTCATATTTTTTCTTTACGACGGTTATATCTATTCCAACCGATTTAAGCTGTTCTTTGATAAGCTCTGCCGCAATAACTCTAGACTGATTTTCTTCGTTTACGAGCAGTGTAAAATGAATTCTTCTGCCCGAAAAATTAAGGCGGTATCCTTCCTCATCTAGACTATTATAACCTATTCGGTCAAAATTCTCAACTGTTATTTTAAGATTAGGGGTGCTATCGATGGTTTGATAGGGCTTTGCATCATCAAAAAGAGGGTTTAAAAAGCCTGTTGCCGCTATTGCATTATTATAAAAAGCGTTGCGGCAAATTTTGTTTCTATCAAGAGCAGCGGATATAGCATAGCGGATATTTTTGTTTTTAAGCTCGGGGTAAGCCGAGTTAATTCCAATATAAACGAGATTGTTTAGATTAACCTGTGTACGCTTACCGCTCATTCTTACTATATCACCCGAAGCAGAATCGGAATAATAAAGGTCAGAAGCACCAATTTCAACATAGTGAGCAACTGCATCTGCGTCGGGTGCATCAATAAGTTTAATTGTTTTTATCTGGCCTGATTTGCCGAAGTAGTTTTGGTTTTGTATTAAAAGGCTTTGAGTCTCGTCAAATATATATCTTCCGCAACCTATGGGGGCAGCGGCAACTCCGTCTGAATCAAGAAGGGTGTCGGAGTTTGCTTTAATGATGGGGAAACTTAAAAGATTGGAAAAATAATTATCAATTCTTTTAAGGGTGAAGACCACAGTTTTAGAGTTCTCCGCTACTACCGATTTTACAGATGAAAGGGTAGAGGCGTGTGTGGTTTTAGAGTTAATAGCTAAATTATATGAATAAATAATATCATCTGCTGTAACCGTTGTGCCGTCGGAGAATTTTGCATCTATAAGTTTTACTTTCCATACATTTCCTTCGCTCTCTATTTCTTCTGCAAGACGGTTTATCACATTGAATTCATTATCTAGTTTAATAAGTGGCTCAAATACCAAACTAGCGAGTTCTCGGGTGATTTCGGTTCTTGCGGTATAAGGATTAAAGGAATCGGATTTGCAGTAGAGCAAACTGGCGGTTACGCTTTTTTCATTTTGGTTATTGTTTTTATCCTTATCTTTTTTACCGTTTTTACAACCCGTAAAACTAAGAAGTAGGGTGAGGGAGAGAAAAATACATATTAAACTTTTGATTTTCAAAATTCACCCTCCTTTAATATTATTTGCTTTACTTCTTTGCACAGTCCGCTATTATCAACATCGAAAATACAACCGTTAAGTGTGCATTTTCCGTCGGCGGCCTCGAATTTTTCGCAACCACCCGATTTTAAGCGGTTTATAATAATAGAACTTTTGACACCGAGTATAGAGTCAATAACTCCTGTAAAACCAAGGTCGGTTATATAACCCGTTCCATTTGGAAGTATCTGGGCATCTGCGGTGGGAATATGGGTGTGGGTACCGAAAACTATCGAAACTTTACCGTCAAGATAAAGTCCCATAGCTCTCTTTTCGCCTGTGGCTTCGGCGTGAAAATCCACAATTATAATCTTTGCGCCGTCACTTTTAGCTTTTTCTATAAGAGCATCGGCGGCATCAAAGGGATTTGTTACTTCCTGCCTCTCCATAAAGGCGTGACCTAAAAGATTTATAACCGCAACGGAGCATCTTCCCATATCAATAAGGCGGTAGCCTTCACCTGCGTCACAAACCATATTGTGAGGACGAAGAATAAAGGGATTATTATCAAGCA
Source organism: Acutalibacteraceae bacterium (assembly GCA_045648365.1). GTDB lineage: Bacteria > Bacillota > Clostridia > Oscillospirales > Acutalibacteraceae > UBA737. The sequence goes on from JAZRNX010000018.1 coordinate 21,229, forward strand.
TATCGTAAACTTCTTTGCGGCGAAGGGAATGGTTGCCACCCGTAATAATGTCAACCCCTGCAGAAAACAACATTTCGGCGCTCGTGGGGGTTATGCCGTTGCCGAGAGCGGAGTTCTCACCGTTGGCAACAGTAAGGTCGATTTTTTCTTCTCTCTTGATTTTTGGAATAACTTTAAGGGCATACTCGCAACCGATTTCTGAATATATATCGCCAATTGCCAGTATCCGCATAAAATCATCCCTTTCTAAATCAATAATTATATATATAATATCATAGAGCGCGCGCAAATTCAATTAAAAAGTGACATTTGGCGAAAAAGCATAAAAATTTTTGTAAAATCATAAATTAGAAAAAACGAGGAAAATGAAGAAAAAATGAGGAAAACGGAGATTTTAATTTTTAAATTAATTTTTTAAAAAATATGTGTTGACAAAAATTTGCCCTTATGGTATTATAGTCAAGCTGATTAGAAAAAGAAAAATTTTGGAGGTTTTGAATATGTCAACATTTATGGCAAAACCTGCTGAAATTCAGCGCAAATGGTATATTGTTGACGCCGCAGGCAAGCCCCTCGGCCGTACAGCAGTAAAGGTTGCCGATTTACTTCGCGGTAAAGGCAAGCCGGAGTTTACTCCCCATGTTGATTGCGGCGACCATGTTGTTGTTATCAACGCTGAAAAGGCAGTTTTAACAGGTAGAAAATTAGATCAGAAGTTTTATCGTCGTCATACCGGCTTCGTAGGCGGTCTTAAAGAGGTTAAGTATAGCACCCTTATGAAGACTCGTCCCGAACTTGCAATGGAACTTGCAGTTAAGGGTATGATTCCCGATACTACTATCGGCCGCAAGGCAATGACCAGACTTCATGTTTATAAGGATGAGAAGTTTGCTCAGGTTGCTCAGAAGCCCGAAAAGCTTGAATTTTAAGGAAGGGAGACAGAATTATGTTTGAAGGAAAGCCTTATTTCTACGGCACCGGCAGAAGAAAGAGCTCTGTCGCCCGTGTTCGTATCTATAACGGTACAGGTAAAATCACCATCAACGAAAGAGATATAGACGATTATTTCGGTCTGGAAACTCTTAAGCTTATCGTTCGTCAGCCCTTAGCGCTCACCGAAAATACCGATAAGTTTGATATCGTATGCCGCGTAGCAGGCGGCGGCGTAACCGGTCAGGCCGGCGCTATCCGTCACGGTATTTCTCGTGCACTTCTCCAGTGCGATGAGGCACTCCGCCCCGCTCTTAAGAAGGCAGGATTCCTCACTCGTGACCCTCGTATGAAGGAAAGAAAGAAATACGGTCTCAAAGGCGCACGTCGTGCACCCCAGTTCAGCAAGAGATAATTATTTCTTTGCACAAAAAATTACAAGCTCCGTGTTATCACGGGGCTTGTTTTTTCGTTATACAATAAAAACCGCCTTGCGATTTGCAAGGCGGTTATGCTTTTATTAAAGCGACCTTTCAAGCCAGGTGAAACCTAAATCTAGGGCTTCGAAGAAGGTTGATTTGGTGCTTTCCTTCTTGATTCTATCCTTAATAGGAGCGTCGGTATTACTATCCAAAAGTTGAACGGTGACCTTATCGGCAAGTTCAAGTTTATCTTCTTTAGAGTAGGAAAGAATTTCAAATCTTACAACGAGCTTTTCGCTCATATCACCATAGTAAATTTCATTACCTTTTCTTACAAGGGGTTTGCCCTTATAGGTTAAAAAATTTGTATCAGCCATTTTTAAATCTCCTAATCATCGATTTTTCCATAAAGATTGAATCTAAAGAGCATAGTTTCATCTTCGGGATTGGTGCAACGGATGGTTGCTTCACCAATCTCGGGATTTGAAAGAATGCTACTAAGCCCGATAATCTGGCAGAGCTTTGATTTAAGATTCAATGAATCACCTTCATCGGTCTCGAGAAACACATCGCCTTTGCAGTGGTCAATGGCATCAAGAAACTCTTTAAGGTTAATATTGTGAAGTTGAATTTTATTAATATCCATAATAATATTACCTCCAAAACAATGGGAAATTAACAGTTTAAAGTATAAACTATACATATTAATATGTCAAGTGGGGAGTTTTTTATTTTAGTTTATCCAAATTATGCTTTATATATGTTATTTTATTGACTTTTTATGGAATTTTTGTTAATATGTTAACTGAGGAAATTTGAATTTTCAGGAGGAAAATACACATGGATAACGCAGGTAAAACTATGGATATGATAGTAAACCTTGCCAAAGGCAGAGGTTTTGTATACCCCGGTAGTGAAATCTACGGGGGACTTGCAAACGCTTGGGACTACGGCCCTTTAGGCGTTGAGCTTAAAAACAATATTAAAAAGGCATGGTGGAAGAAATTCGTTCAGGAAAGCCCCTATAATGTGGGACTTGACAGTGCCATCATTATGAACCCTGAAACCTGGGTGGCTTCGGGTCACCTCGGCGGATTTTCCGACCCTTTGATGGATTGCCGTCAGTGCAAGACAAGACATAGAGCAGATAAGCTTATTGAGGATTATGTTGCAGAAAAAGGTCTTTCCGATAACCCCGCTTCTATGACCGATGATGAAATGATGGCATATATTCGTGAGCACGAAATTGCTTGTCCTTCCTGCGGAAGTCACGATTTCACAGATATCAGGAAATTCAACCTTATGTTTAAAACATTTCAGGGCGTAACCGAGGATAGCACCTCTACTCTTTATCTCCGTCCCGAAACTGCACAGGGAATTTTCGTAAACTTTAAGAATATTCAGAGAACCACACGAAAGAAATTGCCCTTTGGCGTAGGTCAAATAGGTAAATCTTTCCGTAACGAAATCACTCCCGGTAACTTTATTTTCCGTATAAGAGAATTTGAGCAGATGGAGCTTGAATTCTTCTGCAAGCCGGGCACCGACCTTGAGTGGTTTGACTACTGGCGTAGCTTCTGCAGAGATTGGCTTTTAAATCTCGGTATGGAAGAAAAGGCGCTCCGTCTTCGTGACCACGATAAAGATGAGCTTTGCTTCTATTCAAAAGCAACAACCGACTTTGAGTTCTTGTTCCCATTCGGTTGGGGTGAGCTTTGGGGCGTTGCCGACCGTACAGATTACGACCTTTCTCAGCATGCTAAGCATTCGGGCGAACCTATGGAATATTTCGACCCAGAAACCAATGAAAAATATGTTCCTTATGTTATAGAACCCTCTTTGGGCGCAGTCCGCGTAACCCTTGCATTCCTTTGCAATGCTTATGATGAGGAAATTGATGATAAGGGAGATAAGCGAGTAGTTCTTCGCCTCCATCCCGCTTTGGCGCCCTTTAAGGCCGCAATTCTTCCTCTTTCAAAGAAGCTTTCCGATAAGGCAATGGAAATCAAAAACGAGCTTTCTAAAGACTTTATGATTGATTTCGATGACGCAGGTTCTATCGGTAAGCGTTACAGAAGAGAGGATGAAATCGGTACTCCTCTTTGCATTACCTATGACTTTGATTCTGAAAATGATGGTTGCGTAACCGTTCGTGACAGAGATACTATGGAGCAGGTAAGAATACCCATTAGCGAGCTTAAGGCATATATTGCTGAAAAGATTGCTTTTTAGTTAGATAATCAAGGAGAAGAATATGGCAATTATTAGTAGTATGGTAATTCCGCTTATATTAGGACTTACTTTCTTCCTGTTCGGTATGAACGTTATGTCGGGCGGCCTTGAAACTATGGCAGGCGGCGGTCTTGAAAGAACAATGAAAAAGGTTACCGCCAATGACTTTTTGGGTTTTTTCTTAGGCGCCGGAATTACGGTTGCAATTCAGTCCTCCTCGGCATTTACGGTAATGCTTGTAGGTCTTGTTAACTCGGGACTTTTAAATTTCAATAACACATTTGGACTTATAATGGGCTCCAATGTGGGCACAACCCTTACGGCTTGGCTCTTGAGCTTGGCGGGAATTGAGGGTAAATGGTATATTGAGCTTTTAAATCCCAGTTTCTTTGCTCCCGTTCTTGCCTTTATCGGCATTGCAATGCAGATGGTTTCAAAAAGCGATAAGAAAAAGCAACTCGGCAATATATTTATAGGTTTTGCAATTCTTATCTGCGGCATGGATTTAATGAGCGATTCTATGGTAAGTGTTCGCACTATCCCTGGTTTTGATAGCTTTTTAGCAACCCTTAAAAGTCCTATTGTAGCACTTCTTATTTCTACTGTTTTCACAGGCGTTATTCAGTCATCTGCCGCTACCATCGGTATTGTTCAAGCCCTTGCTCTTTCAGGCGGTATTACTTGGGAAATGGCTATTCCTTTGGTGCTGGGCGCTAATATCGGTACCTGCGTTACTGCATTAATAGGAAGTCTCGGCACCAATAAAAATGCGAAACGCGTTGTTATTATGCATTTCTCCGTAAATGTTTTCGGCTCAATTATATGCATGGTAATAATGTATATTTTGAAAGCATTCGGCGTTGGTATTTTGGGCGCCGAAATTGCAATGGTTGGCGTTGCTATTGTTCACACCCTATTTAACGCTGTTAATACAGCTCTTCTTCTCCCAATCAAAAAGCTTATTATTAAGTTCTGCCAATTGCTTGTTCCCGACGGCGAAGAAAAGACACATACCGTTTTCTTGGACGAGCGTATATTCAATAATGTTCCGTTGGCGCTTTCCGAGTGCCGTCGCCTTACAATCGAAATGGCTGAGCATACAAGAAATGCCCTTATGAATTCTATTGAAGCAGTTGAGAATTATAATGCCGAGCAGATTGACTTGGTTCGCGAATTAGAAGGTCTTACCGATAAATACGAGGATAAACTCGGCACCTATCTTGTACGCCTCAGCAGTAAAGACCTTTCGGCCGATGATTCTCATAGTGTGGCTCGTATGCTTCATTCATTAAGTGACTTTGAAAGAATTACCGACCACGCCCTTAATGTCTGCGATTTGGCTCAGGAAATTAAGGATAAAGGCATTATCTTCTCCGAAGAGGCAAGACATGAGATTTCGGTTATTACCGAGGCCCTTAAAGAAATCGTTAGCAACGCTATTGATTCCTTTGTTAATGATGACACAGCTCTTGCCACCAAGGTTGAGCCGCTGGAGCAGGTTATTGATAAGCTTCGCGATAATCTCAAAGCCCGTCATATTGAGCGCCTTCAGAGAGGCGAATGCACCGTTCAGCTCGGTTTTGTATTCTCTGACTTGCTCACTAACTACGAACGAGTTTCTGACCACTGCTCAAATATTGCGGTATATACCTTACAGCTTCATACGGAAAACTTGGATGCTCATAAGTATTTGCGCAATGTCAAGACAACAGCAGTCCAAGAATATGTTGATGAATATAATGCTTATGAGAAAAAATATTCTCTTTAATTTTTAAAATAATTTTATAAAGGAAGTTATAAAAATGGCAAAAGAAGTATTAGTTGAAATTTCAGCCCGTCACGCTCATGTTACACAGGAGACCCTTGAGATACTTTTCGGTAAAGGTCATCAGCTTACTCCTAAAAAAGACCTTTCTCAACCCGGTCAGTATGCTTGTGAAGAGAAAATCACCGTTGTTGGCCCCAAGTCTAGCGTAAAGGCTTCCATTTTAGGACCTACAAGACCCGCCGACCAGGTTGAACTTTCTCTTACCGACGCTCGCGCTATCGGTGTTAGCGCTCCTATCCGCGAATCAGGTGATGTTGCGGGCTCAGGCGCTTGCAAACTCGTAGGTCCTTGCGGTGAGGTTGAGCTTAAAGAAGGCGTTATCGCCGCAAAGCGTCATATTCATATGACCGTAGCAGACGGTGAAAAATTTGGCATCACCGATAAGCAGATAGTTAGCGTTAAAATTTCTACCGAAGGCAGAGCCCTTGTATTTGATGATGTTGTTGCCCGTGTAAGTGATAGTTATGCTCTTGCAATGCACATCGATACCGATGAAGCCAACGCCGCCGCAGTTCCCGGTAGCTGCATTGGTGAAATCCTTGCGTAAGCCGCTGGGATTATATATTCATATACCTTTTTGCGCTAAAAAATGCGCCTACTGTGATTTTTATTCAGCATTTCCGGAAGGCACCGTTACCGCGCGTTACCTTTCTGTGCTAAAAGATGAAATTATTAAATGGGGCGGTCTTACGGACCGCCCCATTGATACTATTTATATAGGCGGCGGAACTCCCTCTATTTTAGGCGAAAAAATAGGGGAAATAGTAAAAACGGTATATGATAATTTTAGTGTCGAAAAAAATGCCGAAATAACGGTGGAAGCCAACCCTTGCTCCATAACTTCAGAGTTTTTAAAATCGGCAAGGGAAAGCGGAGTTAACCGTCTTTCTATCGGTGTTCAAAGCGGCAACGATAATGAGCTTAAGATTTTGGGCCGTACCCATACTGCAGAAACGGCAAAATCGGCGGTAGAACTTGCAAGGAAAGAAGGTTTTGATAATATCTCCCTTGACCTTATGATTTGTCTGCCTGATAGTGATATAAAATCTCTCAAAGAAAATATAGATTTTATCATCGGCTTAAACCCCGAGCACATTTCCGCATATATGCTTAAAATCGAAGAAAAAACGCTTTTTGCTAAAAGAGAATTAAACCTTCCCAGCGAAGAGGAAGAAGCAGAGCAGTATCTTTATATGTGCGATTATCTTAAGAAAAAGGTTTATGAACATTATGAAATATCTAATTTCTGCAAAAGTGGTAAGGATAGCCGCCATAATTTAAAATATTGGCAATGTGAAGAATATATCGGTATTGGACCTTCTGCTCATTCTTTTTATGAGGGAAAAAGATTTTTCTATCCCGCCGATTTAAAACAATTTATCTCTTGCCCCGAAACAGTAGTTGAAGGCGAGGGCGGAGATAGGGAGGAAAAGCTTATGCTTGCTCTCCGACTTAAAAAAGGAATAAATCTTCTAGAATTTTTCGAAGAAATTCCCCAAAAGCTTATATACAAAATAAACAAATTTGAAAGAGAAGGCTTGGTTTCTTTTAATCACCCAAACCTTGCTTTAACCGATAAAGGTATGCTTCTTTCAAATATTTTAATAACGGAGTTAATTTATGAAGACCTATAAAATTCACCTTATCCGTCACGGAATGACCGATGCGAATATTGATGGCAGATATATCGGCTGCAAAACCGACCTACCATTATCACCTGAAGGTTTAAGGGAACTTAAGGATTTAAGAGAAAATCTTGAATATCCCGAAATTGAAGCCCTTTATACAAGCCCTATGCTTCGTTGCAAACAAACTGCGGCCGCGCTTTATTCGGGCTTTGACCCCATAAGTGTTGATGAACTTACCGAGTATGATTTCGGTGTTTTTGAAAACAAGACCGCCGCGGAACTTGAAATTATGCCAGAATATTTGGAATGGACTTCAGGTAAAATTTCGGCTACACCCGAAGGTGAAGACACAAGCGATTTTATAAAGAGAATAGCCCTTGGTATAAACATGATAGTCCGCGATATGATGGAAAAGGATATAACCAATGCGGGAGTTATTATGCACGGAGGCGCAATAATGATGTTTTTGGCCACCTGCGCCGTACCTCGCAAGCGCTCGGTTGAGTGGACCAGTGATAACGGCAGAGGATACACAATAATGATTACTCCTTCCCTTTATCACAGTAGCGGCATAGTTGAAGTTTATGATATTATTTGAGGTACTTTATGGTAAATATAGGAAACGATTGGGATAATATATTAAAGGATGAATGGGAAAAACCTTATTATATTAACTTAAGGGGATTTTTAAAAACCGAATATGCAGGTCGTACCATATATCCGCCTATGAACGATATATTTAACGCCCTTAAATATACCTCTTTTAAGGACACAAAGGTGGTTATAATCGGTCAGGACCCATACCATGGCGTTGGTCAGGCCCACGGTCTTTGCTTCTCTGTGAAAAAAGGTGTGGATATTCCGCCATCCCTTCGTAATATGTATAAAGAACTGGAAAACGATTTAAGTATAATCCCTGCAAATCATGGTGAACTTACTCAATGGGCAAAACAAGGTGTCTTAATGCTTAATAATGTCCTTACGGTAAGAGCGGGGGAGGCCAATAGCCATAAGGGTTACGGATGGGAAAAATTCACCGATAGGGTAATTGCCGAACTCGATAAAAAGGAAACGCCCGTTGTATTTTTGCTTTGGGGCGCTAATGCAAGAAAAAAGGCTGAAATCATTAAAAATCCCATTCATAAAAAACTTATAACGGTTCATCCAAGTCCTCTTTCAGCATACGGCGGTTTCTTTGGTTGCGGTCATTTTTCAAAAACCAACGAAATTCTCAAAGAATCGGGACAAACTCCTATTGATTGGCAGATAGATTAGGTTATGAAGTACAAAGAAACTTTAGAGTACATTCACTCGCTTGGTATGTTTTCCCACCCTGCAGGGCTTGAGCGTATAAATATGCTTTTAAACTCCATTGATAATCCGCAAGATAAGTTTCCCGCTATTCATATTGCGGGGACAAACGGAAAAGGCTCGATTTCTGTTATGGTGGCTTCCGCTTTGCGAAAAGAAGGTTATAAGGTGGGGCTTTTTACTTCTCCTTATATTGTGGATTTTAGAGAGCGGATAACCGTAAACGGTGAGTTTATATCCGAAGATGACCTTTGCCGTCTTTCAGAAAAGGTTAAAAATACCAATATAGATGTAACCGAGTTTGAATTTATAACCGCGGTGGGATTCTTGTATTTTGCCGAAACAGGATGCGATATAGTTGTTGCGGAAACGGGATTGGGCGGTCGTCTTGATGCTACGAATATCCTACGGAATGTGACCGTTTCGGTAATCACTAAAATCGGACTTGACCATACCGCAATTCTTGGTAACACTATAGAAAAAATCACCCATGAAAAATGCGGTATCATTAAAAATAATAAAGTAGTAACTGTCGGCTCTCAACCAGAAAAGGCGCTGAAGGTTATAAAAGAATTTGCACCCGATGTGATAATCCCTGAAATACCTAAAATTGTATCATCAAATATAATGGGAAATACCTTTATATATAAAGGTGAGGAGTTTTCAACGGGACTTATAGGTGAATTTCAAATAGAAAATGCTGCTG